>JALFIV010000043.1 GCA_022775385.1 Clostridiales bacterium
GTTGGAGCTGAACAAACAGCGCAGACAGCTCGAAGAACAGCAACGAGTGTTTCAAGAACAGCAGCGGCAGTTTGAAGAGCAGAAAAGCAAGGAGATTGTGGCGGAGTCCGTGACCAGCAAACCGTTGACGGGATGGGAACAGAGCGGAGGGGAGCCTTTAACGAAAGAATCATCCAAACAGAGCACGCCGCGCAGGAGTGCCTCCGATAGCTGGCTTCCTCCCGGATTCCGAACAAAAAAGTGGTGGAAAATGCTGCTTGCAGGTGGGTATTACATATTTATTCTTGCTGTTATGTTCACCGGTGGTAATGATGTCACTTTTTCTGACGGAACAACAGCATCTTCTGCCCTAAGTTTATCAGACTCAATCTGCGGCTGTCTCACTTTTTTTCTTCCCGTGTTTTTTCTCTCCGATTACCGCGGTTTTAGAAACAAACTCCCGCTTCCAGCCAACCGATTTCTCCGCGTCATTCTGTATGCCGCAATTGCTGTTTCTCTGTTTATCGCACCGGCGGTTGTGTTTGCAATATTCTACGTTTTCCTCGCATAATCTGCAAAAAGGGACTGCCGAATCTCCGGCAGTCCCTTTTGTTATTCTTTCTCCTCCCAGTTCGGCCGTCCGAGCGGCGGCTGTCCGTACTTCTCCAGCAGCTCGTCGACCTCCCATGCCCATGTCCTGCGCTGATTGACCGCGACCGTGATCACCGCATCGCGGCGCGATTTGGCATACAATTCGGAAAATCCGTACAGCTTGAGCGCCCGCTGTACCTGCTTGAGATTCATCTCGGATGCAATGCACAACCGCAGAATCCAATCCCGTTCGTCCGTCCGGCGCTCTCCAGACAGGAGCTTATAGCCCAGCCGCTCCGGAATGTCCGCCCGTCGGAATACGGTGACCCGTTTGAGCTTTTTCTCCTTCAGTACATCCGTCACAAAGGCGGAAAACTTGGCATATCCGTTTCCGTTCAGATGCTCATGAAAATACTGCTCCAGTCCGTCCTCATCCACCTGATTCAGGATTTCTTCCAGATGTCCCGTGCTTTTTTCGTCCATTCCCGTTTTCCCCTCTTTGTTTTTCTCCAATTTATGTTATTATAATACTAATCCATACGCCGTTTGGCAAGAGAGGATTCAAGATAACCCATGACTTTGGAACAGGAATATACCCTCTCGTTTTATCGGGAGATCACAGAAATCAACCGTACGCACCGGGTTTCTCTGGTGCAACACACGGAAACACAGCAGCTGTTTGTCAAAAAAGTGCTGACCTATTACCATCCGGATGTGCTGTCCCGTCTGCGCAGTCATCCCGTCCCGGGTGTCCCGAAGATCCACGAGCTGATTCAGGACGGCGACACGCTGATTGTCATCGAGGACTACATCCACGGCGAGACCGTAGCCCAGCTTCTCGAGCGCCGCGGAACGCTGTCCGAAGAGGAGAGCATCTCGATCATCCGGCAGCTGTGCGGGATTCTCCGTCCGCTGCACGCGGCATCTCCCCCGATTGTCCACCGCGACATCAAGCCGTCCAACCTGATTCTTTCGCAGGATGGCACCCTGTATCTGATTGATTTCAACGCCGCAAAGACGTCACAGCAGTCGGCATCGCGCGATACCGATCTGATCGGCACCCATGGCTATGCCGCCCCCGAGCAGTACGGCTTTGCTCCCTCCGGTCCGGCGACGGATATCTACGCCATCGGCGTGCTGTTCAACGTCCTGCTCACCGGCGTTTTTCCGCACGTCCGTACGGCATCCGGCATTCCGGGACTCATCATCAAGACCTGCACAGCGATCGATCCCGCCCGCCGCTATTCCTCCGTCAGCCGACTCGCCGCCGCGCTGCCGAATTCCTCCAGACCGGCTGCTTCGGGCGGCGGAACACCGGAACCCGCCAGCTGGCTTCCGCCCGGATTCCGCACAAAAACATGGTGGAAAATGCTGCTCGCCGGCGGATATTACGCACTGACGCTGTTGCTCAGCGCGTTTCAGGAAGTGACCAATGAACAGGGTGAACTCATTCATGGTTTGGATTTGCTCTGCAATCAGATTACATTTTTTCTGTTCTGTATCATTCCGGTTTTTGTTCTGGCTGATTATCGCGGTCTGTGCCGTCGGCTGCCTCTGCAGAACCGTCCTCTGGCACGCTGGTTTATCCGGATTCCGGCAGCAGCGATTGCCGCTCTTATCCCGGTTATTGTTCTGATTATGATAGAATCCTTCGGACTGCTCTGACAGAAAAAATGAGCGCACCGCATAACCGCAGTGCGCTCATTCGTGTATTAGGAAATGTTTTGTACGTGATTACTTGCGCTGTACCACAATGTTTTCATCCGACCAGATATCCGCTGGATACTCCAGTGCAATGCCAGAGGCACCCTCCGGTATCGCCCATAACGATCGGATCACTTGATTTCTTCAATGTCGAGCGAGTATCCCATGACTTCGCCGACATCCGTACAAGTTCCCCGAACGGTTACCGTATCACCGATTTCCAGCTCCAGAACCTGATCTTCCTGTTCTTCATTCTGGATATAGCACTGTACGCCGATAATTGCAAATTCATCCTCATTCACCAGGTCGATGTAGCTCAGATCGCTGTCAATGTTGTTCAGAACACCGGTCACCTCAAGGTGCTTATCCTTGTAGGTCTTGGATGCCTTCGCTGCGTTTTTGTTCAGCAGCTCCATCATATCATCCACCGAGCACTTCTCATACTTAATCTTTTCACTCTTCGGTGCTTCAGCCTGTGCCTCGGTCTGTGTTCCGCTTGTATCCGCGTTGTTCTCCACACTGACCTCTGTGCTGTCATCCGATCCCATCGACGATCCGATCACAGCCAGAATCACAACGACTGCGACTGCAATCAGAATCTTCGGCAGGCATCCCATTCCCTGCTTTTTGCGGCAGTTCGGGCAGACCTTTGCACCCACCGGAATCTCTGTCTGGCAGTGTTTGCACCGTTTGGTGCCATCCAATTCTTTCTTCATGTTGACATCCTCCTTTTTGTTGTACAAGTACGTTCAGTATAGTCTCTCTGACTCGACCGTTTTCCCCATCAAACGGGGAATTTTTTCTTTCCTTCGCGTACACGGATGCGATCCGCGCCCTTGCCGCCGGACATGCCGAACTGTAATCAATGCTACTTTTTTGGTACTTTACACCTCTTTTGTTCCATTGACAGTAACATTCTGAATCCACTACAATATAAGGAGAGCAATGACGCTTTCAGGTGTCATTGCTCTTTTGCTTTTTTCGGAATTATTATCTCCGCGTTCGCAGGAAAGGACGTGTTTTTTTGGCTGCATTTGACCCTATTTTGACTGGATTTCCCGGACTCGATCAGGCGTTGGATTCCATCCGTCTGGGTGACAACGTCGTCTGGCGCGTGTCCTCCGTCGATGATTTCCGCTATTTCGTCGGTCCCTATGTTGAGCAGGCGATCTGCGACAAGCGCAACCTGATTTACATCCGTTTTGCTCAGCATGAACCGCTGGTGGAAGAACGTCCGGAAGTCAAACGGTATACGCTCGACCCCAACGTCGGTTTTGAGCCGTTTACCATCGAAGTACACAATATTATTGACCACGAGGGCTTTGACGCGTTCTATGTCTTTGACTGCCTGTCCGAACTGCAGGTCGCCTGGGCGGCCGACCTGATGATGGGCAACTTTTTCCAGGTCACCTGTCCGTTTTTATTCCAGCTGGATACCGTGGCATACTTCCCGGTCATCCGCGGACGGCATTCGCACGACGCCATCGGCCGCATCCGTTCGACCACGCAGATTCTGCTCGATGTCTACCGCGGCGACGGCACCTACTATGTCCAGCCGCTCAAAGTCTGGAACCGCCACTCTCCGACCATGTTCCAGCCGCACCGTTTCGACGGCAAGCGGTTTGTCCCGCTGACGGAGGGTCACGCCATCGGCCGGTTTTATCAGATCCGCGAGGATCTTCCGGACTCCGAACAGCATTTGGACAGCTGGGAGCGCTTCTTTACCCTCGCGCGCATGCAGTACGAACAGGGGATGCTGAGCGAGGACAGTCTGGCGGATATGTGCCGCCTGCTCATCACGCGCGAGGAGCGCATGGCGGAGCTGATTCTGCGCCATTTCACCGCGAAGGACTACTTCCGCATCTACAAGCGTATGATCGGCACCGGCACGATCGGCGGCAAATCCTGCGGCATGCTGCTCGCGCGGCGCATTGCACAGACCAACATGCCGGAATATGTCGAGTATTTTGAGCCGCACGATTCGTTCTACATCGGCTCGGATGTGTACTACACCTACATCGTCGCCAACAAGTGCTGGGATATGCGGATTCAGCAGAAAACTGACACCGGTTATTTCGCAGTCGCCGGCGAACTCAAGGACCGCCTGTTCTCCGGTACCTTCCCGCCGGAGATTGAACAACAGTTCCGCGAGATGCTCGAGTATTTCGGCCAGAATCCGATCATCGTCCGCTCTTCCAGTCTGCTGGAGGACAGCTTCGGCAACGCATTCGCCGGAAAATACGAGTCGGTATTCTGCGTCAACTCCGGTTCTCCGGAGGAGCGTCTGCGGGAATTTGAGCAGGCGGTACGCACGGTATACGCCAGCACGATGGATCCCTCCGCACTGGAATACCGGAGGCGCCGCGGTCTGGACGTCAAGGACGAACAGATGGCGATTCTGGTTCAGCGCGTCTCGGGCACCAACTTCGGCAATTTCTTCATGCCGTCTGCCGCCGGCGTCGGCTTCTCCCACAGCGCCTACCGCTGGCGCGACGACATGGATCCGTCCGCCGGTATGCTGCGCATTGTCATGGGTCTGGGTACCCGCGCGGTCGACCGCGTGGACGGTGACTATCCCCGTCTGGTCAGTCTGGACCGTCCGGATACCACGACCATGACCACAATGGCGGAAAAGCACCGGTATTCCCAGCATTTCGTCGATATTCTCGATCTCACCACCAATCAGCTGACCACTGTACCACTTGCCCAGCTGCTCCCGCATCTGCCGCAGTGGTACAAATACAAGGTGCTCGAGCACGATTTCGAGGCGGAGAGCCGGCTGCGCCAGCGCGGACGCTACCGCGAGATCTGCTTCGCCACCTGCCAGAATCTGCTGTCCAACCGGACGTTCACCCGCATGATGCGCAAGATGCTGCATGTGCTGGAGGAAAACTACGGCGTTCCGGTGGACACCGAGTTTACCGTCAACTGCTCGCCCGACGGAAACTTCTCCGTCTGCCTGCTGCAGTGCCGTCCGCTCAACTCGGGCGGCAGCGGTGAACAGTCGATTGTCCTGCCGCAGCTCGACGAAGCACAGACGCTGTTCCACACACAGAACGCCTCCATGGGAAACTCCCGCCATGTCAGCCTCGATGTTGTCATTGAAGTCGATCCCGCAGGCTACTGCAACTATCCCTACGCACGCAAAACCGACGTCGCCCACTGTATCGGTCAGATCACCCACGCATTTGCCGGTCAGAGCAAAAAGCTTCTGCTGCTGTCCCCCGGACGTATCGGAACCTCCTCCCCTGAACTGGGTGTGCCGGTCTCGTTTGCCGACATCGCCGAATGCTCGGTTCTGTGCGAGGTGTCCGACAGCAGCGCCGGCTATATGCCCGAGCTGTCCTACGGCAGCCATATGTTCCAGGATCTTGTGGAGGCGGATATCTTCTACTCCGCCATTTTCGAGACCGAGCAGACCCTGTGCTACCGTCCCGAGCTGCTCCGTCCGTTCCCCGACCGGTTTGCCGCGCTCGCGCCGGAATTCCCCGAGCTGTGCGGCATCGTCCGCGTCTACGATGTCAGCGGTTCCGGTCTGTCGCTCTGGAGTGAAATGATCAGCGGTGAGGCGGTCTGCGGCATCGCAGAGAGCGAATAACGAAAAAACGGGCGAGCCGATCGGTTCGTCCGTTTGTTTTTGCACGGTTTCATGTTATACTGAAAAAAAGAAATCTGACGAGGTGACTGTCCATGTTGTTTAAACGCCGCCGCAGACCGCAGACCGCATCCGCCGCGCCGGAGCCCTGCACCGAGCCGCTCGACCCCGCGCTGTACGGAAAGCTGGTAGACGGGGATCTGCCCGCCGGATGGCTGGAATTCCACCGCCCCTTTCTGAATTCCCGCGACGAACTGCTGCTGATGCTCGAATCCGAGACCGCCTGCGCCCCGGATGAAGGCTCCGCCCGCGCACTGCACGAGCAGTATGTGGCGGAATATGAAGCATACCGCGTGGAATGTGACCGGCGCGGCGAGTGCTTTGTCAAATACTTTGCCGACACCCACAGCGGCAGTGATCTCCCGCACAGGGAGTGGCTGTCCGCTCATCCAGTTGACTGAAAAAAAGACTGCTGCTCCCGTGCAGCAGTTTTTTTCTTCTGTCAGCTTTCCTGCAGGAAACCGGTAATCAGCATTTGACGTCCGCCGGACCGTACCATCACATCCAGAACATCGTCGTCCAGTTCTCCCTCTGCCTGGAAGTCCAGCGACATGCCCTCCATGCTCAGCGTTCCGCAAAAGCTTCGTTTGTTTCCCTCAAACTCCACCTGTGAGAGCGCCAGCGGAACGTTGGCCAGCTCCATCTCTCCGCTCGCTGTCCCTTCGTGACAAGCCAGCTGCAGCGTTCCGGAAATCAAACCCGCTTTGCTGTCCAGGAAAATTCGGTAATTCTCTCGCATTCCTGTCTCTCCTTTCTGCTCCGTTCTGCCGGAAACGGTTTCGTTTGTCTTTTTTCAATTATTGGGACACCATTCAGTCCCTGTCTACACCCCATGTGCGGAACAAATCCGCCGCCCGCATCGCTCACAAAAAAAAGATGGAACGAACCATCTCTGTACGAACGATGTTCATGCTGTTATTTTATGGCACTGATCAAAAAACATCAATGGTCACGTCCCCCTATATCCGTTTATTAATACTCATTTGACCTTTAATCGAGGAGCATTTGAAACATTTTACAATCCGTTCACATCTCGATCATATCAATATCACAATTATTTATTATGATAAATATCGTGAAATATTATCGGATTTGCGCCGGTACGCGGGAATTCCGCCGCAGGCGCGTTCGCAAGGGGGTCTCAATTTATGAACAGGACATCATCCAACAGACCGCTGGATCGCCGTCAGCGCAAATCGCGCGAAGCCATCCAGAATGCGCTGCTGGTTCTGCTGCAGGACAAGCCGCTCGACTCCATTACGATCAGTGAGCTTGCGATCAAGGCAGACGTCAACCGCAAAACATTCTACAACAACTACCATAACATTCAGGAGGTTCGCGACGAACTGGACAACCGCTATCTCGACTCAGTATTTTCTCTGATCGAGATCGATACGCTCCGCTCCCGCCCGGAAGAGTTCTTCCTGAAGATGTTCCGGAGCATGCACGAGAACATCGAGCAGTACCGGCTTCTGTTTGACTCGGGCGAGCATCTCTGTCTGTATGCCCGTCTGAAGGAAAATCTCCAGCCGTATCTCAAAAAGGAAATGGAGCGCAATGAACGGGACGCACGTTTTCTGCCGTATGTCATCACATACACAGTCAACGGACTGGCTGCCCTGCTGGATCTCTGGCTCCACTCCTCGCCGATGCTTCCGGATGAGGAAATTGCCAAGCTGGCGGCGGAACTGACCCGCTCGGCGTCCGTCAGCATTCATAATGCCTGACCGATACGGTCTCGAAAGGAACGAACACAAACACCATGGGAACGATTATTGGAATTGATCTAGGTACAACCAACAGCTGTGTCGCGGTTGTGGAGGGCGGAAAACCAACCGTCATCCCCAACCGGGAGGGCGGACGGACCACGCCGTCCGTCGTCGGCTTCAGTCCGGACTGGGAGCGTCTGGTGGGCAATGCCGCCCGCCGGCAGGCCGCCATTTATCCCGCGCTGACCGTTTCCTCCATCAAGCGCAAGATGGGCTCGGGGGAGACCATCCGCTTGGGAAACCGCGACTTTTCTCCGCAGGAGCTGTCCGCGATGATCCTCTCGCACCTCAAGCAGGACGCAGAGGACTATCTTGGTCAGCCGGTCACGCAGGCGGTCATCACGGTTCCGGCCTATTTCAACGATGCCCAGCGTCAGGCGACCCGCGATGCCGGCACGATTGCCGGACTGGACGTCTGCCGCATCATCAATGAGCCGACAGCGGCCGCACTGGCGTACGGATTGGAAAATGAAAACGAGCAGAAGGTGCTCGTCTACGATCTGGGCGGCGGCACGTTCGATGTCTCGATCATTCAAATCGACCACGGTGTGATTCAGGTGCTCTCCACCTGCGGCGACAACCACCTCGGCGGAGACGATTTTGACGCGCGTATCGCCGACCATCTGGTGGAGCAGTTCCGACGGGAAACCGGCGTCAACGTCAAACGCGATCCTTCCGCCATGCGGCGGATCTACGAGGCCGCGGAGGAAGCCAAAAAGACGCTCTCCGCGGCACAGATCGCGGATATCCGCCTTCCGTTCCTGACTGCAAACAGCGGCGGTCCGCATCATCTGGAGACCACGCTCACACGAGCGGAGTTTGACAGCATGACCCGTGATCTCGTCGAGCGCACTACGCAGCCGGTACTCAGCGCACTGCGCGATGCCGGTCTGGATGCCTCCGCGCTCACCCGCGTCCTGCTCGTCGGCGGCTCCACCCGTATTCCCGCGGTCCAGTACAAGGTGCGCGAGCTGACCGGACTCGAGCCGAGCAAATCGCTCAATCCGGACGAATGCGTGGCGCTGGGTGCGGCCGCGCAGGGCGGCAAGCTCGCCGGCGCACTGGTGGTCACAGAAAACGGAAATGCCGAACAGTTCGGCAAGGATCTGCTTCTCATGGATGTCACCCCGATGACGCTCTCGATCGAGACCATCGGCGGTGTCGCAACCCATCTGATCGAGCGCAACACCCCGATTCCGACCCGGGTATCTCAGGTGTTCACGACCGCATCGGTGTTCCAACGCTCGGTGGAGATCAAAGTCCTGCAGGGCGAGCATCCGCGCTCACGCGACAACAAGCTGCTCGGCACGTTCCGCCTGTCCGGCGTCAAGCGCATGGGCGGACGTCCGCAGATCGAGGTCACGTTTGATATCGACGTCAACGGCATCGTTCAGGTATCTGCAAAGGACCGTGCGACCGGAAAGCAGCAGTCCATCACGATTCAGGACAGCAGCAATCTCTCGCCAGAGGAGATCGAGCGCGCACGCCTGGATTCCATCCAGTATGCCGCGTTTGAAAAACAGCGCACCGCCAATCTGGAACTGCTCCACGAGGCGGAAACGCTCCAGAATGATATCAAGCATGCGCTCAAGGGCGAGAGCGCCAAGTCGCTCGACCGAATGGTCAGGCATCAGATCCACGAGAGCAGCCGCGCCCTGCACAATCTGGTCAAAAAGGCCAATCCCAACACGGGAGAGGTGGACGCCGACGGCATCCGCCGCGCCATCGAGCAGCTCCGTACCGCCGCCGCTCCGCTGTTCTCCTGAGAGTTCTGCACAGGTTTTTCCGGAAATCTTTGCGCATAAACCGGCAGTTTGCCCGTTGAAAGATCGCTTCCAAACAGGTATCATAATAAGTGCAACACGTTGTGGAAATCACGTAAGTCTAGTTGATTTCCGCAGCGTGTTTTTTTGTTTTACCCATCAAAGGAGGATGTTTCACTATGCCAAAAACAAAAACACAGGGGCTGATCTTCGGTCTCATCATGTCGTATGCCATGGCCTGCGGCATGGAGGTCTACAACATCGCCATCAAACTCGGATTCCATCTGAATCCCGGCGGTCTGAGCACAATGACCTCTGCGGTATTCCGCGACGCGTTCTTCGAAGCGCTGTACATGGGTGCGTTCGTATTTCTGTTCTCCAACCTCTGGGGAAACCGTCTGGGTGCCGCATTTGCCGCCCGCCACTGCGACCCCGCACGAGACAATCGGTATTTCTGCCGTCTGATGCGTCAGGCGGGCACGATCGCGGTCATGTGCCCGACCATGAGTCTGGTCGCGTCCATCCTGTTTAACGTGATTCTCGGCGGTGCACCGATCGTCCAGCTCCCCGCAATCTGGGTCGGTACCATCCTCAAAAACTTCCCGATGGCGTTCTTCTGGAACATGTTCGCCGCCGCCCCGTTCACCCATCTGCTGTTCGGTCTGCTGTTCCGCGATCGGACCGCCGCATAAACAAGAAAAAGCCGCGTGCGTCCGGATCATTCCGGCTGAGCACGCGGCAGTTTGCTTTCGGTTATACGATTTCTCCCGTGATGATCCACGGAGACGGCTGGGTCTCAAAGATGTTCTTGCTGTTCAGCTTGGACAGCGCAATCTGGATGATCTCCATATTCTGAATGCCGAATTTTTCGAAAATCGCCGGAATCCTGCACAGGACGTTCATCTCCAGCGTGTAAATCGTGAAGCGCATCTTCGGATTGACCTTGAGCAGGTTTTCGATCTCCTGTTCCAGACGGTCGGTCGCGACGATAAACGCCTGCTCGGGCGCCGGCAGCTGGATAAGCGTCTCCGGATCGCAGTTGTCAATCACTTCGACATTGTGCAGACCGAATTTCTGGACATTGTCCTCCATCGACTGGCGGTCGTGACGGCTGTACTCCACCGCGATGATGGTGCCTTCGTTTGCGATCATCGCCGCCTCAACCGCGATGCTCTCGCCGCTGATGATGCAGATCGTATCCTGATCGCCGATGTCCAGCATGCTGATGATGACCGCGCGGATCTCATTGCCGACATAGCGGATCGAGCCGCGGGAGAAGTTGTCGTTTTTCATGCCGATGCGGCTGCTGTGTGCATTGTTGTTGATGATCAGGATCGCGGTCGGCTCGATGATCTCCAGATTGATGCACTCGCGCACCTTGCTCGGCTCGATATCGCCCACCGGATCCAGCCCCGGCTTAAACCAGACCTCGCACTCGCCCAGTCCGGCCATCCACATATCATAGAACAGATTCTGATTGTCCGGTCCGGCAAAGATCAGAACCCGGCGGTTGGATTCCACGCTCGGAAGGACGTTTTTCTTCTTCTCGGTGGTGTCGATGATCTTGACGCGCTCCAGATTGAGCTCCGCCTTCTCCGAAAAATATTTCAGCCACGCCAAAATGCGGTCATTGGTGTAGATTGATGTATTCACATGCTTTTCCATATGCCCTTACCTCCTGGGGATACGAACCGCGGTTTCCTCTCCGGATCACCGCAGTCCTCTGACTCTGTCTCTATCATAGCATAGTTTTAGATATTATGCAAAAGCATTTGCGTTTTATCCGGATTTTTTTGTATTAAATGCTCACACATTCCGTCAGTCCGGCATACAGAATGCGCCGCTGTTTTACAAATTGCACAAACAATCCCCGCTGTGACATTGACAGTCTGTCGAAAATTTGTTACCATATATCCAGTAATTTTTGCTCATATGCAGACACAGGAGGGATTCCATTGAGCAGACCGAAGAAACAGAAGAAAACGGTTCAGGAGCGCAAGCAGGCAGCCGCACAGCGTCAGGCGGAGCGCAGAAAGCGTGACGACCGCATCACCTATATCATGATGGGCGTTATTCTGGTTGTCGTTGTCGCATTCTTTGCCGCGTTCACGTTCCTGTAAGCCGATGACATCTGATACAGATTCCGACAGGGGACACGATGTGCCCCCTGTTTTAAAAATATTCACCTCTGTTCGACGAAAGGATCTGAAACAATGAAAAAATTCCTGGCCGAATTCAAAGAATTCGCTCTGCGCGGGAATGTCATTGATCTGGCAGTCGGTGTCATCATTGGCGCCGCATTCCAGAACATCGTGACTGCGCTGACCACCAACATCATTTCCCCGCTGCTCGGTCTGTTCGCCAATACGAACTTCGACAGCCTCAGCGTCCAGCTCATGGGAACTGAGCTGCAGTACGGCGCGTTTATCACCGCCGTCATCAACTTCATCATCATGGCGTTCATCCTGTTCCTGCTCATCAAGGCGATGAACAAACTGACCTCCATCGGTCAGAAGGAAGAGGCGCCGGCGGAACCGACCACCAAAACCTGTCCGTTCTGCAAGAGCGAGATCCCGATCGACGCGACCCGCTGCGCACACTGCACCTCGATGCTCGAGGAATAACAACCCATGTACATCCGACCGGTCTGAGTTTCAGGCCGGTCTCTTTTTGTCCACATTTCCCGCCGGTTCTGCCCCTTTTTCCGTTTCCAATTTGTTTACAAAGAATCCCCTTGCTTTTTCATCCGTTTTGCGGTACACTATATTAGCACTCAGATGATACGAGTGCTAATATCGACAAATAATCACTCGAAAGGATTGATATATATGGCAAAGCAGGAGTTCCAGGCGGAGTCCAAACGTCTGCTGGACATGATGATTAACTCGATCTACACGCACAAGGAGATTTTCCTGCGCGAGCTGATCTCGAACGCGAGCGACGCGGTGGACAAGCGCCATTTCCGTGCGCTGACCGACTCCTCTCTCGCACCGGAGGGCGGCTATGAGATCCGTCTTTCTCCGGATCAGGAGACCCGCACACTGACCATCAAGGACAACGGCATCGGCATGACCCGCGACGAGCTGGAAAACAACCTCGGCGTCATCGCGCAGAGCGGATCGCTCCAGTTCAAGAAGGAGAACGACGCCGTCGAGGATGTCGACATCATCGGTCAGTTCGGCGTCGGTTTCTACTCCGCGTTCATGGTCGCCTCCCATGTCACGGTCATCTCCCGCGCATGCGGCGAGGAGCAGGCATACCGCTGGGATTCCGACGGTGCGGACGGATTTGAGATCACCGAAGCGGTGAAGGACGACTACGGCACGGAGATTATCCTGACCATCAAGGAGTCCTCCGAGGAGGAGAACTACGACGAGTTCCTGCAGGGCTACAAGCTGAGCAGTCTGGTCAAGAAGTACTCCGACTACATCCGCTATCCGATCCGCATGACGCTTCCGCATCCGGTCATGAAGCCGAAGCCGGAGGACGCACCGGAGGACTATCAGCCGGAATACGAGACGGTCTACGAGGATCAGACTCTCAATTCCATGGTTCCGCT
Organism: Clostridiales bacterium; assembly: GCA_022775385.1. Classification (GTDB taxonomy): domain Bacteria; phylum Bacillota; class Clostridia; order Oscillospirales; family Butyricicoccaceae; genus Butyricicoccus_A. The sequence continues at coordinate 13,021 of JALFIV010000043.1, forward strand.
CTGGAAGAAGGCCAAGAAGGACATCAAGGACGAGGAGTACACCCAGTTCTACACCGAGAAGTTCTTCGACTACATGCCGCCGGCTCATGTCATCCACACCAAGACCGAGGGACTGAGCGCATCGTACAACGCGCTGCTGTTCATTCCGCAGAAGCCGCCGTATGACTACTACACCAAGGACTTCAAGAAGGGGCTGCAGCTGTATGCATCCGGTGTCCTGATCATGGACAAGTGTGAGGATCTGCTGCCGGATTACTTTGCGTTCGTCCGCGGTCTCGTGGATTCTCCGGATCTCTCGCTGAACATCTCCCGCGAGATCCTGCAGCACGATCGCCAGCTCAAGGCGATCGCAATCAGCCTCGAGAAAAAGATCCGCTCCGAACTGCTCAAGTTGCAGAAGGACGACCGCGAGAAGTACACCGAGATCTGGAAGAACTTCGGTCTGCGCATCAAGGTCGGCGCGTATGCAAACTACGGCGCAGACAAGGAAAAGCTGCGTGACCTGATGATGTTCTACTCGGCAAACGAGAAGAAGTATATCACGCTCAAGGAATACCGCGAGGCAATGCCGGAGGGGCAGGAGAACATCTTCTATGCGGCGGGCAGCAGCATCGAAAAGATCGACAAACTGCCGCAGGCAGAGATGGTACGCAAGCACGGCTACGATATCCTGTATCTGACCGACGACGTCGACGAGTTTGTCATCCTGCAGCTCGAGGAAGAGGACGGCAAGAAGTTCCGCTCGATTGCGGACGGCGATCTGGATCTGTCCACCGAGGACGAGAAGAAGGAAGCCGAGCAGAAAGCCGCCGACAACCGTCCGATGTTCGATCTGATGAAGGAATCGCTGGACGGCAAGGTCAAGGACGTCCGTCTGTCCTCCCGTCTGGTCAACAATCCGGTCTGCCTCACGAGCGAGGGTACCCTGTCCATTGAGATGGAGAAGGTGCTCAACGCGATGCCGGATCAGCAGGGTGTCAGCGCGGAGAAGATCCTTGAGATCAACAGCGCACATCCGATCTTCGACACGCTCTGCAAGCTGTACAACGAGGATCAGGACAAGCTCAAGCTGTACACCTCCCTGCTGTACACGCAGGCTCTGCTCATCGAGGGCATGCCGATTGACGATCCGGCGGCCTTCTCCAACGAGATCTGCAAGCTGATGGCAGAGTAATTCGCACCTACCTGTTTTTGACCCCCTATTTCAGACCCGCAGGCATTTGCTGTCTGCGGGTCTTTTCCTGTGTTCTGCGAAAAACCACTTGCCTTTCCCCGCTCTGTGCGGTAGTATGAAACCAGTTTCTCATGAAATGGGGTTTTGGATATGAATCAATCCGCCAACGCCCGTCTGGGTGTCGGCATGATGCTGTGCGCCTCTCTGCTGTTCTCCACCGGCGGTCTGCTCTGCAAGCTGATCCCGTGGTCACCGCTCGCCATCAACGGCGCACGCAGTCTGCTCAGTCTGGTCGTCTTTGCCGTCTTTCTCAAGCTCACCCATCATCGGCTGATCTGGAATCGGACGGTTCTGCTCGGTGCGGTCAGTACATTTGCCATGACGACGCTGTACGTGGTCGCCAACAAACTCACTACCGCCGCCAATACCATCATCCTTCAATATACTGCGCCGGTGTGGATCATCCTGTTCATGGCGGTGCTGTTCCGCGTCCGCCCAACCCGCCGCGATCTGATCACCGCCGCCGCAGTCTTTGCCGGCATCCTGTGCTTCTTCCTCGACAGCGTCTCCGCCGGCAGTCCGGCCGGAAATATCTGCGCTGTGCTGTCCGGCATGTTCTATGCCATTCTGTTTCTGCTCAATCAGTTTCCCAACGGCGACAGCCTGTCCTCTCTGTTCTTCGGTCAGATGATCTCCGCCGCCTGTCTCTCCCCGCTTGTCGTGCAGGAGACCAATTTCGAAACACAGACACTCATCGCCGTCCTTCTGCTCGGTGTGTTTCAGGTAGGTGCGGCGTACATCTGCTTTTCCATCGGCACAAAGCACACCAATCCGCTGTCCGCCTCCCTCATCAACGGCATCGAACCCGTGCTCAATCCGGTTTTGGTCGCGGTTTTCTGGGGCGAGACCATCACGCCGGTCTCTCTGGCCGGCGCGGCAATCGTGCTGGTCTCCGTGCTGACCTACAACATTCTCGGCGTGCGCAGTGCCGCGCAGAATCAAACATAAGTTATGCCGCAAAAAAACTCCATCCCGTTTGGGATGGAGTTTTTTTGTGTAAATCAATAGCCGTAGCCGCCAAACGGATTGGTACCGTAACCGTAGCCGTAGCCATATCCGCCGTCCTGCTGTGGTTCCTCGGACTGCTGGGAGCTTCCCTGACTACTGTCCAGATCAGATTCATCCATCAGTGTGATCTTAATGTCCTTGGTCTTACCAGAGCGATAGACCGTCAGCGTCATCTCATCGCCCGCAGAGTAGCCTTCCTTGATCTCATTGATGTCGCTCATGCAGGTGATCTTTTTGCCGTTGACCTTGATGATGATGTCATTTGCCTGAACGCCCTGCTTGTAGGCATCCGATGCCTCGTCGACGCTGGAGATCAGAACGCCCTGCGGGACGTCATAGTACCGTGCCGTATCCTCGTCGACGTCGTAACCGCTGATGCCGATCGCAGGACGGCCGACTACTTTACCGTTTGCAATCAGCTCATTGACGATTTCCTCGACCGTGGACATCGGAATGGCAAATCCCATGCCCTCAAAGCTCGCCTCGCTCATGGAGCTGGAGGACAGCTTGGAGGAGGTGATGCCGACAACCTGACCGTACTTGTTGATCAGCGCGCCGCCGGAGGAACCCGGATTGATCGCCGCATCCGTCTGAATGAGCGTCATGACGCGGTCGTTGATCGTGACGTCGCGGTTGATTGCGGAGACATATCCGCCGGTAAACGTATTCTGATACTCGACACCGCCCGGCGAGCCGATCGCATAGCAGCGGTCGCCGACCGCCAGCTTATCCGAATTGCCAAACTCTGCCGGCCGGAGATCTTCCTTGGGATCGATGCGCAGCACCGCGAGGTCAGTCTTGGCGTCCTCGCCGATGAGCTCCGCCTCATACTGCGTGCCGTCGTTCATCAAAACGGTAAACTTGTTGCTTCCGTCCACGACATGCTGGTTGGTGATGACATAGCCGTCCTCACTCATGATGACGCCCGAGCCGGATGCCTCCGCGCCGATCGTGATATCGTCCGCAATAATGCTGACAATAGACGGGGAGACCTCCTTGTAGATCTGCGTGCTGGTCTTTCCGTCGTCCGCATCCTCACCCTCGCCCGTTGTCTGCGTGTCGCTGATCTGGAGCTTGGTGGAAGTCTCCGGCTGCGTCTCCTCCGCCGCCGCGCTTCCGCTGTCAATCTTGCCCGCCAGTGCGGAATCCGGCTTCAGACCGCCGCTCACAGCGACGCCGCCGACAAACGCGACAAGGGCGACAACCACGCCGAGCGCGAGAATCTTCAGACCCGGCATATCCTTCTTCGGCTTTTTCGGTTTCTTCTGATTGTGTCCGCCCGGAGGTCCCCACTGTCCATAGGGATTCCCGCCGTTCGGATTCTGTGATCCGTTTGTATTCTGGGAATACGGATTCTGCTGATAGGGATTTCCTCCGGTCGAACCGCCGCTTGTGCGCTGTGTGCTGTCCTGATGCTGGGAGCCGCCCGGCGAGGATCCGCGAACCGGTGTCTGGAACGGGGTTGTCGGTTCTTGTTCATTGGAATTCTGCGATGTATTCGTGTTAAACTCATCCATACGAGATACCTCCTTCTGATGTTCTGGGTCTATTGTACCGCAAGAATATGACCTTTGTTTGTTTCGGATGTTAAGATTTTGTGTATTTCGTCCCATTCTGCAGAAAGTGCCCGCTGAATCCGATCAGCAGGCACTTTTTTATGTCAATTCTGTGTCAGCTCCGGAACGTTGCTGCTGGTATTGGTCGGTTTGGGTGCAATCGGAATCGTGAACGAGAATTCGGTCTCCCCGTTTCCCGACTGGACAGAGATATCTCCGCCGTGCAGTATCACGATGGATTTGACGAAATACAGTCCCAATCCCGCGCCGGTGCGATCCATACTGCGCGACCGATCCACCTTGTAAAAGCGGTCGAATACATGCGGCAGATCCTTTTCCGGAATGGTCGATCCGGTGTTCCGGATGGAGAACTGTGCCTTCTTGCCGCGGACCTCCGACCGGATGGTCAGCCTGCCGCCCTCCTCGACGAATTTCACCGCGTTGTCGATCAGATTATACACGACGCGGTAGATGTAGTCGCGGTCGCCGTTGACCATGAGGTAATCCGTCAGATCGACATCCACATCCAGCTTTTTGCTCTCCAGCTGTTTTTCAAAGCTGAGCAGCACCTGAATCGCAGTGTCCGACAGGTCGAACGGCATCGGTGTGATGACAATCTCGCCCGATTCGATGCGGGCAGTCTCCAGCATGCGCACAACCATGCGGCTCAGGCGATGGGACTCCTGTGAGATGATCTCCAGATACTGCCGGTGCTTCTCCGGCGGAATGGTTCCGTCCAGCATGCCGTCGGCAAAACCGCTGATGGAGGTCATCGGCGTCTTGAGCTCGTGCGATACATTCGCAACAAAGCTGCGCGACAGCTCCTCCTGCTGCTGCAGGGTGGAGACCATGTTGTTGAAGCTGACCGCCAGCTCGTCGATCTCGTCGCAGTTGTTGTCCTCCGTGACGCGGACGTCAAATTCGCCGCGCGCAAACTGTTTGGAGGCGCTCACGATGCCCTTGAGCGGGCGCGTCAGAATATCCGACAGGAACCAGCTGATGATCAGCGTGAGAATCAGCGTGAAAAAGACAATCAGCACAAAGGTGTGCATGATGTCCTGTACCAGCCGCCGTGTCTCCTCCGCCGGTGTCGCCGCGATGATATAGGCGGTCACATTGCCGCTCTCATCCACACACTGCCGCCCCGCGATGTAGTAGTCCTTGGAAAACAGGCCGCTGAGCGTTCCCATTCCAAAGTATTTTCCCTTTTTGCTGATCGCCTTGAGCAGGTCGTCGCTCAGCTCATCCGCTTTCAGATCGCCGGCCGTTTTCTCGCCCGACGCACTGATCAGTACATGGCCCTCGGCATCCGCCACCATCATCTGGCTGTTGGAGCTGACCGCCATCTGCTGCAGATAGAGCTGCAGAATGCTCCGCCCGTCTGTGTCGACATAAGCGCTCTCATTGTGCTCCACCAGCGCCTGAATGTTGCTGACGGAGTTCTCCAGCTGGGATTTGTTCTGCTGAACCGAATAACGGCTGATCTGTGCCAGGAACACACTGCCGGCGAACGTGAAGCTGACCAGAATCAGCGCCGCGAACGCCACATAGGTTTTGACAAACAGATTTCTCATCGTTCAATTAGTCCTTGTCGAAGGTCTCAAATTTATAGCCGACGCCCCACTTGGTGGAGATCGCCCACTTGTCGCTGACGCCGTCCAGCTTTTCTCTCAGGCGCTTGATATGTACATCGACCGTACGGGTGTCGCCCGCATAGTCAAAGCCCCAGACCTCGTCCAGCAGCTGTGCGCGGGTGAATACGCGGTTCGGGCTCTGTGCCAGAAAGTACAGCAGTTCAATCTCCTTCGGCGGCGCATCCACGCGCTTGCCGTCGATGATGAGGTCGTATGCCTCCTTGTCGATGGTCAGCTTGTCAAACGAGATTTTTTCCTTTTCCTCGGGTGCAAAGCGGCGGAAAATCGCACGGACACGCGCGACCACCTCGCGCATCTCGAGCGGCTTGACGATATAGTCGTCCGCGCCCATCTCCAGTCCGTTGACCTTGTCGAACGTCTCGCCCTTCGCCGTCATGATGATGATCGGCACCTGACTCTCCTTGCGGACGATCTTGCAGACCTGCCAGCCGTCCATAACCGGCATCATGACATCCAGCAGAATCATATCCGGATCCTGCTCGCGCCACTTGTCCACACCGACCTGTCCGTTCTCCGCTTCGATAATTTTATATCCCTCACGCTCGAGGTAAAGCCGCAGAAGCTCGCGAATATGCTCGTCGTCTTCCACAATCAGAATTTTCTTCGCCATGGCTGTTGGTTCCTCCTCGTTCAAGTCTGCTTTTATTATACGTCATTTGTTGAGAAAAAGGATGTCTTTTTTGTGAACGTATGCAAAATTTAGGGGATTTTTTTGCTGCCGTCCCCCTTTTGATACACAAAAAGAGCACAGAGACCACAGTCTCCATGCTCTTTGCCGTCAATTCAGATAGAACAGCTGATAGATATCGCCCTGCGGATCATACACCGCAGTACCATAGGCCGCCGCCCAGGTCTCACGTCCCGTATACACCGGCGTGACCTTGATATCGCTTCCGGCGCGCTGTGCGATGGCATCGGTCATCGTTGTCATCGCATTCTCGTCCTCGGTGCCGTCGATCGAGAGCGGCGAGGCGAGCAGGCGGTATACCATCGGCTCGAGCACCGCGAGATTCTGTCCGACCGCCGTGCGGTCCTCCTGCGGACGCTCGACATACAGGCTGACCGGAATGTCTCCTGCCGCCGTCTGAATCTGTGTCAGATCGTTCTGTATGATCTCCGCCGGATTTCCCGGATTGTCATACGAGATCAGCTCGGTCGCGCCCTCCGGGAAGGAAAAACGCTCGAGCAGGAACTCGTCACAGCCGATCTCCACACCCTTTCTCACGATGTCGCAGAGATACTGCATGACATCCGGATCGGTCGGATCCAGCCACCGGTTGTCCTCCGCATCCAGCCAGTTGGTGCTCGCCGAGGCGTACCAGCAGGAGAGATTGTTGTTCTGCCGCGTCGCCATGTTGTCGCGGAACGCGTTGATCCGTCCGATCACGCGGATGCCCGCCGTCTTGAGCTGGGCGACCGCATCCGGGAACTCGTCCGAATACACCGTCTGCACGGTGGTCGGATCGATCACAGTCGTACTGATCTGTGCAGTCAGATAGCCCTGATCGTCCTTGAGATCCACAATCACGGTGTTCAGCGTGCCGGATGCAGCAAGCTTCAGCACCTGATTGAGATAATCGTCGTCGTAGGTCAGATCCTTCGGCTCGATGATAATCGCCCGGATTTCATCCGGTGCACCGAGCAGACGCCTGCGGCGCTCTTCCTGTTCTTCGCTGTCCGCCGGCGGCGCTTCCTCGTCCGCCGCGGAAACCGTCCCGCTTCCGTTTGCGTAGCGGGAATAATCCACGAGAGCGTAGCGGCTGCCCTCGGCGGCAAGAAGACCGTATCGGTCCTCCACATGCGCGCCGTTCTCGTCAAAACGCAGACAGCGCAGAACAAGAAAAGCGCTCATGAGAACCGCCGCGACGAGAATGATAACCACCACAAGACCCGTCAGCGGGTTCTTCTTTCGGTTTTTTCGTCTGGGGTTCCTCATGAGCGTTCTCCTAAATTACAAAGTTACGGAACAGAGAGACTTACTTCTCCTCCGCCTTCTCCGCAGCAACCTTGGCAGCAGCGGCCTTCTCAGCGGCAGCCTTCTTTGCAGCAGCCTGCTTTGCCTTGATCTCAGCAAGCTCCTTGATCTTCTCTTCCGTGTTCCACGGCTCGATGATATGACGCGGGCAAGCCTTGGCGCACATCTGGCAGCCCTTGCACTTGTCATAGTCGATAACCGGGAGGTTGCCCTCCATGTGGATGGCGTCAAACTTACAGGTCTTGACACACAGGGAGCAGCCGATACAGCCGACCTTGCAGGCGTCCATAACCGGCTTGCCCTTCTCCTTGGAGGAGCAGTCGATGCGGACCTTGTTCTTGTCCGGTACGAGGCTGATCACGTTCTTCGGGCAGGCAGCGACGCACTTGCCGCATGCCGTACACTTCTCAGCGTTTACCTTGGCAACACCGTTGACAACTTTGATCGCGCCGAACGGGCATGCCTTCTCACAGGTGCCCAGACCGAGGCAGGCAAAGGCACATTCTTTGAAGCCGTTTGCAACGCGGATGGCACCCAGACAGTCCTGAATGCCCTCGTACTTGGCACGGTTCTGCGCATTGTCGCAGCTGCCGGAGCAGTGTACATGAGCAACCATCTTCTCGCTCTCGCCGGCCTCAACACCGAGAACCGCAGCGATCTTGGCAGCGGACTCTGCACCGCCGACCGGGCAGCCGTTGACCGGTGCCTTGCCCTCTACAATCGCGGTAGCCAGACCGTTACAGCCCGGATAGCCGCAGCCGCCGCAGTTTGCGCCCGGCAGACACTCCTGTACCGCCGGAATGCGCTCGTCAACCTCGACAGCGAATACCTTGGATGCAAATGCAAGGATCAGGCCGAACAGAAGGCCCATGACGCCGAGCACCAGCACCGCGTAAATAATAGTCATCATGATTCAGTATCCTCCCCTTATTACCAGATCTTCATGCCGCTGAATCCGAGGAACGCCATGCAGAGCAGGGACGCGGAAATCAGAGCAATCGGGAAGCCGTCAAAGCACTTCGGGGTCTGTGCGGAAGCAGCCAGACGCTCACGGATGGAGGCAAACAGAACGATTGCCAGCGTGAAGCCGAGACCGCCGGTGACACCGTAGACAACCGACTCGATGAAGTTGTAGCCGTTCTGGATATTCTGCAGCGCAACACCGAGAACCGCACAGTTCGTGGTGATCAGCGGCAGGAATACGCCCAGTGCCTGATACAGGGACGGCATTGCCTTCATCAGGAACATCTCTACAAACTGTACGAGGGTAGCGATGACGAGGATGAATGCAACCGTCTGCATGAAGCCCAGTCCGAGCGGATTCAGGACAAAGGTCTGAATCAGCCAGGTAACGATGGATGCAAGACCCATAACGAAGGTTACGGCCATGCCCATGCCGACTGCCGTGTCAATCTTCTTGGATACGCCGAAGAACGGGCAGCAGCCGAGGAACTGAGAGAAAATAAAGTTATTGATCAAAATCGCGCCGAGAGCAATCGATAAAACCTGTGTCATATTACATTACTCTCCTTTCTGCAGAATCTTCTGCATCACCGCGATGACGCAGCCCAGCGTCAGGAAGCCGCCTGCCGGCAGGATCATGATGGTAGCCGGCTGGGAGAATACGGTGATCAGACCGCCGCCGATGGTGCCGGCACCCAGAAGCTCACGGACAATGGACAGAACGCAGAGCGTAAAGGTGAAGCCGAGACCCATGCACAGGCCGTCCACTGCGGACGGGAGAACCGGGGTCTTGGACGCACAGGACTCTGCACGGCCGAGGATGATACAGTTAACGACGATCAGCGGGATAAACAGGCCGAGCGACTCGGACAGGCTCGGAATGAATGCCTGAAGCAGCAGGTCGACCATGGTTACGAAGCCCGCGATGATAGTGATGTATGCTGCGATACGAACCTTGTTCGGGATGATCTTACGCAGCAGGGAGATTACGATGTTCGAGCAAATCAGTACGGCAGTTGCGGAAAGACCCATGCCGATACCGTTTGTCAGAGAGGTCGAGGTTGCCATGGTCGGGCACATGCCGATCAGCTGTACCAGTACCGGGTTGTTGGTAACCAGACCCTCCTTGAGCTGTTTTCCAAAATTCATGATATGCCCCTCCTTAGCTCAGGCTGGCGGCATAGTTTGCCGCAGCATCTACGCCATTGGTAACCGCTCTGGAGGTGATGGTAGCACCGGTCAGCGCCTGAATGTCGCCGCCGTCCTTGCTTACCTTCAGCGAGCCGTCGCCTGCGGCATCGATAAACTGATCCGCAAACTCCGGTTCGCTTGCCTTAGCGCCCAGACCAGCGGTCTCGGCCATAGACAGGATCGAAATACCGGAGATGGTGCCGTCCGCCTTGACACCGACCATCGTGTCAACGCCGCCGCCGAAACCGGTCGGAGCAACTTCAACACAGTAGCCGGCAACATTGCCGCTGGCGTCCGTCATCTTATATGCAGAGACGATCTCTACTGTCGCATTATAGCCTTCTGCGGTCGTTCCCTCCGGAACGTCCAGCTGCTCTGCCTCACAGTCCGGAATCAGCGCAACCAGTGCGTTCTCCGTCTTGAGTGCAGCGTTCTTTGCAATCGGGTCAACGGTGATCGCGTTGACACCGCCGAGTACCAGCGCAACTGCCAGCGTGATCGCACAGAGGATGCCGCCGAGCTGTACATATTCGTTCTTCTTCGTTGCCATAACTCAGCCCTCCTTCTTCTGCTTTGCCGGTGCACCGAACTTCGTCGGGCGGGTGTACTTATCAATAAGCCAAACCGTGCAGTTCATGATCATGATGGAGTAGCAGACGCCTTCCGGATAGCCGCCCCAGGTACGGATCATGAAGGTCAGCAGGCCGCAGCCGATGCCGAAGATAACCTG
>JALFIV010000053.1 GCA_022775385.1 Clostridiales bacterium
CGACTCCGGCTGGCTGACTGCAGACCATCAGGTAGGACAGACGGGCAAGACCGTACATCCGACCCTGTACATCGCACTGGGCATCTCCGGCGCAATCCAGCACAAGGCTGGCATGCAGGATTCCGGCTGCATCGTAGCAGTCAACAAGAACGAGAGCGCTCCGATCTTCGAAGTAGCAGACTACGGCATCGTAGGCGACCTGTTCAAGATCGCACCGATGATGATCGAGGCTGTCAAGGCAGCAAAGGCTTCCAAGTAAGCATCGCCAAACACATCGTTAAGTGAATCTCTGATCCCCCGACACACCTCGTGTCGGGGGATTGTTTTATCGTTTTTTGATCATCGCATGCAGGCAGGAAAGCGCATCGTGCAGTGTCCCGACTTCGTCGCACAGACCGATTTTTACCGCCTGTTTGGCGCCGATGACCGTCCCGACATCGCTGGCGAGTTCGCCGGTCGCCATCATCAGATCAGACAGCGCTTCTTCTTTGACCGAGGAGTTGCGGACGATAAACCGCGTAATCCGTTTTTGAATCTGACGGAAGTACTCATAGGTCTGAGGAGCGCCGATGACCGTCCCGCTGATGCGGACCGGATGCAGCATCATGGAAGCGGAAGGGGCGATAAACGTCCGACGTGCAGCGACGGCGAGTGGTACGCCGATGGAGTGACTGCCGCCGAGAATCAGGGAGACTGTCGGGGTTTTCATTCCTGCGATGAGTTCCGCGATGGCAAGTCCGGCCTCCACATCGCCGCCGACTGTGTTGAGCAGGATGAGAAGACCGTCGATTTCTTCGCTCTCCTCGATCGCCGCAAGCTGAGGAAGGACGTGTTCATATTTTGTGGTTTTGGTGTTTTCCGGCGCTTCCTGATGTCCTTCGATCGTGCCGATGATGGTAATACAGTGGATGACACCGTAGGAGGACTGTGTCGTGACCGAGCCAAAGTCCGTGCTGTGCGATGATTTGCTTTCGTCTGACATATGCTACCTCACAAATTATCAAATTTTTTCCGAATAAGGGCTTGACAAATGGTTGTTATACGTTTCGTTATCCACATTTCCACAGAATTATCCACAGGAAACTGTGAATTCAGTGGATAATCCTGTGGATTTGTTGGAAAAAAGCCGTTCAGCCACAAGATATAGCGGGAATATCCGTTCGATACACCGTTATGTGGTGAAAAAAGCGGTTGAAACAGGTTATTCAAAACGCTAGTTTACTTGTTGTAATCAGAAAATGATCCAAATAACGTAATAATTCGGGAAAGAAATGCGGGTTGTAATCAGAATGTACTGCTATTCTAACCACACAGGCGAAAGTTATACACAAAGCAGTAAAGTTTCATCAAAAGAAAACACAGACTGTGGATAACTTCCACAGTCTGTGTTCGTAAGTCCTTGCGTCCTATTACTCCATGCCGTAGAATACGCCGAATCCGCGATAGGCCGCGTACAGATCGAGCTTGGCAATGACCTCGTAAGGAGCGTGCATGCTCAGAACCGGAACACCGGCGTCGACGGTGTCGATGTTGCGGTTGGCCATAAACATGGCAACCGTGCCGCCGCCGCCCTGATCGACCTTGCCGAGCTGACCAGTCTGCCAGATAATGTTGTTCTTCTGGAACAGATAACGGATTTTTGCCATAAGCTCTGCCGTCGCATCCGAGGAGCCGGACTTGCCTCGGGAGCCGGTGTACTTGACGAGCGCGAGACCGCAGTTGGCACGGGCGTCGTTGCGCTTTTCGCTGACTTCCGGATAGTTCGGATCATAGGCATTGCAGACATCGGCAGACAGACAGGTGCTGTTTTCGAGGCATTCCTCCGGAATGACGTCCTGCGCGCGGCAGAGATCGGCAACCATCGTGTCAAAGAAGCGGGACTGCATACCGGTGACACCGTCCGAACCGATTTCCTCTTTGTCCACGAGGACGGTCATCGCCGTCTTGGACGGAATTCCCTCCAGATCGAGCAGTGCCGTTGCGGCAGGATACGCACAGACGCGGTCGTCATGTCCGTAGGAGCCGACAAAGCTGCGGTCAAAGCCGATATCGCGCGCCGGGAAAGCCGGAACGCAGCTGAGTTCTGCCGAGAGGAAATCCTCTTCTGTGATGCCGTAGGCCTGATGGAGATATTCCATAACGGCGAGTTTGATCTTGTCCGACGTATCGTCGTCCGTTTGAGACGGCTCAGAACCGACGAGAATGTTCATCTTTTCTGCGGAAATGCCCTTCATCATGCTCTTCTGCATCTGATCGGTTGCAAGATGGATGAGCAGATCAGAAATGATAAACAGCGGATCATCCGGCTTGTCCCCGATGCGTACCGGGATGGACTCAATGCCGTCGTCGGTCACATGGCAGACAACACCGCGCAGTTCGAGCGGAACGGTCGGCCACTGATACTTTTTGATGCCGCCGTAGTAGTGCGTCTTGAAGAATGCCATTCCGTTGTCCTCATAGAGCGGAACCATGCGGATATCAATGCGCGGCGCGTCCAGATGGGCGGCAGTCAGGTTGATACCGGCGGAAAGCGGCTGTTCGCCGATTACAGTAAGTATAATGGCCTTGTTGCGATTCAATTTGTAATATTTGTCGCCCGGTTTGACCGACATGCCGCGTGTGTACGGTTTGTAGCCGCAGGACTCCGCCTTCGCTTTCAGATAGTTGACCGCGTCGCGCTCGGTCTTTCCCTCGTTGAGAAATTCTTTGTAGCCCTCGGCGTAGCTGTGCATGGCGCGGCGGTCGTCCGCACGCATGCGGTCCCAGCCGGTCTTTTTGTCGTAAAACAGTTCGTTACCCATAATATATCGTCCTTTCCGGCTCGGATTTTTACCCGAGCAAACTATGAATCACGGTATGTACCTGTGCGCGCAGTGCGTCGAGGTCACCGTTGTTGACAAGGATTGTGTCACAGCGCGTGCGATACCATTCGTCGTTGTGCTGTGCATCGATGCGCAGAGCGGCATACTCTCGTGTGATGCCGTCACGCGCCATAATGCGCTGAATGCGGATCTCGCGGTCTGCAAGGATGCCGACGGTCGTGTCGCAGAGCGCGTCCATGCCGGCTTCAAACAGCACCGGTGCATCATAAACTGCGATTTCTCGTCCTTCCTTCTCCCATTTTGCAAAGGTGTCACGGGCGGCCTGCCGGATGTAAGGGTGCGTGATCGCATTCAGCTGAGCGAGCTTGTCCGAATCGGCAAATACAATCGCACCGAGTGCCTTTCGATTGAGATTACTATTAGTAAAACAAGAATCTCCAAATACAGAACGTATTTCTTCCAACATGGGGGTACAGTGCTCGCACAGGTCGCGGTAGGAGGCGTCTGCGTCCAGAACACCGCATCCGGCGGCGATGAATTCCGCACCTGCGGCGCTCTTTCCGACGCCCGAGCCGCCGGTCAATCCGATGATCTTCATGGCTTGTCCTCCGTCAGGTCAATGACGTGGAAACCGGCGGCCTTTTTGATGCGGTTAGAGACCGCGAGGCCGATACCGGTTGCCGGCGGACATTGCGCAAAGATTTCCGTCACGTCCGTGCTGTCAAAACAGCGCAGGGCATCGAACACCTCGCGTGCCTGCTCGGCTTCATCGTCCGAACGACCGAACGTGCAGACAGTGAGACCGGAGGGAAACTGCGCGGCGCAGTCATCAAAGCAGAGTACACCCGAGTGTTCCCCGAGATGGGCGGAGATATACGCCGCACTCTGCGCCGGTGTGCCGAATACAACCGTCACCGGTGCTTTCGGGGCATAATGGCGGTATTTCATGCCGGGAGCGGAAACTTTTTCCGTATCGTCGATCTTTTCGCGCAGGGCGCGGTCGACCGCAACCGTACCGAGAACCGCTTCGAGCTGTTCGAGCGAAATGCCGCCCGGACGGAGCAGACGGGGAGTATCGCCGCAAAGGGAGATGACGGTAGATTCCACACCGACCGCGCACGGGCCGCCGTCGACGACCGCCGCAATTTTCCCGTTCAGATCTTCCATAACGTGCTGTGCCGTAGTCGTCGACGGACGTCCAGACAGATTGGCGGAGGGCGCGGCAAGCGGAACACCGGCCGCACGGATGATGTCGCGTGCCATCGGGTGGGAGGGAAGTCGAATACCAACTGTATTCAATCCGCCGGAAGTTACCATTGGTATAGTGCCTTGTTTGGGAAGTATGATGGTCATCGGTCCCGGCCAGTAAGCATCGGCGAGTGCCTTTGCCTCGGGCGGTACCTCGGCGGCAATGTCGTAAATCTGCTCGAAATCTGCAATGTGGACGATGAGCGGGTTGTCCTGCGGACGGCCTTTCGCCTCAAAGATACGGTGGACCGCATCGACATTGCGGGCATCTGCCGCGAGACCATAGACGGTTTCGGTCGGAATGCCGACCACTTCCCCGCGCCGAAGCAGAGATGCCGCGGTGGCAATCGCATGGGGATCGGTGTCGGGGGTGAGAAGTAGGGTGTTCATAGATAGCCTTCTTTTAGATTGGAATAATACAATTTGTATAATAACAAATTAAAAATACGAATATTAAAAACACCGCGATGATGTTTCGATCGAGAAACAGGCGGTATGCGATCGGAAGACAGCGATAGCCGCTGAGATAGAAACAGCATGCGCACAGCATACCGCGGAGCACGCAGCTCCATGCGGAGCACAACGGTGCGGCAAGCATGCCGATTGCTGCGGCAAGAAAAAGGAGAATTCCGTGCCGGACAGTGTCCGTCCACGGATGCCACGAAAGACGGGAGAGCACGGCAAGCACACAGGCGAGCGGAATCAGAATGCGCGGCATCTCTGTGAGACCGGCAAGCAGTGCGGCAGAGACCGAATAGGGCATCAGACGACGCAGAGTCAGCCGCCATTCCGTCAGCCACCTCTTCGGGTGTTCCGGCTCCCCATCCAGCAGAAGCAGGACGGCAAAACCTGAGAAAAAGCCCACAGCGAGCATTGGAGAGGGCGTCTGCAGGACAGACAGTCCGAAACCGGTCAGACAGCCTGCGGATGCACTGCAGACACAGGCGATACCGCAGTCGTGCCAGCGGACGCAGATCCGTCCGAACAGCATTGCGCCGAGCAGCGCGAGACTCCAATCCATATGATCACCCCATTCAGTGTATGAACGGGGTGGTTTTGTTATGAAAACTCCGACCGTGCGAGCTTTTCCGACTGTTCGGTTGTGATCAGCGCGTCGAGCACCTCATCCAGATTGCCGTCGAGGAAGCTGTCCAGATGATAGAGGGTCAGCTTGATGCGGTGCTCTGAGATGCGGTTTTCCGGGAAATTGTACGTGCGGATGCGCTCGGAGCGGCTGCCCGAGCCGACCTGACTGCGGCGTTCGTCCGCAATCGCAGCGTCCTGTTTCTGCTGTTCGATCTCGAACAGACGGGAGCGCAGGACGCGCATCGCCTTATCCTTGTTTTTGTACTGGCTTCGCTCGTCCTGACATTCGACCACCATGCCGCTCGGCAAATGGGTGATGCGGATGGCGGACGAGGTCTTGTTGATGTGCTGACCGCCGGCACCGGACGAGCGGAACGTGTCGATGCGCAGATCGTTTGGATTGATCTCCAGTTCGACGTCGTCGACCTCCGGCAGAACCGCGACGGTCACTGTCGAGGTGTGGACACGACCCTGCGATTCGGTCTCCGGTACGCGCTGAACGCGGTGGACACCGCTCTCGAATTTGAGGCGGGAGTACGCGCCCTCGCCGTCAACACTGAATGTGATCTCCTTACAGCCGCCCAGTTCGGTGGCCGCCAGATTGATGACCTCGGTTTTCCATCCGCGCTTGTCGGCATACATCGTATACATGCGGTACAGCGAATGGGCGAACAGTGCCGCCTCCTCGCCGCCGGCTCCGGCACGGATCTCCATGATGACACTGCGGTCATCGTTCGGGTCGTGCGGCAGGAGAAGAATCTTGAGCTCCTGCTCCAGACAGTCGATCTCACTGCGGGAGGTGTTCAGCGATTCCTGCGCCATCGCGCGCAGTTCGGCATCGCCGCCGGCCTCGTCGAGCAGTTCGAGTGCGTCGTTCTGCTCCTGTACCGCGGCGGCATAGCGGCGGTATGCCGTGATGATCGGTGTCAGCTCTTTCTGCTCGCGCAGCAGCTGTGCGGCGCGGGCGGGATCGCTGTACAGATCGGGGGAGGCGAGCAGTGCCTGCAGTTCGTCAAAGCGGTCTGCCAGCCCCTCGAGTTTTTCTAACATCATGGGATAACTCCATTGAAATGATTGAGTTTAGTAGAATGAAAAATAAAAAATACGATTTGTAATCAAATCTTCTTGATGCGGAAGGCGACGTCAATATACTGATTGTCGCGTCCCTGCAGACGGAGGCTGTACCGGAGATTGGGCTTGCACAGCTCCAGAATCCAGTCGATGGCGAAGTACTCCAGCTCCTCCAGCTGTGACGGTGTGACCCGTGCGGTCTGGTGCTGTCCGAAATCCATCCAGAGTTCCTCACCCTCTGCGGTGATCGGCAGATCGCGGTAGGGATCGGTCAGATTGAGACAGTGCAGTTTGGCATCGAGCAGGGCGCGCAGTCCGGTGACAAACCGGGTGGCGTGGGTGTCCGCAATCGTGATATCCACGAGCATCAGGTGATCGTTGACCGTAGCAGCGATCTTGCAGGGGACGGGATAGGTGCTGATCATGACAATTCCTCCTTCTATCGCAGGCTTACCATCGGTTTGTGGCAGCCAGAATGACAAGAGAACAGTATTCGCGCAGGCAGAATACCGGGCGCAGATGCCAGGGCGAGGGAGCCGAGACGGCAACCGGATCCAAACCGGCCTGCGCCATCAGATGGCGCGCGCGGAACAGATGAAAGCCGTTGGACACCACGGCGGTGGTGTATCCGGCGGGAGCGGTGCGGTCGAGGATCTCCTTGGCAAAGGCGATATTCTCGATTGTGTTGGTCGAGCGGTCCTCCATCCGGATGCGCTCGGCGGGAACGCCGTGTTCCACGAGCCAGTTCTTCATGACAAGCGCCTCGGGATAGTCCTCGTCGTCGCCCTGTCCGCCGCAGACGATAATCGTGCTGGATGGATTGCGCAGGGCGCAGTCCCGGGCGGCCTCAAGCCGGGTGCGCAGCGTATTGCTCGGCCGGTCTTCCCGGATGCCGGCACCGAGTACGAGCAGGTACTGCGCGCGCTCCGCCTCCGGGTCGGTGTGCGCACTGCGCAGCAGCAGGAGCTGTACCGCCGCAAAGGTCACGACGATCATGGACGCGGCAGCGATGCCGAACGCATAGAGGGTCGAGGCGATGCGCCGGATGATGCGGTTGGCGTGCTGTGTCAGCCGGAGCAGCAGCTGCATCACGGCGGCATAGACACAGAGCGCGGCAAAGATCACCGAGGCAAAGCGGGTGATCGGAGAGGGCAGACAGAGCAGTCCGAGTAGCAGTCCGGCTGAAAACAGGATACGGTACAGACGGCTCACCCCTGTGCCTCCTCCAGCTGGGAGGAGCAGGTCTCCCACTCCTCCATCAGTTCCATCAGACGGGCTTCGATCTCGTCCTTTTGGCTGGACAGCTCGATCAGCTTGCCCGGGTCACTGCCCGCCTGCATCATCTGATCGTCGAGCGCGGCGCTCTGCTCCTCGCAGTCGGCGATTTCACGCTCGAGCTTGGCGATTTTCTTTTCGAGATTTTTGGTACCGCCCTTGGGACGGGGTTTTTCTTTTTTGGGCTTCGGTGCGGTGTGCGCGGCAAGCTCCGCCGCCTTCTGCGCGCGGAACGCCAGATATTGTTCGTAATTTCCGGTGAAATCCACCCAGGTGCCGTCCTCCATCAGGACAATGATGCGGCTGGCAAAGCGGGAGACAAAGTAGCGGTCGTGCGAGACAAACAGCAGGGTACCGGTAAAGCTCTCGACGGCCTCCTCAATCCACTCGCGCGAGAGGATGTCCAGATGGTTGGTCGGCTCGTCGAGCACGAGCATGTTGAGCTTGTCGTACATCAGCTCGCACAGGCGCAGACGGCTTTTCTCGCCGCCCGACAGCTTGGCGACTGTCTTGAGCTGATCTTCTCCCGAGAACTGGAACCGACCGAGCCGGTTGCGTGCGGTCTGCGGCGTGAGATTTTTCTCATAGATCAGCGTGTCGATCAGATTGCGGGACTCGTCTTCAAAGCGGACGACCTGCGGGAGATAGGCGGGCTTGAGCCCGTCGCCCTTTTTGATCGTGCCCGCGTCCGCCGGCTCGATACCGAGGATGATGTTGAGCAGGGTGGTCTTTCCGGTGCCGTTGTCGCCCAAAATCGCGACTTTTTCGCCGTTTTTGACGTTGAATGTGACGTCGTGCAGGATCTCGCGTCCGTCAAAGCTCTTGCAGATGCCGCGCACCTTGAGCACTTCCTGCGTCTCATAGTTCGGGTCGCCGAACATCATGCTGAGCTTTTTCTCCCGCTTGGGGCGGTCGGCGATGGTCATGCGCGCGATGCGCTTGTCCAGCGAGAACGCGCGCTTGTGCATTTTTTCGGTGCCCCACTGATGCATCCAGCGGGACTTTTCCTCCAGCCGTTTGAGCTCTTCGAGCTGGTTTTCGTGCTCCGCGAGGCGGCGGGCGTAGCGCAGCTGCCGCTCCTCCGCATAGTAGCTGTACGAACCGGCGTAGAAATCCGCGTGACCTTCCATCAGCTCAATGATGCGGTCACAGCACTGGTCGAGGAAGTAGCGGTCGTGCGAAATCGTGACGACAGTGCCCTTATAATCGTTCAGAAAATTGCCGAGCCACTCGACCGCGTCGAGATCCAAATGGTTGGTCGGCTCGTCGAGCAATAGGATGTCCGTGTCCTCCAGAATGATGCGTGCGAGGTTGACACGGGTCTTTTCGCCGCCGGACAGGACGTCAAAGGTCTGGGCACGCATCTCGCGGGAGATCTCCAGACCGTTGCAGACCTTGTCCACCTCGAAATCCAGTGCGTAGCCGCCCATGGACTCGAATTCTGCCTGAAGTGCGCCGTATTGCTTGAGCAGGATGGAGTCATCGTTGATTTCCATGCGGCGCTCCATCTCGCGCATGCGGTCGCGCAGGGCGTCGATGCGGTGGAATGCGGAACGCAGGATGTCCTCTACCGTTGCGCCCGGCTCGTAGACCGGAATCTGGTCGATGACGCCGACCGTGCGGTCCTTTGCGATGGAGACCGTGCCGCTCTCATACGGCAGTTCGCCTGTCAGGACGCGGAACAGCGTGGTCTTTCCCGCGCCGTTCGGTCCGACAATCGCAACCTTTTCCCCGGGAAAGATATCAAAGGTGATGTCATGCAGGATCTGATTTTCTCCGAAAAACTGGTTCAGACCCTGAATACTGATGTCAGCCAAGGAGAATCTCCTTTCAGAAATAAGAAATGAAATACGGAAAAGCCCAGCTTTCGCTGAGCTTTCCACCACTGCGTATACGCGGAGTTACATCTTCTCCGGCTCGTCGAAGGTCTCGCCGAAGGTCTCAACCGTGACGGTCTTCATGACCTGCGGCTGAATCGGCTTATCCATATAGTTGCGGCGGACGGAAACGATCTTGTCGCAGACATCCATGCCCTCGAGAACCATGCCGAAGGAGGCATACTGTCCGTCGAGATGCGGTGCGTTCTCAACCATGATGAAGAACTGGGAGCCTGCAGAGTTCGGATCCATTGCACGTGCCATGGACAGGACGCCGCGGGTGTGAGCCAGATCATTGCGGAAGCCGTTTGCGGTGAACTCGCCGGCAATCTGGTAGCCCGGTCCGCCGGTGCCGACACCGTTCGGGTCGCCGCCCTGAATCATAAAGCCCGGGATAACGCGGTGGAAAACAACGCCGTCGTAGAAGCCCTTGGATGCGAGGCTGACGAAATTGCGGACGGTATTCGGAGCGACTTCCGGGTACAGCTCAGCCTTGATGACGCCGCCGTCCTCCATAGTAATCGTAACGATAGGATTTTTCATAATCGGTCCATTCTCCTTATAGAAAGTGAAAATATTGATTACCTTTATTGTATCAGACGAACGGGGGAGTGACAAGAGGAAAATCAAAATGCGGCGCAGAGGGTCAAATCGGAGAAGAGAGATCAGAATGAATGCGGAAAAAGGAGAAGTTCAGCGGCGGAAAATGAAAAATCGCGCACTAAAATAGAAAAAATGGATACTATTTATGCTGTGATACTGGGAAACAGGTGTAGAATAAATGAAAAGAAGTATTTGACCAATCGTATTGAAAACGGAACAAAAATAGGGGAAAACTGATGAGAAATAGGAATAATGGACAAAATAATCGGAATCTTTTTGATGTTCTAAATATTGACATCTGTAGAAAAACAGGAGTACAATAAATATGAATATCAGGTTATTGTCTCTGATTGAGCAATTTGTGGTCTGTTCAGCGGAGAGAATCACCTGCAGTTCGAATACAAATTGAATAAGGAGGAGCAGTATGAAGAACATACGCAAAAGACTTCTGGCGTCTGTTGTTGCGATGACACTTGCCTGCTCGATGCTTCCGATGACCGCGTTTGCGGCTGACGAAGAAGCAGCGGCGGAAGAGCCTGTCGTTGTCGAGGCGACGACTCCGGAGCCGGCTGAGCCGACTGCGGTCATCTCCAACGAAGATCTTCCGGCAGCTGTTGTCAGTGAACCGGCAGAAGCTCCGGCAGACGAGACCGTGACTGAGGAACCGGCAGCGGAAGAGCCGGTAGCGGAAGAGCCGTCCGAAGAGACGACCGAGGCTCCGGCTGAGGAAACGGTAGAAGCAGAATCTGCTGAGACGGTAAATGTTGATGCGGATGTGCCGCCGGAGGAAGAAGTGCCGCCGGAGGAAATCGTGCCGCCGGAGGAAGAGCCGGAGACCACCGAGCCGTTGCTCAAGGATTGGGAAGTTTCCAAGTCCAAGACGGCAACCGAGCTGGACGAGAACTTTGAGACCGAGGTCACCCTGTCTCTGCCGGCGGCAGATGAACAGCTGGTATCCGACGTCGTCCTCGTTCTGGACAAGTCCACGAGTGCGGACATCGAGGATCAGGCACTGGCGATGCTGCAGGCACTGAAGAGCCAGATTGAGGGCAACAACGCCAAGATCAACGTCGGCATCGTGATCTTCAACAAGGAAGCGCACGCGACGGAGTATCTGGATCTGGCTACGCAGTACGACGAAATCGTCGCTGCAATCAAGCAGGAGATCAAGAGCGGCACGAACTCGCATGCCGGTCTGCTCTCGGGCATCGACATGCTGGAGAAGAGCGACACGCTGGACAGCAGAAAGTATCTCGTCTTTGTCAGCGACGGCATCACCTACATGTATGACGGTGACGGCGACCCGACGACCAGTGACCCGACCTCGATCGGCAGTCAGAACGCTGACTCCAAGCCCGAAGAGGACAGAAAGGGTATCTTTGCAGGTCCGGACGGCTGGAATATCAAGTATGGTACGGAAGCACCGGATACCAGCAAGTATGTTCCGGAAGACTGGGCGGAGTACCTGAACACCATCGGCGAGCAGATCCTCGCCGACGGCGATACATACGAAGCACTGTATGATGACAAGGATGCCATCAGCGCAAAGGGAATTCTTCACAGTGAGAGCGCGAATCATGCAATGGGTGTCGATAAAGCACTCTACCTGACCTATCAGGCATACATGCAGGCTGCCGCAAAGTACCATTGTTATGCGGTTCTGAATCCGAGCGACTCTGGAAAGAAGAACTATCCGTTCGGTCCGTCCTACATGGCATATCTGGCAAACCAGACTGCCGGCGGCGATGACGCTGTCAAGGCATTCGAGGCAATCCAGAACGACATCTACTATCTGCTGGGCGCTGGCTCTGAGGTAGAGGATGTTATCGGTTATGTCGATGGCGAGAACGGCTACAACTTCGACCTGATCGAGGATGCAAGCAAGCTTGTCATCAAAATCGGCAGAGACGATGATCCGGATGCTGAGACACTCGTAGCAACGCAGATCAGTGATCACGAGTACGGCTTTGGTGCATATGAGGATGTAACCAATGACGGCGTTACTGTGACGAAGTATCGTTACGTGATCAAGTACACCCCGGCAAACGACGGCACCGAAAAGCTGATCTGGCAGATTTTCGAGCCGGTCAGCCAGTTTAAGCCGGTATCTCTGACCTACGCACTCAAGCTGGTCAATCCGCAGACGGATGCCGGTACCTATGGTAAGTACGATAAGGACGGTAGCCAGGGCTACGATGGACTGTTTACCAACAACAGCGCAACCCTGTATCCGGTTGACAGCTTTGGCAACAAGGGCGAGGCAGAGACCTTCGGCAAGCCGACCGTAGAGTATACGGTTAAGGCGGCTGAGCCGGAGCCGACCCCGACGCCGGAACCCGAGCCGGAACCGCAGCCTGATCCGGACGAGCCGGAAGAACCGGTAGAGCCGGATGATCCGACCGAGCCGGAACAGCCGGTTGAGCCGGAAGAGCCGGCTGAGGAAACGGAGGAGACCGAGACTGAGGCTGAGGAGACCACCGAGAGCGGTCTGCCGCAGACCGGTCAGGACTGGGCTGTTGTCGCAGTTATCGCGATCGCAGGCGCTGCCGCTTTGACCTTCGGTCTGAAGCGCAGAAAGACCACCAACGAGTAAAAGCGATACCGCGACATGGTGTTGACCACAAAAAATGAGGATCCGATGCAGAAATGCATCGGATCCCTTTTCATTTGTTTTTATCATGTTTTATCATATAATAAAATATCAAAAGAGAAAATGTTATAAAACTTAAAGGGATTTTCGAATTGGATGAATGGGATTAAATGTATATCTATAGAGATGGTTGAGATAAACCCTAAAAACCGTGTGGATTTAGTAAAAAAGCGTTGACAGGAAGATAGAGTATAGGGTAGACTTATACTACAGTGACTGTTATTTCCTTGATTTACCGTGTGTTTTAAGGGGATTTGCAGCGCGCAGACAATATTCGATTTGGCAGATATGCAAACATGAGGAGGAAAAAGATGAAAAACTTGTGTAAAAAATTATTGGCATCCTTACTTGCGGCTCTTGTGGCGTGTTCCCTGATTCCGGCAACTGCGTTGGCAACGGAGACAGAGGAAGCGGAGTCGAACGTCATGACCGTTGATAAGGACAAGGATAAGGATAAGGAAGATAAGCCGGGTTACGACGATGATCATGACGACGATGACGACGACGATGATGATCATGACGACGATGACGACGACGATGATCATGACGACGATGACGACGATGATGATCATGACGACGATGACGACGATGATGATCATGACGACGATGACGACGATGATGATCATGACGACGATGACGACGATGATGATCATGACGACGATGACGACGATG
>JALFIV010000069.1 GCA_022775385.1 Clostridiales bacterium
ACAGCACGCGGTTGCAAACTGGAAGAGAATCATCCAGATTGCCGTTGACATGGGCGTACCGGTCATCAACACCGAGTTCTCGGGCGATCCGAATCAGCAGGAGATCTGCAACGGCATGTTCTTCCGTTCGATGGAGGAGCTTCTGCCGATCATCGAGCGCGAGGGTCTGCGCGTGGAGATTCAGTCCCACCCGTATGACTTCTGCGAGCTGAACGACGAGGCGTGCGACATTGTCAAGTCCTTCCGCTCCAAAAACCTCGGCTATGTCTACTCGGCATCCCACGGTTTCTTCTACGACCAGGGCAAGGGCGACGTCCGCCACATGCTCAAGTATGCCGGCGACGAGCTGACCCACGTTCTGTTCGCGGACACCTATAACCAGACGAAAGACTGCCGCTACATCCTGAATCCGCCCTGGCTGAATCAGCGCGGCGCGGCGGATGTCACGATCCATCAGCACACCGCGATGGGCGAGGGCGAGGTCGATTTCCCGGGCATCTTCGAGACCCTGCGCGAGATGGACTTTGCCAACAAGCAGCTGAAGCCGGACGCACCGAAGGTCGGCGGCGACAACATTGCCTGCGTATCCTACTTCGGATTCCCGGAGAAGATGGAGAAGCAGGCGCCGGAGGCACGCGAGATTCTCGAGCGCGAGCTGCTCGGCAAGTAAAAACAGCAAAAAACCACCGTTTCCGTTTGGATTCGGTGGTTTTTTGTTTATTGTTCGAGGTCAAATTCGGACGGCACAGAGTCAAGATGCAGGCGCCGGATGTACTGTTCGACCGAAGCCATATGGATGCGCATGGCCTGTTCCGCGCCCTCTGCGTCGTGGGAGGCGACTGCCTCGACGATCGCACGGTGCTGGCTGTCAATTTCCCGAAAGGAATCGGGCTCGTTCTGTATGCCCGTCCGGATTTTTGCGATGATGGTGTCGGTCAGCAGACCGGAGGCGGACAGCATGCTGTAAATCAGCGGATTTGCCGCGATTTTTGCGATGGTCAGATGAAGCGTCCGATCCAGCTGGTTCAGCTCCTGTTCGTCGGACGCGGCGTCCAGCTGTTCCAGTATCAGACGGAGGGACGCGGCATTCAGCGCGGTGCAGTTGTGTGCGGCGAGGGCGGCCGCCTGACATTCCAGAGCGGCGCGCAGCTGCTGGCTCTGCAGGACATTGCTGTTGTTCAGCGCAAACAGAATGGAGAGCGGGCGGATGAGACAGGTGTCGAGATGGTCGGCGATATAGTTTCCGCCGCCGTGTACGGTGGTGACAACGCCGAGCAGCTTGAGAGACTTCAGTCCTTCCCGCACGACGGGGCGGGAGACGCCGAGCATTTCCGCCAGCCTGCGCTCGGTTGGGAGCGCATCACCCGGCCGGAACGTTCCGTTTTGGATGTTCTTGACGATCTGATTTACAACATCGTCGAAGGATTTGCCTTGTATAATCGGTTCAAACATACTGCACCTCAGGGATGATGATAATGATACCAGTATAACACAAAATAAGTAGAAATGGATGTTTGTTATAATTTTATACAGTTTCACAGACTTTGTCGCAAATTCCTCAAAAAATTTAGAGAGATCATCATTGATTTTGTTCAATGCCAGAGGTAAAATCAATAACGAAATTGGTAATACCAATAAATAATACCAAAAAAAAGAAAGAAGGAAATCGTATGAACGGAATTATCATGATGATAATTGCCATCATCGTACTCGGAGGCGCATACCTCCTGTACGGACGTTATCTCGAGCGCAAATGGGGCATTGATCCGAATGCAAAGACCCCGGCGTATGAGATGCAGGATGGCGTGGACTACGTGCCGGCGGACACAAACGTGGTATTCGGCCATCAGTTTGCTTCGATTGCCGGCGCGGGACCGATCAACGGACCGATTCAGGCGGCGATGTTCGGCTGGCTGCCGGTTCTGCTGTGGATCCTGATCGGCGGCGTATTTTTCGGCGCGGTACAGGATTTCGCGGCGATGTACGCATCGGTCAAGAACAAGGGCCGCACCATCGGATACATCATCGAGCAGTACATCGGCAAGCTCGGCAAGAAGCTGTTCCTGCTGTTCTGCTGGCTGTTCTGCATTCTGGTTATCGCGGCGTTTGCGGACGTCGTTGCCGGTACGTTCAACGGCTTTGTCACGGATGACGCCGGTGTGGTTCAGCAGGTTGCCGCAAACGGTTCGGTTGCGACCACCTCGATCCTGTTTATTGTCGAGGCAGTTGCACTGGGACTGATTCTGAAGTATGCGCATCTGAAC
Source organism: Clostridiales bacterium (assembly GCA_022775385.1). Taxonomy (GTDB): domain Bacteria; phylum Bacillota; class Clostridia; order Oscillospirales; family Butyricicoccaceae; genus Butyricicoccus_A. Next base: position 2,265 of record JALFIV010000069.1, read on the forward strand.
AAGTGGGTCAACACGGCCATCGCCATCGTCATGCTGATTGCCGCGGTTGCACTCGGTCTGGCGTTCCCGGTCTATCTGACGCAGGGCACGTGGCATATTATCATCTTCCTGTATGTCCTGATTGCCTGTGTCGCTCCGGTCGGCGCACTGCTGCAGCCGAGAGACTATCTGAACAGCTATCTGCTGATTTTCATGATTGTCGCATCCATCATCGGTGTCTTTGTCGCCAATCCGTCCTGCAATCTGAATGCGTTCAACGGATTCAATGTCGACGGACAGTATCTGTTCCCGATTCTGTTTGTCACCATCGCCTGCGGTGCGGTATCCGGATTCCACTCGCTGGTTTCCTCGGGCACGGCATCCAAGCAGATCAAGAATGAAAAGAACATGCTGCCGGTATCCTTCGGCGCCATGCTGATGGAGAGCATGCTGGCGATCCTCGCGCTGATTGCGGTGGCATCCTTTGCCGACGGCGAGGCCGCCGCACAGGGTCTGCTGACTCAGCCGCAGATCTTTGCCGGCGCAATCGCAAACTTCCTGACCACCCTCGGCCTGCCGTACAGCCTGGTGTTCACGCTGATCAACCTCTCGGTCTCCGCGTTTGCGCTGACCTCGCTCGACTCGGTAGCCCGTGTCGGCCGCCTGTCCTTCCAGGAGTTCTTCATGGATGCGGACACGGATGAAGGCAATATGAAGCCGTGGCAGAAGATTGCAACCAACAAGTACGTGTCCACGATTCTGACTCTGGTACTGGCATATCTGCTGGCGAAGGTCGGATACAAGGAGATCTGGCCGCTGTTCGGTTCCGGCAACCAGCTGCTGTCGGTACTGGCATTGGTTGCCTGCGCGGTATTCCTCAAGAAGACCAAGCGTCAGGGCGCAATGCTGTGGATTCCGATGGCATTCATGATTGCCGTCACGTTCTCGGCACTCGGTCTGACGATCTACAGACTCGGCGGACAGCTGTTCACCACCGGTCTGGATCTGGGCAACACGCTCCAGCTGATCTTTGCGGTTCTGCTCCTCCTGCTCGGCATCATTGTCGCGGTTCAGGGCATCAAAAAGCTGACCGAAAAGAACGAGCCCGCGGGTACAACTACGGCAAACGCGTAAGAATCTCTGTGATTCGGCCTAATTTCTCTATATACGAAACGGCACAGCCCGGGATTATCCGGACTGTGCCGTTTTCTGTTTTGGTGGTTGACTGCCCTCAGCGGATGCCGAGAAACCGGCGGGCGCTGCGGAGGGTGAGACGGTACAAACCGTACAGCAGAATCAGGAAAACTGCGGCCACCGCGAGACAGCTGGCAAATCCCATCCATTCATAGAATGTGATGCCGCTCTCGCCGTTTCCGAGCAGGATCAGCAGATCGAATCCCAGCGTCAGCAGTGTTCCTGTGAGAATCGGCGCGCGGAACACACGCGTGATCTGGCCGCGCAGGGTGTGAAGGAGATACCGGTTGGAGGCGCCCAGCTTGCGCAGATCGTCATAGACCCACGCGTTGATCATGACGAGTGTTATACTGCGGGAAAACAGGATGACAACGACGGCACTCAGACAGAGGATCGAGACGAAAACAAACAGCAGGAGGAACACAGCCATGGTGGTCAGGAAATCCGCCTGATCCAGCGTGCGGAATTTGGGCATATAGAGCCAGTTCTGTCGGAAGACGGAGCTGTCCGGCTGATCAAAACGGATCAGAGGGACGCCGAACAGTTCTGAATTTTCGGGATCAAGGAAGTATTTCTCGCCGGATGCGATTGTGCGGGCGCGGCAGATGCGGTCATAGCCGTCACACAGCGCGGTCTCCGGACCGGATCGGGAGACGATC
>JALFIV010000105.1 GCA_022775385.1 Clostridiales bacterium
GAAGCATTCCTGCGTGAGGCGGATGAACAGCCGGAGGAGCGCACGAGCTTTGCGGAGCTGATGCGCGAGAGCGGCGTCGACTGGCGCGAGGATGCGCCGCAGGCGGAGGCGCCGGTGGTTTCCGAGGATCTGACGAGTCAGGTGGTCTATCTGGAGCTGAACACGAAGGAAGAACAGACCGAGCCGGCAGATGCCGGACAGACGGAAGAATCCCTCGCACCGGACAGCGTGCCGGAAGAAGCCGAGTATGAACCGGAATATGAACCGGAGGAAACGGAACGGCCGGCAAAGCCGCAGATACCGTCCCGTCCGGAGCCGGAGTGGCTGCACCTGCCGCTCGAGCGCATCGGAGAGATCGCGCCGAAGGTCGAACGCATCGGCGGAGAGCCGGTTCTGATGAGTGAAATCCGCAGACTGGAGCGGGAAAAAGAACTGCAGAAGCGGGCGGTACAGCCTAAGCCGAAGCCGGCGGAGCCCACGCCGCATACACCGCGCCCGGTTTTTTCACACGAGAGCGAACAGACGGAGGATGGCGGAGATGATGAGGTGTCCGGGGGGCATCCGCCCGCAGAATCTGAACCTCTGAATAGGACGGATCCGCCGAACTATGATCCGGTGGTAGAGCCGGAGGAACCGACGCAGGACGACGGCGGACAACAGCCGCAGGACGAGATGACTGCGGCGGAGGAAACAACGGAGGCACGACCGGCGCCCCGGAAGAAAAAATCCGGATTTCAGCGCTGGATCACGCGGCGCAGACGGGAGCAGGAGGAACAGACCCGTGTTCCCAAAAGCGCGAAAGAAGGATTCCAGCAGTGGAAACGCATTGCGCGCTCGACAGGGCGCCGTTCGATCGCGGTTGGAATTCTGACCCTGCTCGCGCTGTATCTGTCGTGTACGGCGATTCGGGATCTCCCGATTCCCCAAGCGATCTCCTATGCGGACGCACCGCAGAATTTCTATCTCGCGCTGATTGTCATGACGGTACTCTCCATGCTGATCGCGTGGGATGTCCTGCGCGACGGCATCAAGGCGGTCATCCATCTGCATGCGGATTTCTGTACCTTGATCACGCTGACGCTGATCATGACGATTGTACACAGCGCGGTGCGCATGGCCTCGGCGGGAGAGGAAATTTCCTATCCTTGTGTGGCGATGGCGGCACTGTTCGCGCTGATGCGTGCGCGCGTGGCGCAGGCCGGTGCACGGCGTAATACCTATAAAATGGCGGCGCTCAACCGTGCGCCGATCGGTGTATTCCTGCATCGGGAACCAAAACCGCATCTGGTCAAGCGCCGTCTGGAGGACAATCAGGTATTCCTCGTGTGCACGGCGCGGGACGGCTGGTACAGCCGGATTGAACGGCTGTACACCCCGGTTGCCATCGTTGCGGCGGCGGTTCTGGCGTGGATTATCTCCGCGATGACCAAGGATCAGGGACGGTTTGTCTATACATTTTCCGCCCTGCTGACGGCGGCAAGCCAGATCGGACTGCTGACAGCGGTCGCATTCGGCAGTGTCAATACCACCCGCAGGCTGATCCGCGACGACGCGGCGCTGGCGGGACTTGCCTCCGCTGTGCGTCTGTCCAACGCCTCGCAGGTCGTGATGACCGAGGAGGATCTGTTTCCGGCCGGTTCTATTCTGATCGACGACTATGTGGATATCCGCGGCGCGATGCAGATGGACGATGTTCTGGCATATGCCGCTGCAGTCGAAGGAGACAGCGCGGTCGGACGCGTGCTCAAGGAAAAGATCCATCAGCGCTACGGCGATCAGGTTGCGGCGCACGACCATGTCCGCTATGAAAACGGCGGCAATGGTGCGCGCATCGGTGATCGGGAGGTCCTGTTCGGCACGGCCGCCTTCATGCAGGAGATGAAGATTCCGATTCCTGCGCTCGCGGATGAGGAGGATCATCTGTTCCTCGCCGTAGACGGCACGACCGAGGCGGTGTTTGAGATCGAATACGTTGCGACGACGCAGGTATATACAGCCCTGCAGTCGCTTGCGGAACGTCATATTTCCGTCCTGTTTCAGGCGGGAGACTGTTATCTGTCCGTGGAACGCCTGTGCGATCTGTTCGGTCTGCAGCCCGGTATGATTCACATGCCGGAGCCGGAGCAGGAGCGGCAGCTGATGTCGCCGGCGTACACCGAAAATGACACCTTGCTTGCGATTCTGACCCGCGACGGCGCGGCACCGTATTCCGATTGTGTGGATGCGGCGTACTCGCTCAGACGGCTGACGGGCGGCGGCATGCTGCTCGGCACGCTCGCGGCGGTGATCGATCTGGTTTTGATGAGCTATCTGTGTTATGTGTTTGCACCCTTGGGCGCCTCGCCGCTGCGTGTTCTGCTGTACTCGCTGTTGTGGTTTATTCCGATCTTTTTCATCGAAAACGAGGCAAAACGCGGGTAAAATACAAAAAAATATCCGGTTTGACCGACTGTACGGCATTGCTCCGGCAGTCGGTCATCTTTTTTTAAAACGGGAAAACAGACGCAAAATTGACAAAATAACAAGAAAACAACGGGGAAAACGCTAAGAATTATGCAAGAATGAGAAAAAACGGGCGAGCGTTTATAAAATATTAACAAACTTTGGTTTGCAAAAGAAAGAGGAATAGTATATAATTACGAATGTGAGGTGTTGGAACACTCCAGACAGCACAAAGAGATTACTAAGGAGCGTGGAACAGTTGAATACATATTCTGTTGATAAAATTCGAAATGTCTGTGTCATGGGTCATGGCGGAGACGGAAAAACCTCAATGATCGAGAGCATGCTGTATCTGACCGGAGCGACTGACCGCCTGGGCAAGATTGCAGACGGCAATACCGTTTGTGACTCCGATCCGGAGGAGATCCGCAGAAAGTTTTCAATTTCCACTGCGGTTGCACCGATTGAGTTTAAGGGCTGCAAGGTCAATTTCCTGGACACCCCGGGATTCTTTGATTTCGAGGGCGAAGTGGCAAGCGCACTGCGCGTCTGCGAGTCCGGCCTGATTGTCGTTCCGGGCAAGACCGGTCCGAGCGTTGGCACCGAGAAGGCGTGGAAGCGTCTGGAGAACGCCGGCAAGCCGTGCATGTTCTATATCTCCAAGATTGACGAGGAGCATTCGGACTACAAGACCTCGTTGCATAAGCTGCAGAAGCAGTTCGGTATGGAGGTCGCACCGATCATCATCCCGATTTTCGAAGGCAACCGCGAGACCGTCGGCATCATCGACTGTGTCATCCGCAAGGCATATAAGATGGAAGGCAACAAGCGTGTCGAAATCCCGATTCCGGAGGATATGGTTGCACGCGTCGATCAGCTGCGCAATGCGCTGTGTGAGAACATTGCCGAGCTGTCCGAGGACCTGATGGACCGCTACTTCGCCGGTGAGGAGTTCAGCGACGAAGAGCTGATTGCAGGCCTGCGTCAGGGTGCGCTCGAGCGTCTGATTATTCCGGTATGCTGTGGTACTGCCGCCACCGGTATCGGCTCGTATGCAACGCTCAAGGCGATCTGTGACTACATGCCTTCTCCGGATCAGGGCGAGACCGAGGTTATCGAGACCGACGAAGACCTGATTGAAATTCCGTGCAATCCGAACGGCACACCGTGTGCGTTCGTATTCAAGACGACAGCAGACCAGTACGGCCGTTTCAGCTATTTCAAGGTAGTTGCCGGCTCAGTCAAGTCGGATATGACTCTGCTCAACCACCGCATGGACGGTCTGGAGAAGATCGGCCATCTGTATTCGGTATGCGGCAAGAAGACCACCGAGGTCAAGGAGATCACCTGCGGCGATATCGGCGCGGTATCCAAGCTCGCAACCACCAAGACCAACGATACCCTGTCCATGACCGTTCGTCCGGTCAATCTGGAGCCGGCGGAATTTGCGCCGCCGTGCTACTCGCAGGCAATCCGCCCGAAGGTCAAGGGCAACGAGGAAAAGGTTGCATCCGGTCTGAACAGACTGTCCGATGAGGATCCAACCTTCACGTTTGCAATCAACAACGAGACCCACGAGAGCATTCTGAGCGGCATGGGCGATATTCATCTGGATGTCATCTGCTCCAAGCTTAAGACCCGCTTCGGCGTCGAGGTCGAGCTGTCCAAGCCGATCGTTCCGTATCGTGAGAAGATCCGCAAGAAGGTATCGGTAGAAGGCAAGCACAAGAAACAGTCCGGCGGACACGGTCAGTACGGCCATGTCAAGATGGACTTCGAGCCGTACACGGAAGGCGATTTCCTGTTCGACGAGAAGATTTTCGGCGGTTCGGTTCCGAAGAACTTCCATCCGGCAGTAGAAAAGGGCATCCGCGAGGCGATGGAGCACGGCGTTCTGGCCGGTTATCCGATGGTCGGCCTGCATGCGACGCTGACTGACGGTTCGTATCACGATGTCGACTCCAACGAGCTTTCGTTCAAGATGGCGGCGAAGATCGCGTACAAGGCAGGCATCCCGCAGGCAAATCCGGTTATCATGGAGCCGATCTGCTCGATGAAGGTCTACATTCCGGATTCCTACATGGGCGATGTCATTGGCGATATCAACAAGCGCCGCGGCCGCATTCTCGGCATGAATCCGACTTCCGACGGTCAGGAGATCATCGCAGAGGTCCCGATGGCGGAGATCAGCGACTACGCAATCACGCTGCGTTCGATGACACAGGGCAGAGGCTCGTTTGTCTCCAAATTCGAGAGATATGACGATGCTCCGCCGCAGGTTCAGGAGAAGGTTATCGCGGACAGCAAGATGAAGGAAGCATAAACAACCAAACAGCCGTAGGGAGTTCCCTGCGGCTGTTTTTTTCAAGAAGAAGGAAGCGGATTTGCCGGTCTTGACAGGAGTAAAATCTTGACAGGATTGTATCTGTGTGAGATAATCAAACTGATATATTACAAGGTTTTTCGAAAGAACGAGGAATGAAGAAAAAAGAGGGTGAGAGCTATGAAGGGAATCATTCTGGCTGCGGGAAAGGGAACACGATTGTATCCGATGACAAAGCCGGTCTGCAAGCCGCTTCTCCCGGTTTATGACAAACCGCTGATCTATTATCCGCTGGCGGTATTGCTTCAGGCAAATATCCGCGATATTATGGTAATTATTCCTCCTGAGGAAGAGGAAACATTTGCAAAACTGCTGGGGGATGGCAGTGCATTTGGTGTTCACATCGAATACGCCGTACAGTATGTGCCGCGCGGCATCGCGGATGCATTTCTGGTGGCGGAGGAATTTATCGGAGACGACTCGGTATGTCTGGTGCTGGGTGACAATATCTTCTACGATGAGAGCCGTGAGTATCGGTTTATCGCCGATGCAAAGAAAAACTCGGGCGCCACGGTATTCGGCTATTATGTCGACGATCCGCGCGCATTCGGCGTCGTGGAATTTGATGAGGACGGCAAGGCAATCAGCATTGAGGAAAAACCTCGCTTTCCGAAATCCAATTACATTGTTCCGGGTCTGTACTTCTATGACAATCAGGTCATCGAAATCGCGAAAAATCTCAAGCCCTCCGCACGCGGAGAGTATGAGATCACGGATGTCAATCTGGAATATCTGCGCCGCGGCCAGCTGAATGTGGTTCCGCTTGAGCGCAGCTTTGTATGGATGGATGCCGGTACAGCGGACAGCCTGCTGCTCGCGGCAAACTGTATTGCAGAGGTTCAGCACCGCACCGGACGATACATTGCGTGTCTGGAGGAAATTGCGCTGCAGCGCGGTCTGCTGACGCAGGAACAGGTACATGCGGCAGGAGATAAAATCAGCCAGACGCTGTACGGCCAGTATCTTCAGTGCATGGAATAACAACAGCAAATCTGCAGTGGGAGTGAGCAGGATGCTCACTCCTGCTTTTTGAAAGGATCTTGACACAAATGACAACAGTGTATTTTGTTCGGCATGGCACTACCGCCTCCAATGTGGGAGGTCTTTTTCAGGGATCAACCGACGTTCCGCTGGGGGAGCTGGGGCTTCGTCAGGCGGATGCGCTTGCGGAGCGGTTCCGCGGGGCTCATCTTGATGCGGTGTACTGCAGTCCGCTCACCCGTGCGGTTCAGACCGCACAGGGGGTCTGCCGCTATCTCGACTGTGAGCCGCAGTGCGAGGACGGCCTGCGGGAGGTCGACGGCGGTCTGCTGGAAAACCGATCCAACGAGCAGAATGAACGGGAGTATCCGGGCAGTATGACAACACTTCGCATGGATCCGGCGCATTTCAATCCGCCCGACGGAGAGAACGGCCGTCAGGTCTGGGAGCGTGTGCGTGCGGCGGTGGAGCGCATTGTCGCGGCCCATCCGGATCAGACCATCGCGATTGTCTCACACGGATTTGCGCTCATGACCTATCTGGGGACGGTGGACGCGCCGTTTGAGGAGATGAAGCCGCGCCTCGTCGGCAACGCCTCGGTGACCACCGTGACGTTTGAACGGCCGGACTGTCCGGTGCTGGTATCGTACAGCGATATCTCCCACCTGCCGGAAGAAGCGCGTTTCCGCTCCAAGTTCTGGAACGAGGATACGGCGAAGGGAGGAAACTGAGCGATGCCGCAGCTGAGTGAGCGCGTTCAGACGTTTACGGATTCTGTGATCCGCCGTATGACGCGCATCTGCAATCAATATGACGCCATCAACCTGTCGCAGGGATTCCCGGACTGTCCGCCGCCCAAAGCGCTGACCGACCGGCTCGCCGAGGTCGCACAGGATGGACCGCATCAGTATGCGATAACCTTCGGCGCAAAGAATTTCCGCGATGCCGCCGCACGAAAGAATACGCCGCGTCTCGGACATCCGGTGGACCCGGAGCGCGAGATCCTCATCACCTGCGGCAGTACGGAGGCGATGATGAGTGCGATGATGACTGTCTGCAATCCGGGGGACAAAGTCGCGGTCTTTTCCCCGTTCTATGAGAACTACGGCGCAGACGCGATTCTGTCGGGCGCACAGCCGGTGTTTATCCCTCTGGTACCGCCGGATTATCACTTTGACATCCAAAAGGTCGAGGAGGCATTTGAGCAGGGAGCGAAGGCGCTGATCCTGTGCAATCCGTCCAACCCGTGCGGCAAGGTGTTCACGCAGGAGGAACTGACTGCGCTGGCGGATGTCGTCAAGCGGTATGATGCATTCGTCATCACAGACGAGGTCTACGAGCACATGGTTTATCCGCCGCAGGAACACATCTGCATGGCGTCTCTGCCCGGAATGTGGGAGCATACGATCACGTGCAATTCGCTTTCCAAGACGTATTCCATCACGGGATGGCGCTTGGGATGGCTGATTGCTCCGGAACATGTGGTCGAATGTGCGAAGAAAGTGCATGATTTTCTCACCGTCGGCGCGCCGGCGCCGCTGCAGGAGGCAGCCGCTGTCGGTTTGGATTTCCCGGAGTCCTACTATGACGAGCTTCTGCGGGATTACACCGCGAAACGGGATTTTTTCTGTACCGGACTGGACCGCGCGGGAATCCGCCACAATGTCCCGCAGGGTACCTATTTTGTCATGGTGGATATCCAGCCGTATCTGGACAAGCCGCAGTTTGCCGGATGGACGGACATGCAGTTCTGTGAGTGGATGATCCGTGAAATCGGTGTCGCCGCCGTACCTGGATCGAGCTTTTTCCGCGAACCGGTCAATCATTTGATCCGTCTGCATTTTGCGCGGGAGCAGGCAGTACTCGAGGAGGCCGTCCGCCGTCTGAGCCGCCTGAGCGAGCTGTAATAAAGAATAATCGGAGACCGGACATTCAGACAATGTCCGGTCTCTTTTTTTGCACATCCGGGGAAAATACGGGGAAACACTTGACAATTCAGTCTTCGTTCGGTAAAATAATTACAAATTGGTAACAATATAAAAACAATAAGGTAACACAACCTCGCATGAGAAAACAGGAGGAACCAAGTATGATACGACGACACAAACGGCTGCTGCTGGCGGTATTGGGGGCAATGCTGATGGCGGCGGCAATGACGGTGACTGCATCGGCGACCACGGTCAAGGCGACAACCAACGCCGTCGTTCGTGCCAAGGCGACGACATCCAGTAAAAAGATGACAACCATCAAAAAGGGCGCAACGCGCACGGTTTTGAAGGTTTCCACGAACACAAAATGGGTCAAAGTAAAGGTAAACGGCAAGACGGGATATGTTCATACGAACCGCGTCAAGGTGACATCCGGCAAGCTCGAAAAGCGTGTCAGTCTCGGCAAGTTCAAGCTGACCTTTTACGGCGGAGATACGATCACGGCATCGGGAAAAACGCCGCGCATTAACCACACGATTGCGGTCGACCCGCGCGTGATTCCGCTCGGTTCCAAGGTGTACATCAGTGGGTGGGGGACCTACTATGCAGAGGACACCGGAGGAGCGATTAAGGGCAAAATTCTAGACATTTTTGTCCGCTCGGAGGCAGAGGCAAACCGCATCGGAATTCGGCATGCGAACGTCTATGTTTACAAATAAAATTACAAAAAGATTACAAAATATTTTTGCAGTTAAAAACGAGATGTTGTTATAAAAAGTGCAAAAACCGGTATTTTCTAAGTAAGAAAAGCCGGTTTTTTCTTTGCTTTGGAATTGTAAAAATTAAAAAAGGGTTGACAAGAACAGCAGTATCCGTTATTATGATTACAACATGATAACAAAAATGTATCAGAAAAATTACAGCTGATTCCACGGATCGGCTTCACTCGGAGGATATCGAATGTTTCAGAAATTCAAGCGTATCGCACTGGTTGTACTGACAACCGTGATTCTTACAACCGCTGCCGCGGCAACCGCATCGGCGGCAACCGTTCAGGCGACCGGCAATATCAATCTGCGTGCCAAGGCATCGACCTCGAGCAGAATCCTGACCGTCATGAAGAAGAATACCAAGAGAACGGTCATCGGTGTATCCAAGAACAAGAAGTGGTACAAGGTCAAGGTAAACGGCAAGACCGGCTACGTCAACTGCAAGTACGTCAAGTACAGCAATTCGAACTCCGGTTCCTCCTCTACCAAGACGGAGAGCTCGGGTCAGAAGAAAGTGAAGCTCGGCAACTTCAAGCTGACTTTTTACGGCGGAGACACCATGACGGCATCCGGCAAGAGACCGCGCATCAAACACACCATTGCAGTAGACCGCCGCGTCATCCCGCTCGGCTCCAAGGTTTACATCGAGGGATGGGGTACATACTATGCAGAGGACACCGGCGGAGCAATCAAGGGCAAGATCATCGATATCTTTGTCAGTTCTGAGCGCGAGGCAAACCGCATCGGCATCCGCCACGCAAATGTCTACCTCTACAAGTAAAAAAATTCAGCGGCTGCACCTCGGTGCGGCCGTTTTTTTATGCCGCAGATAAGTTGTTACATAAAAACGCAAAAAATGAAAAATGCAAATATTCAAACAATAATTGAATTTAAATGGGTCAATTCTACGATAATTCAAACAAACGATGATTAATTTGAATGATTAATGAGAAATGTGCACAAAGCGCGGCGAGGAAAAACACAAAAAATCTTGACAAATTACACACGATACGGTATCATAATTACAGTTCGGTTACATTTTGTTTCGCATATTATTACAGATCCGTTCCGGATCGTTACAGTTTGGAGGTTTTTGCGTATGCCCCAGCGTTTTAAGCGCGTTGTTCAGGCGGCGCTCACGATGATGATTCTCGCTGTGATGCTTGCAGTCAGCGCATCGGCGGCAACCGTTACAGCGACCGCGAATGTGCCGGTCCGCGCAAAAGCCAAGACCAGCAGCACCAAGCTGACCACGATGAAAAAGAATGCCAAAAGAACTGTTCTCGGCACATCGTCCAACAAAAAATGGTATAAGGTCAAGGTGAACGGCAAGACCGGCTATGTCAACAAGAGCCGTGTTAAATATCAGGAAACGTCGAGCAAGACCACCGATAAGACGGTGGAGAGCTCGAGCAAGGCGGAGACCGTCAATTCGGCAGCACCGAGCGGACTTGCCTACCGCGGTGAAACCTATCAGAGCCGCTGCAACCGTATTTTCGGCTCCAGCACCTTCCGCCGCTTTACCTCTGCGGCAGAGGCGGAAAAGTATCAGGTTACAATCCAGATTCCGGTTTGGAAACTGAATTCCAGCGGAAAAAAGTATTCTTCCACCGCAACGCTGAAGGTTCACAAGAAAATTGCGCCGACCGTCAAGCAGATTTTCAAGGAAATCTACCAGAGTGACGAAGGGTTCCCGATCAAGGATATCGGCGGATATGGATGGCGCGGTGCCGGTTCGAGCTCCGAGCACAATCTCGGTGTTGCAATCGACATCAATCCCAACGAAAACTATATGTGCGACAACTCGGGCAAAGCGCTGGTCGGCTCGTTCTGGCGTCCGGGAAAGAATCCGTATTCCATTTCTCCGGACAGCGATGTTGTCCGTATCTTTGAAAAGTACGGCTTCAACTGGGGCGTAAACTGGAGAAGCAGGAAGGACTATATGCACTTCTCCTACTTCGGTACGTAATTACAAACATGACTCCTCTGCTTCGGCAGAGGAGTTTTTTTCGGATGTTCTCTCAAAAATGCGCAATGTTACAGAAAAACGCGAAAAATCCTTTGAACAAAAAAATGAATATTTATATTGAATATATCGAAAAGATTTAAGATAATCAGGAAAAAACAGAACATATTCTGCATAAAAATTGGCAGAATGCATAAAAGGGATTCGGAAAAAACACGAAAAAACTTGACAAATTTCATAGAATACGGTATGATAATTACAGTTTCGTAACAAAACACTATCTGAAAGATTACAGATCCCATGCGGGATCGTTACAAGTTGGAGGATTTACGTATGTCAAACCGTCTGAAGCGCATCGTACAGGTTGCTCTCACCACAATGGTGCTTGCCGTACTGCTTGCAGTCAGTGCATCGGCAGCGACCGTAAAGGCGACCGCAAATGTTCCGGTCCGCGCAAAGGCAAAGACCTCCAGCACGAAGCTGACGACCATGAAGAAGAACATGTCGAGAACGGTCATCAGCGTTTCCAGCAACAAAAAGTGGGTCAAGGTCAAGGTGAACGGCAAGACCGGCTATGTCAACACGAGCCGCGTCAAGTACGTCACCGCATCGTCCAAAAAGACGGCATCCTCCAAGAATACGATAACGCCGGTCAGCGATGAGACCAAGATCAAGCTCGGCAGCTTCAAACTGACGTTTTACGGCGACGACACCATCACGGCAACCGGAAAGAAGCCGCAGATCAACCATACAATCGCGGTCGACCCGCGTGTCATCCCGCTCGGTTCCAAGGTTTACATTGAGGGCATGGGTACATACTACGCCGAGGACACCGGCGGTGCGATCAAGGGAAATATTCTGGATGTATTCGTCCGCACGGAGGCGGAGGCGAACCAGCTGGGTATCCGCTACGCAGACGTTTATCTCTACAAGTAAAGATATCAGGCAGCGACTGCACCGGCAGCCGCTGCTTTTTCTTTTACCGGACAAAATATCCCGAATCGCTTTGCAATCGATACGGGATTTGATATAATAAGCGGTAATGACAGAGAATGCTGCGATTCTTGGGAATCGTTATCAGATAACAGGAGGAGATCACTATGAATCTCAAAGGCAGAAGTTTTTTAAAGCTGTTGGATTTTTCGACTGAGGAAATTGAGGAATTGATCGCGCTTGCGGCAGAACTCAAGGCCAAGAAAAAGAACGGCATTGCACACGACACCCTGCACGGAAAGAACATCGCGCTGATTTTTGAAAAGACCAGCACGCGCACCCGCTGCAGCTTTGAGGTTGCCGCATACGACCTCGGCATGCATGTCACCTATCTCGACCCGTCCGGATCGCAGATCGGCAAGAAGGAGAGCATCGCGGACACCGCACGCGTTCTCGGCCGCATGTATGACGGTATTGAATATCGCGGCTTCGGTCAGGATATCGTCGAGGAACTGGCGAAATATGCCGGCGTTCCGGTTTGGAATGGTCTGACCAATGAATTCCACCCGACGCAGATCCTCGCGGACATGCTGACCATTCAGGAGCATTTCGGACGGCTCAAGGGCATCAACTTTGTCTATCTGGGTGATGCGCGCTTTAATATGGGAAATTCGCTCATGGTCGGCTGTGCAAAGCTCGGACTGAATTTCACCGCCTGCGCACCGAAGGAGTACTTCCCGGATGCCGCACTCATCGCACAGTGCGAGGAGATTGCGAAGCAGACCGGTGCGACCCTGCGGTTCTGCGAGGATCCGATGGAGGC
>JALFIV010000113.1 GCA_022775385.1 Clostridiales bacterium
ACCTCCGGCTGCATGGAGGAGATCGTATTGCTCAGGAAATCGCTGTTGAGCAGACTGGACGACTGCATGAGCTGGTCGGTCATCATGAGTGCGGAGGAGCAGACCATGATCTGACCGCCCTTGTCGTTGCCGGTGTACTCCGCCAACGCGGCGAGATCAAACGGACCGTCGGTGTCGCCGTCCTGTTTGTCGTAGGAGTCATAGGTGGTGTCCGACTGGATGGCACGGGAATACGCGGTCTCTCGTGTGGTCAGCAGACTCTCCACCGTCCGGTCGGTGACACGGTCGGACAGCTTTACCTTGAGCGGCTTGGCGTCCGGCGTGACAATGACCTGATCGGAAATGGCGGACAGCGCATCGTTGACCGAGCTGTCGCTCAGTGCGGCAAGCACATAGCGGTCGTCGCTGATGTTGTACTCCTGATCGATGACCATCTCGGGCTGAACCGTGATGCCCCACTCCTCGAGATAGGCGTACAGGACATCCAGATCGGTGGGCGATTCGGTGCCGTCAAAGACAAGCAGATCGCCGCCGTTCTTGACATACTCATCCAGCATATTGATCTCGTCCTCGGTGTAGTCCTTCTGCGGCAGACTCAGGATGAGCAGCGAGGCGTTTTCCGGAATCTCCTTTTCCGTAAGCGTCAGCGTATCGACTGCATAGCCGGAGGACTCCAGCATGGTCGAGAAGGACGTCGAGACACTCTCGTTGTGTCCGCGCAGGATATAGGCATGCGGCGTATCCTCGCTCGTGACCGCCAGCAGCGCAGAGGTCAGCGTGCTTTCGCCGCGGAACGAGGAGACGTAGGTGTATCCGGAGGTGGAATCCGCTTCCGTGTCGTAGAAATCAATCAGATTGAGCACGCGCATCTGATCTCCGCATTCGACGACGATGCTGCCCTCCGCGACCGCGTCCGAACGCTCGGCAAACTGCTCAATCGCAGACGGATTCTTGTACGGGTCGATATAATCAATCGAAATGCGGTCGGAATACTCGTCGTATTTCTCCATCAGGATGCGGACATAGCGTCCGTAGTCGCTGCTCCCGAGGTCGTCCTTGTCCATCAGCACCGTGATGCTGACATCGTCCTTCAGTCCGTCCATGACCTCGTAGGACTCCTGTGAGATGCTATACATCTTGCTCGCCGTCAGGTCGAGTGTCAGATCAAGCCGGTCACCCAGATTGGTGCAGACCAGATTGAGCAGGATGACAATGACCAGCGCAAGCGCCACCGAGCCGGAGGACAGCAGAAAGCGCTTTGCCGCCTTGGTGTTGGCGCCGATTGTGATCTTGTGCAGGGCGCGGCGGTCGGTTTTTCCGGTACGGTTTGCCCATCCGAACAGGATGCGCGCAAGCACAAACGACAGGAAAAGGACAATCGGAACCGGCAGGATGCCGGTGTCGCCGAAGAAGCAGGCAAAGAACGTGATCACGCTGAACGCAGCGGAAATCACGCCGGACAGCACAAGCAGGGCGCCGCCCGAGCGGGCGGTCTTGCTGCGCCGCAGGATCAGCGCCGCGATGCAGGTGACCGCAAACGCAGCGACATAGAGAAGTAATAATAAAATCGTCATATCAGCGCCTCCTTACTGTCTGCGCCGCTCGAGCACGCGGGCGGTGAAAAAGAGAAACAGTACGGTCAGCGACAGGAAATAAACCACATTGCTGAACGAGAACTGCGCGGACATGAAGGTATCATATCGGGTAAAAATCGAAAACCAGCTCAGGATGCTCGCCAGTGTGCCGCTCGCCGCGGCGCTGAGCGCATCGACGAGATACAGTCCGAGAAAGACCGCAAACGACAATACCGCCGCAATCAGCTGGCTCTCGGTCACAGAGGACAGAAACAGACCGATTGCAAGGAATACCATCGAGGCGCACAGAATCGCGATGTAGCATCCGATAATCGTCGGCCATGCCGGCGTACCCGCGCAGATCAAAATGATGAGCCACGGGACGGTGATCAGCAGGCAGCAGACAATCGCGCCGAGGGCGGCGAAAAACTTGCCGAGGACGATCTCCCAGATGCGAACCGGCGCGGTGAGCAGAAGCCGGTCGGTTCCCTGCCGGTATTCCTCACTGAGCAGACGCATCGTGAGAATCGGCGTCATAAACAGAAGCACGGTGAGCAGGAAGGAAAACGGCGACGACAGGTCGCTCGAGCTGCTCAGTACGCAGTAGGCAAAATAGACCAGATTGGCAATCACGGCAAACACGCCGAGATAGACATAGCCGAGCGGAGAGCGGAAAAACCGCTGAAAATCATGTCTGCAGATCGCGATCATTTGCGCTCACCTCTCTTTCGAAACAGCCGCCGATGCTTCGATTTTTCTGATTCGGACTCTTCCGGTATCTCATCGGTCTCCGTCTGTGCCGGCGTATCCGCATCGGTCAGCTTGAGGAAGATATCCTCCAGACTCGCCTCCACCTGCTTCATGGACAGGATCGCAAGCGAGTTCTGCGACAGCGATTCGAACACCGCATGGCGGATATCCGCATCCGGCTCCGCGGTGATGCGGTAGGTGGATTTGGTATCGTCTGCCGTCAGTACGCTGACCTCCGCAACGCCGGGTACGGCGCGCAGGACACAGAGCACACGGTTCCGGTCGCCCTCAATCATCATCTCGAGCTGAACCGAACCGGTCATCCGGCGGGACAGCTCCTCGGTCGTGCCGTCCGCCGCCATCACACCCTGATGGATGACAATGACGCGGCCGCAGACCTCCTGTACCTCCGGCAGGATGTGGCTGGACAGGATGACCGTGTGGGTTTTGCCGAGGTCGCGGATCAGATCGCGGATCTCGATAATCTGTTTCGGATCCAGTCCGACCGTCGGTTCGTCCAAAATCAGCACCTTCGGGTCGCCGATGAGTGCCTGCGCCAGTCCGACGCGCTGGCGGTATCCCTTGGACAGGTTGCGGATCAGCCGTCCGGTGACATCGGTAATTCCTGTGCTCGACGCAATGGAACCCAGATGCTCGCGTTTATTCAGTGTGCATTTTTTCAGCCGATAGACAAAGTCCAGATATTCCTCCACAGTCTGGTCCGGATAGAGCGGCGGCTGCTCGGGCAGATAGCCGATCAGACGGCGGACCTCCTCGGGGTGCGAACGGCTGTCCAGTCCGCCGACGGTTACGGTTCCGTCGGTCGCTTCCAGACAGCCTGTGATGATATTCATTGTCGTGGATTTTCCGGCGCCGTTCGGTCCGAGAAATCCCACTATCTCTCCTTCCGCCACGGAAAATGACAGGTCGCTGACCGCCTGTATCCCACCGAAGCGTTTGGTAAGATGACTGACCTGTATCATACAGAGTCCTCCTTCATGGATAATTCCGGCGACTCCGCCGGAGCGTGTTTCAAGTTTAGCAGGTTCATGTGATATTTCTGTGAACAATTGGCTGTTTTCTCTTGAATTCCGCGGGAAAATCCGGCGAAATGCTGTGTTTTTGTTTCCAGCATATTGCAAACAGGCCGAGAAACCCGTATAATAGCTATATAAATTGTAACAGGTAAAAACCAATCTCATAGAGACTCGTATGATACCAGCAGGAGGAGACAAATGGAAAAATTAAGGGTAGGCGTTGTCGGCTGCGGCGCAATCGGCCGCGAACACATTGCGAGAATTACAGATAAGTTTTCCGGTGCGGAAGTCGTCGCCGTGTCCGATGTCTTTGTCGAAGGCGCGCGCAAGATCGGTGAACCGCTCGGCGCATGCATCTACAACAACAGCGCGGATCTGGTTTATGACGACGATGTCGATGCCATCATCTGCACCAGCCCGGGATTCGCACACCGCGAGACCATTCTGCAGGCGCTCGAGGCAGGCAAGCCGATTTTCTCCGAGAAGCCGCTGACTACGAGCGCGGCGGAATCCAAGGAGATTGTCGAGGCGGAGATGCGCGGCGGTAAGCGGCTGATTCAGGTCGGCTTTATGCGCCGGTATGACCGCGGCTTCCGTCAGATCAAGCAGATGCTGGACAGCGGCGATTTCGGCGAAGCGCTGTATTCCCGCAGCACCTACTGGAATCCCCAGATCGGTCATGACTACGACAACCAGATGATCATCACGGATGCCTCCATCCACGATCTGGATATTATCCACTGGCTTCTGAACGATGAGTATGAATCCGCCCGGGTCTTCCAGCCCAAGCGCAGCAGTCATGCACACAAGGGTCTGAACGATCCGCAGATCCTCATGCTCAAGATGAAGAGCGGACGTATCGCAACCGTCGAGATCTTCCTGAACTGCCAGTACGGCGTGGATATCAACTGCCAGATCGTCTGCGAGGACGGCGTCATCGATCTGCCGACTCCGGCAGCACCGACCTTCCGCAAGAGCGGCAACCTGAGCGTCCCGCTGGAGCAGAACTGGAAGCGCCGCTTCACCGATGCCTATGACGCGGAAATTCAGGACTGGATCAACTCCACGCTCAAGGGCGAGGTCAACGGACCGAATGCTTGGGACGGCTACATCACCAATGTCACGATGGAAGCACTCACGGCGGCACAGCTGTCCGGCGAGGAGGAATCCATCATTATTGACGAGAGACCGGATTTCTACAAGTAAACAAAACGACCGCCGGACGAGCTGTCCGGCGGTTTCTTTTTCCGTAAACCATTCTGATCGTATCATTGATTTTCTGATAAAACCATATCACTTTATCCGCACGCAGGTTTGAGATCATCTTTCTTTGGTCGGCAAAGAAAGATAGAAAGAAAGCCGAGTTAAGAGCCCAAGGTTCTTAACGATCTCCTGGGCTTTTCCGGATCGTCTGCCGCGGGGTACAACTCATGCGTCGGACGATCCGTTTCATGGATGGCTGAGGTTTTCAGGTCTTGCCACGCACATGATCTATTTCACATTTCAAACATCCGAACCCTATCTTCACAGCAAAAGACCTCCCGGGAATCTCCCGAGAGGTCTTATTGTTATTTGGGAGGATTATCCCATGCGCCGCGTGGCGTCCGGATCAAAATCCGCTCCGAGCGGACGCGTCTTTTCCCAGACATCGTCCCACAGCGGAATGGCGATCTCCACTTTGAACAGATCTCCGTCCACCGTCAGACTGAATCTGCCGTGCATCAGTTCGGTCAGGCTCTTTGCAATCGACAATCCCAGACCGCTTCCCTCGGTGTAGCGGGCGCGGTCCCCGCGTGTAAACCGCTCCATCAGCTCATCCGCCGGAATGTTCAGCTCGACCGCCGAGATATTCTTGATCGTAAATACACAGAATCCATCGTGCTCACACAGGTCGGTATAGACCCGGCTGTTCGGTGCGGCGTAGCGCACACAGTTTCCGAGCAGGTTGTCGAGCACGCGCCACAGCATCTGTCCGTCGGCGCACACATCAGTGCGTCCGCGCGTCCTGCCGCGCATCTCGAGTCCCGCCGCGTCCAGTTTCTCCTGCATCTCGCCGCATGCCTGCTGCAGCAGCGCCGCAAAGTCTACCCGTGTCAGCTCCAGCTTCATCGCGCCGCTGGATGCCTTGGAGGCCTCGAGCAGATCGTTGATCAGCGTGCTCAGCCGCTTGGTCTTTTGATCGACAACGTCGAGATAGGTCTGCATCTTCGGGTCACCCGGCTCCAGCTGTTTCATCAGATCAACATAGGTCACAATGCCGGTGAGCGGTGTCTTGAGATCATGCGATACATTGGAGATCAGCTCGGACTTGAGCCGTTCGGATTTCACCGCGGAATCCACCGCGTTGTGCAGTCCATCCGAGATGCTGTTGATATCATCCGCCATCCGCTCCAGATCCTTGTTCTGCTTGACTTCAATGTGAAGTCCGGTCTCTCCGCCGCGGATTCGGCGGACACCATCCTCGAGAATCTCTATCTCCTTGACATACCGGATGCCAAAATACAACAGAGCGGCAATGACAAACGGAATCGTGATATACGGCATACACACGATCGGAATCACAACGGCAAGCACAATCAAACGGATATACCGCGGCCCCTTTTTCCACTGATTAACCAACCATTTGAGACCGCGGATACAGAGGAATCCCTGCCCGAATGCGCGCGTCTTGATGCGCCGCGCCTGCGACATCAGACACGGGAGACAGAGCGCCGCGACCAGTCCGCCGATGATCGGCGGGATCAGATAGAGCGCAAGATTTCCGCCCGCGCCCGAGCTTGCCAGCCATTTGATCGACCACGCCGCAATCACCGCGCCGTATACCAGAACAACGCCGACAAAAAATACCTGCACCTCCGTCCAAATGCGGTCAAACTTGCAGAGCTTCGCCGGTGCATCCAGCGAGCCGCGTCCCGCGCCTGCACACAGAATGACACAGCAGAGTACAACGCCAATCAGACATGCCATCAGAACGATGACCATCACCCATGCCTCCCGGTAGATCGTATCGATGGCGTTCATCCGCTGGTCAAAAACCTCGGATGTGATGCCGACCGCGATAACCGCATCCGACGGCATATCCCGGATCTCCGTCTCTCCGGTATTATAGTATTCGCCCGAGTACGCACCGTAATCCGACGTATAGCTGCCTTCAAACGAACTGTCAAATGTCTCATGGTACTGCTCGACCAGCGCCGCAATGTCATCGCGATAGTCATATGAAAACTTTCCGGTCTCCGTATCGTACCGGTAGACAAGCGGACAGCTGTTGAGCTCACGGAGTGCATCAGCCCTGCTCCCCGTCAGATTGGTCGACAGGAATCCGGTTTCCTCACTCTCTGCATAATACAGATAACCCTGTCCGTCACGCAGCTGATCCTGGCGGTCATTCCAATCAGTGATCTTCTGCTGAATCAGAATCCCCTTCTCGATCGCATAGGCGATCCGATTGTTCTGAATCCACTGTGTGAATGCGAAAATCTCATTCTCATCATACTCGCCGTAGTATGCATACACCGAACTGCGGATCTCGCTTTCGAGTTTCGCAATTTTTTTGTCCGTCAGACGGTCTTCCTTATCCTGTGTCGCGTCATCAGTGAATTCCTCTCCGTCCAGATACGCCTGATACATCTCGTCGACAATTTCGCGTTCGGTGACGGTCTCCCCCGCGCGAATCCGCTCCTCCGTCCGATTCGACCGCAGATCATCGTACAGCAGTCCCGCACGCACATGCTCCTCAACCATGGACTGCCAAATCCACTGATCCTTGTCGAATAAAATATCCGGACTGAACTCATTCGCCGACAACCGGAGTGCAATCATGCCGACCGACCAGACCGTCATGCCGGACAGAACGACCGCAAGTACAAAGGCTATGATCTTAGTCAATCCGTTTCTCGTGAATCTTTTCCATTTTGTAGCCAATTCCCCACACCACCTTCAAATACTTTGGCTCCTTCGGGTTGATTTCGATTTTCTCCCGAATGCGCCGGATGTGAACCGCAACCGTGTTTTCCGCACGATAGCACGGTTCATTCCAAACCGCTTCGTAGATCTGCGGGATAGAAAAAACCTGTCCCGCATTTTTTGTCAGGAAGCAGAGGATGCCGTATTCCATCGGGGTGACGCGGATTTCCTCTCCATCCACCGTGACGGTTTTGGATCGGTCGTCCACGATGAGGGATCCCGTCCGGTACACCTGCTCCTCCGGCTTCGGGAGTCCCCCGAGCGCGGTGTAGCGGCGGAGCTGCGAGCGAACCCGTGCGATCAGCTCCGGCGGTGAAAACGGTTTGGTGACGTAGTCATCCGCTCCCGCGGTCAGACCCTGAATCTTGTCGACATCCTCCCCCTTCGCCGAGAGCATGATGATCGGCACATTGCGCGTCTCACGCAGACGCAGGGTCGCCTGAATGCCGTCCAGTTGCGGCATCATGATGTCCATGATGATCAGATGAATCTCCTGAGACCGGCAGATGCGCAGGGCATCCACCCCATTGTGGGCAAGCACTGCCTCATAGCCCTCCGCACGGAGATAAATTGCAATGGCCTCCGCAATCGACGGGTCGTCGTCGCAGATCAGAATCCGATATGTCATCCTGCTGTCCTCCTCTTCCTGTACTGTTATCCTATCAACCAAATCTTACAAACCAATGTGGGTATTTCTTACGAATTTATGAAGATCATTCGGAAGTCTCTTCCTCCCACCCCGGTATATTTTTCTTTCTTCATCCAACGAAATCCGATTCGACCCGCTGCCGTCACCGAACATCCCTCCCCTCCCGTCTGTGATCTCAGAAGATGGACGGGCAAACAATCAGGGCGCTCCCGCCGGAGGCGGGAAACCACGTCCGTGTCTTGATCCAAAGGAAAGCGGAATCCGCCCGTTTGCCCGCCCCGGCAATCCCAGTACGAGCACAAACATGGAACTCTCAGCCATCCATGAAGGAAGGTCGCGGAAACCTTGGTTTCCGCGTGTCCGGGGATCGACAAGGGGCTCGGACACGCGAGTCCCTTGTCCCGCCGGAGGCGCGGAGAACGCTCCGTCAGCCGATTTCAACAAGGAACAACGCTCCTCTTTCTTCAGTATACCAAACTCCCGCGCAATAGAAAACCGGCAGCGGATTTTCTCCGCCGCCGGTCTCTGATTCTGCTGTGTCTTAAATCAAATATCCCACGCTCTTGAGGTAGTCCACACTGCTCTTGACATCCTCGAGACTTCCATCGACATTGCGCGGATCGCGCTCCTGCTCGATGGTAATGTATCCGCCGTAGCCGATTTCTTCCAGACAATTGCGGATCGCCGGATAATCCAGACAACCGCGTCCGATCGGGCACATCGAACCGATGCCGCATCCCTCAAAGAAGCGGATGTGCATGCCGAGTACCTTTTCGTACACTTCCTTATCAATATCCTTGAAATGAACATAATCCGTCCGATCCGCAAACTCGCGCAGGAACGAAACCGGATCCATCTTGGAATAATATAGATGACCGGTGTCCAGACACAGACCCGCGGTCTCATACGGAATGTCCTCAACCACCTTGCGGATCTCATCCTCAAACTCGATGTAGCCGCCCGCATGCGGATGAACGACTGTGCGAACCCCGTATTTCTTCGCACGCTCCGCAATCATACGGATGGTCTCCATCATCGTGTCCCAGTCTTCCTGCGACAGACGCGGGGCGCGGTCCGGATGTCCGGCGTTGTAATCGCGCTCATCATGACCCCAGTCGATGACGACGAGGAACGGCGCCGGGAACTTCTGCTTGTCCAGCGTCGGAAGCTGCGGCAGTTTCGTGATGAGCGAGCAAATGTTATCGGTCTCCTCCATCAGATACGGACGATGATTAATGTCCACCAGATCCTCAAAGATGGTTCCGGCGACCATCGCAAGGCCGTTCTTGTTCATCTCATTGGTCACGGTCTCAAGATCGAGCGGCAGATAGCCGTACGGTCCGAGCTCGATAGCACGGTATCCCGCCTGTCCCGCCTCGCTCAGCACGCGCGTCCAGGGCGGCAGATACGGATTTTTGGGGTCGTCAACTCCCCAGCAGCACGGTGCGCCGCAAATCTGAATTTCCATGTTTGTGTCCTCCCATTGTCTCTTTCCTGTATTTCTTTTCTTTCCAACCAAATCCGGCCGGATGCCGGATTGTTACGTTCAGTATACCATAAAAAACACGGATAACACAATCCAAAAACAACCGGCGGCAGAGTCTGCCGCCGGCCATTTGTCAATTGTTCAGGATACCGTCACCGACGCCGTCTCGCTCCATCCCGAATATCTTCTGCCGCCCTTCACCGTCAAATAACTGCGCACACGGATCGCATAGCTCGTTCCGCGTGCCAGTCCGGTCAGCTTTTTGTGCGCCGATCCCTGCTTTTTGTTGATGGCCACCGCATACCCACCCGCCGGCGTGTACTCCAGCTCGTATCCGCTCACCGCGCTGTTTTTGTTCCAGCGCACGACAACCGTGCCGTCCGAGCCGGCCTCCAGCGGCTTGATCTCCGGTGTGGTCAGACGATAGATCATTTTATATTTCGAGGGTCTGCTCTTCTCCCCATTCCGGCAGGCATACACTTTGTACTTATATTTGACTCCATTTTCCACGGATTTATCCAGAAATTCGGTCTCCCGGGTCGTCACCAGACTGCGGTACGCGCCGCCGTCCGCACTGCGGTACAGCATGTACTGCTCCGCGCCGCTCACCACAGGCCACTCCGCCTTGATGCCGGCCGAGCGGTTGCTCACCTCGACCGGTCCGGCTTTCTGCACCGCGATGGAATCCGTCACGGTCATCACCCCCGACGCGGAGATCGGTGTTCCGCTCAGCACCGCGGTGATTTCCGCAGTGCCCGTCTTCTGTGCGGATATTCTTCCCGCCGCGTCAATCGACGCAATCTCCGGTGCACTGCTCGCAAATATGACACTGTCCGTACTCGGGCAGAACGAAGCGCCATCCCAACCCTTGTTCTGAATGCGCAGATGGACATAGGTCGCGCGTCCGGGCGCCAGCTCGTGCTTGTTCGCCGTGAGCGACGCGGTTCCGAGATTGTTCGGATTGACAGACACCGTCATCTGTATCTCACAGTCCTCGGTCTGCGGCGCCTCCTCCGTCAGCGTGTCGGCAAAAATCTGCGTCCAGAATGTACTGCCGTCCTCCAACACAAAACAGCCAATTCCAATCGCCGTAAAGTCTTCACTCAAAATGTTTTTCTTGTGTGCATCCGAGGACATCCACGCCTCCATCGCTTCCGCCGCGTCCGTGTAGCCTCCCGCGATGTTTTCTCCCATTTTTCCATATTCGATGTTGTTCTCATCCAGAATGGAACGATATTTCTTCCCGTTCGGACGTGTGTGCTTTTCGTTGGTGTACACGAGACTCTCCGCCGCACGCTTCATCGCACAGTTGAGCAGTCCGGTATCCATCCGGAGCGGACGCAGTCCCGCGTTCTGCCGCGCTTCATTGATGAGATCCAGCACCTCATAGGCGGCAGAATATCGGCTCTCTCCGTCCAATTTGACGGAAATCACCTTGCTCTCCTGTATTCGCGCCGGTGTCGCGGCCGTGCATGCTCCCGCAGTCACTGCCGCGGCAAGAATCATGATCAGCAGCCGTTTGATCGTTGTTCTCATCGGTGTCGCTCCCCTTTATCCGCCGGTTGTCGCGCGTTTTGTGCGGAAATCTCAATTTCCAATTCTATTTCCAGTATACTATAAACTTTCCCCGCATGCAATTGCGTTCCCCGGGTTGAAAAAGGGAAAAAACCCTTGACTTTAACGTGCTAAATGGTTACACTATTATATGGACGAATACTTCCGTCGGAAACCCGGCGGAAAACACAAGTTAAGGAGACTTACCTATGAAAAAACTTACCGCTATGCTGCTGACGATGGCAATGGCAATGACCATGCTGGTTGGCTGCGGTTCGAACGCCGCACCGGCTGAAGATGCCGCTGCCGCAGGTTCTGCTGCCGCTGCACAGGGTTCCGGTGCTTCCGCCGAGGAGCGCACCCAGCTGATCGTTGGCTTTGACGCTGAATTCCCGCCGTACGGCTACCTCGATGAGGAGACCAACGAGTACACCGGTCTGGATCTCGATCTGGCTCAGGCTGTCTGCGATTACTACGGCTGGGAGCTGAAGAAGCAGCCGATCGATTGGGATGCCAAGGATATGGAGCTGAACTCCGGTTCCATCGACTGCATCTGGAACGGCTTCACCATCACCGGACGTGAGGACGAGTACACCTGGTCCGCTCCGTACATCGACAACTCTCAGGTCATCGTCGTCAAGAGCGACTCCGGCATCGAATCGCTGGATGATCTGGCAGGCAAGGTTGTCGACACCCAGAAGGATTCCTCTGCGCTGGCTGCACTCGAGGGCGACGACGCGACCGAGGCCGGCAAGAAGGTTTCTTCCTCCATCGCACAGCTGACTCAGGTCGCTGACTACAACACCGCGTTCATGGATCTCGAGTCCGGCGCTGCCGACGCAGTTGCACTGGATGTCGGCGTTGCCAACTACCAGCTGGCAAACCGCGGCGACGAGTTCAAGATTCTGGACGAGGAGATTTCCACCGAGCAGTACGGCATCGGCTTCAAGCTGGGCAACACCGAGCTGTGCGATCAGGTAACGGCTGCACTCGATGCACTCAGCGAAGACGGCACGCTCGAGGAGATCGTCAACAAGTGGGCCGAGATGGACGACGGTGCATACAGCTATCTGGCTGACACCTGGTGCTATGGCAAATAAACAGAATTTATAACACAAAGCGGCGGATACCTTCAAACTTCCGCCGCTTTTGTTTTCTCTATTGTTTTTTACCCGAAAGAGAGTTTTGTAACAGAAAGAAGGAACGTGCATGTCTTACATCCTGTCAGTTGTCGGACAGATTGCGCCCGGTATCGGCGCCTCCCTGATCCTGTTTGTACTGACCCTGATCTTCTCCATGCCGCTGGGTCTGGTCATCTGCTTCGGCCGCATGTCCAGGTTCCGCCCGCTGTCCATGGTGGTCAATTTCATCATCTCCGTGCTGCGCGGCACTCCGCTGATGCTCCAGCTGGTTGTGGTATTCTTCGGTCCGTACTATGTATTCGGACTGGCTGTCTCCAATACGTGGCGCTTCTGGGCGGCTGTCGTCGGATTTTCCATCAACTATGCCGCCTACTTTGCAGAGATCTACCGCGCCGGTATCCAGTCCATTCCAGTCGGTCAGTATGAGGCCGCCGAAATCCTCGGATACAGCCGCTCCCAGACCTTCTGCAAGATCATATTCCCGCAGATGGTCAAGCGTGTCCTCCCGCCGGTCACCAACGAGATCATCACGCTGACCAAGGACACCTCGCTGGCATTCGTTCTCGCCTACGCCGAGATGTTCACACTCGCCAAGCAGGTTGCCGCCGCACAGTCCTCCATCGCGCCGCTGTTCGTCGCAGGTCTGTTCTATTACGTGTTCAACTATGTGGTTGCGTTTGCGATGGATGCACTCGAGCGCAAGCTGGCGTACTACCAGTAAAGGAGGATCTGCGGAATGAAACTGTTGGAAATTAACCATTTAAAAAAGAGCTTCGGCGATCTGGATGTCCTGCATGACATCTCGATGACAGTCGATGAGGGCGAGGTCGTCTCGATCATCGGCCCGTCCGGCTCCGGCAAGTCCACCCTCCTCCGCTGTGCCACCATGCTGGAAACCATGGACGGCGGCGACCTGATCTACGGCGGCGAGGCGGCGGTGCGCGGCGGAAGCTACGCATCCAAGAGCAAGCTTGCCGAGCTCAAGCAGTTCTACGGTCTGGTGTTCCAGAACTTCAATCTGTTCCCGCACTATTCTGTGCTGAAGAATCTGATCGACGCCCCGATCCACGTACAGAAGCGGAACAAAGCAGAGGTGCTGAAAGAGGCCTGCACCCTGCTCGAGAATGTCGGACTCTCCGAAAAGGCGGACAACTATCCGTGTCAGCTGTCCGGCGGACAGCAGCAGCGCGTCGCCATCGCCCGTGCTCTCGCAATGAACCCCAAAATGCTGTTCTTTGATGAGCCGACCTCCGCGCTCGATCCGGAGCTGACCGGCGAGGTACTCAAGATCCTGCGTGAGCTGGCGGAGCAGAAAATGACGATGGTCATCGTCACGCACGAGATCGACTTTGCCAAGGCGGTGTCCGACCGCGTCATCTTCATGGCAGACGGCTACATCGTCGAGCAGGGAACGCCGAAGCAGGTTCTGGACAATCCGCAGAACCCGCGCACCCAGGCATTCCTGACCAAGGTCGCCCGATAATCAAAAAAAACGAAACCATCGGGAGTGGGCGGACAGCTCACTCCCCGTTTTGTCTCTGCGCAAGTTGACAACCGCTTTGTCTGCGCATTATAATAAGCCGTACGAATCTCTTGAAATCATCTGAAGTTTGATAAAAAGGAGCCGATCCCATGTATCTGATGAAGGACGCACCGCGCAAGACCTTCGAGCGCGATCAGGCCACAACCGATCTCGTCGCGGAGATCATCCGCAATGTACAGACCAACGGCGACCGCGAGCTGCTCGCGCTCACCGAGAAATTCGACCATGTCACGATGGACACCGTGCGCATCTCCGAGGCGCAGATCCGCGCCGCCTATACACAGGTTGAGCCGGAGACCATCGAGGCCATCCGCGCCGCCGCGGCACAGATCCGCTTTTTCGCAGAGAAGCAGCTCGAGTGCCTGCGTCCGCTGACCACCGCAACCCCGGTTCCGGGCGTGACGCTCGGTCATCGTCTGATTCCGATTGAGACCGTCGGCGCCTATGTTCCGGCGGGACGCTATCCACTTCCGAGCTCCGCCCTCATGCTGGCCATTCCGGCCAAGGTCGCGGGTGTCAAGACCGTTGTGGCATGCAGTCCGGTCTCCAAGGGCTATGACACGATTCATCCGGCTGTCCTCGTCGCAATGGACATCGCCGGCGTGGATGAAATCTACTGCACCGGCGGCGCGCAGGCTGTTGCCGCCATGGCATACGGCACCGAGAGCGTCAAGAAGGTCGATCTGATCGCCGGTCCGGGCAACCGCTTTGTCGTCGAGGCAAAGCGTCAGGTCATGGGTTCGGTCGGCATCGACAGCCTCGCCGGTCCGAGCGAGGTTCTCATTCTGGCAGACGAGCTTGCCAATCCGGACTTCACCGCGGCAGATCTGCTCGCACAGAGCGAGCATGACCTCAACGCACGCAGCACGCTGGTCACCACCTCCAAGGAATTTGCACAGAAGGTGCTCGACAGTCTGGAGGCGATGGCGCCGACGCTGTCCACCGGTGAGACCGCGCTGCAGTCGTGGAATGACAACGGTATGATCCTGATCGCGGACAGCATGGACGAGGCGATTGCCATCTCGAACGACCTCGCGCCGGAGCATCTGGAGGTACACACCCACAATGCGGAGTCTGTCGCCGCCAAGCTGACCAACTTCGGCTCGCTGTTCATCGGCGAATACACGCCGGTTGCGTTCGGCGACTACTGCTCGGGCACCAACCACACGCTCCCGACCATGGCGACCGCAAAGTATTCCAACGGCGTCTGGGTCGGCACATTCCTCAAGACCTCGTTTACTCAGCACATCTCGCGCGAGGGCTGCCGCAATCTCGCCGGCACCTGCACGACGCTGGCGCACGCAGAAGGTCTGATGGCGCATGAGAACTCGGTTCTGGTTCGTCTGAAGGAGCAGTAAACGTTTCTAAATCCCGTGATTTCCCATAAAAAATCAGCCCTTTCCCGTTTACCGGGAGAGGGCTTTTGATTTGCTTTTTCTTGTACTCATATCATTCTGCCCGCACGCGAGTTTGGGATACAAAAAATTTCTTTGTGTCGACAAAGAAATTTAGAAAGAAAACGATTCAGGAACCGAGGTTCCTGAAAACCTCCTTGGCTTTGCCGGATCGTCCGCCGCTGAACACCACTAACGCGGCAAACGATCATATACAAGGATAGCTGAGATTTGCAAGCCGGTGCGGAACAGTTTTATGTCAGCCCTCCATGTAATTGGTTCAGACAATC
>JALFIV010000072.1 GCA_022775385.1 Clostridiales bacterium
CTCGTCGGAAAGTGCAGTCTGTTTTGCAATATCGTCGTTGGGAACAAGCAGGACATATGAACTATATTGAGGAGAATGAGTACATCATCCAGTGCGCGTATGACTCCATCGGAAGAGAAGAACTGAAACGGTTTTTCTGTGCGGATTTCCGGGAGATTGTCGAGTCTGTCGTTCGGAAGAGTGAACAGATAACCGGAACCGAACTGGACAGCGGATATCGGGATTTTCTCAGCCAGTTCTATATGGAAGCCATTGCCGGCGTGCTGATCAACTGGATTACCGACCGCGAGTATCGGGATCGGGAGACTGTGATACAGTATCTTGTTTCTACCATTCGGGAATCGCTGATGGGGATTTTGGATGGGCTTCCCACAGCGGACAGGGAATACCGGCAGGAGAATACGTCGGTTTGTTAAAAAAGTTAAGCAAAGCACACATCGGATTCCCCGAAATCTGATGTGTGCTTTTTGCATAATCGACAGGAAAACAAAACGGATTTTCCGGGAGACGGAAAAGCGGCTTGAAAAACTGCGGAAGAAAACAATGATATAATGGAGTTGAAAAAAGTTTTTCCTGTTTCATGGAATAAAACTCGTCAAAAGATACACAAATTAAGGTAAAATACGTTGTAATTATAGAGGAATTGCTTTATAATAATATGTGAATTTTTTCTGCAAATTTTGTATGATATGAACAGGATACAAATCGAGTGCAGGATTTGAGCGGGAGCGAAGGCATATGGAGAAGTTTCGCGCACAGGAAGGGCTGATTCATTTTGTATTTGCGAATGAGGATACCTATATTCTGGACAGCATGGTGCAGCTCAATCTGACAGACTATCTATATTATGAACTGAAGAGAACACGCTATGAGCAGATCTGTTTTGTCCGGGGACTCTCATCTCCGTTTACGGTTCAGCTGTTCGACCGGCGCTCCTATGCGTTCTGTGTAAGCCAGAAACAGGGATTTCTGGCTTCCCTGATGGGGAAGGAAGATCCGGACTATGAGCGGCCGGGACAGGAGATCCTGTGCCGCGATGATCAGCTGTTGAAAATGATGACAAAAGCATACAAGACGGCATTTGTCATCCGGATTGACACGTTTGCCGCCCTGTTTGACAATCATGCGGATCAGCTGGCCGCGCTGCAGAGAAACGGAACGCATGCGGATAGCTGTCTGCTCATTCTGTCATCGACTGCGGCGGAGAAAAGCCTCCCACTGTTTGCGGACGAGAAGGGGATTTTTCAGCGCCGTGTGGATGGGAGACCGCTGTTTCCGGAGGTCATCTGCGCACTGGAGGCGGAAAATTTCTATGACCGTCTTCAGCTGCAGATGGGGCTGCGCTGTGCCTTTCTCAACGAGTTTTCCCGCTGGAACATCCGAAGTGTTGTCCGATGGGTGCTGTGGAAACAGCATGATGAGACGCTGCAGACCAACCTGAAGCAGATTGACCGGGTGACGGAGTATGTGTACCACTATTACCACTCCGACCAGCTCCGGAGCCGCGGCATGAGTGTGCTGCCGGAAAACAAATATCGGAAGTTTTCCGAACTGGCGGGCGTACTGCTTCGGCTTTGGCCGACGGTGTGCCGCGAGGCGGAGGCATGGGAGGCGGAAAAGAATTGTTTCCAGATGCAGGATAGTTTGTATGTGATTTATGAAAATGAGATAGAACGTCAGCTCGAGAAGATTGCCATACCGCGTACGATTCCCGATTTTCAGGATGAGGAGCGGGAACAGTGGTGTCAGCTTCTTCGCTTTTTCCGCACGCCGCGTCGGAACAAGCTCATTGCCAAGAGAAGGAGCGAGCTGACAGACTGCATCGGACAGCTGGATCTCTCGCTCGAACAGAATGACGGAGAGACATTCCGGCGGGTGTTCGACTGCCTGATTTTCGGTCTGGGATACCGGTTCGAATTTGATGAGCGCGGCAGCCGGATTTGGAATGCGTACAACGAGAGCATTCAGCTTTCCGGTGCGATATTCCGCCTGACGAAGAAAATCCAGCAGGAGCAGGAGGATATTGCCGATCTGCAGATCGAGTGGAAGGAGCGGATGAACGCATTCCGCAGACGGACCGGAGACCGGCTGAAAAAAGATATTGAAGATGATCCGCTGATGACGGATGAGATGGACTCGATTCTGCAGATTCGGGACAATCTGGAAAACCGAAAGGTGATTCTGGAGTCCAATCTGACCCGGAGAATGGTCTACCGGAAAAATCTTGACAGCATCGAGCTGATCTGCGACCAGCCGATCGAGATGGTGGATCTCGACAAGCTCAAGAGCACCACCGACGAGGCGGTCACCCGTCTGCACGAGGACTGGAGCGCCATCTATCAGGCGGAGGAGAGTGGATCGCGGGAATGGGATAACCTGCTCGCCTCCCATAGGGAGCGGACAGAAGCGCAAAAGCATGCGGAGTTCTGGTCCGAAATGCATCAACTGGAAAACGGAGTGTGCGGTGAGCCGGATGAACTGCTCGAGCCGGCGGAGAGCCAGCTCCCTTCGTTTTTTGATTTATAACAGAGAATGAGAATAAGAATCAAAGGGGCAGAGAGAAACCATGAATCTGGGGATTGATTTTGGCAGTACCTATACGACCATTTCTACCTATAACGACGCACAGAAACAGCTGAAGGATATTTGTCTGCACGAGGGCTCACCGTATATTCCCTCGGTGGTGGCGGCAAAGGGAGACGAGTACTATTTCGGCTCGTCTGCGAAAATTCAGACCGGAAAGAAGAATATCTCCACCTTTAAGGCGTTTAAAATGATGCTGCCGGAATTCCGGGAGGAAAACCTTGCGGCACGCGGCTACTCCCGCGTCAACACCCCGCAGAGCATTGCGGAGCGGTTTTTGTCTTATTGTATGCGAGAGGCGCTCAAGCGCACCGGAGAAGAGAAAATCGAACATCTGATTGTCGGCGTTCCGGAGGTCTGGAACGAACAGATGAATACGATGGACGGACGCAATATCCTGAAGAAGATCTGTGCCAAGCAGGATTTTGTCGAGCAGGTGCAGATCGTAAGCGAGCCGGCGGCGGCAAGCGCCTTTTTCGCACACAACTATCAGATCAACACCGGAAAGAATTTCGTCGGCAATATTCTGCTGATCGACTACGGCGGCGGCACACTGGATATCACACTGACCAATGTTCAGACACAGGATTCCGGCGCGATGGAGATCAAGGTGGAAGAGCGCACCGGCGCGGGGGAAAACGAACAGGGAGAGATCGGCAAGGCAGGCGTCATTTTTATGGAATCGGTCATGCAGAAGGCGATTCAGGAATCCGATCTGTTCCCGAACGGGGCTGCACGTGACGCCAAGTTTTTCAAGGCGGTGGATGACCTCGAGGCAATGCTCAAGACCTCGGAGCAGATGATCGCGGATGAGTTTGATTCCTATGATCTGGACAATATCGAAGAACTGGACGAGGTGGAGTTCACGACAATTGAATACCGCGGCGAGGACATCTCGGTCAGCTATGGTTTGATGGTGCGAGTGTACAATCAGATCATCGCACCGGTGCTCGACGAACAGCTCAATCAGATGATTCAGTACATGGAAAAGCACCGGATTGACTATCAGGATGAGGAGCAGGATGTGTTCAAAATCGCCTTGGTCGGCGGATTCGGCAATTTCTATCTGGTCAACGCACAGGTTCAGAGCAAGTTCCGGTTCAGTTCGACCGACAAGCGGAAGACGGATATCATCTGCGACGCTTCCGACCGGGAGAAGGCGGTTGCCATGGGCGCCGCTCTGCTGGCATCCGGCGTGGTCTCCATCCGGAATACGGCACCGTATTCCATCGGCATTTCGACGAGCAGCGGAAACTTCGATTATGCAATCCGCTACAAGCAGGATATCGAGTTCGACCACCCGTATTTTGCACGCGGACGGATGGACGGAAAACCGCGCGTGTTCCTCATCGGTGCGCCGCCGGAGAGCTTTGTCATCAACCGCGGCGAGGACGACAAGACTGCGCTTGAGGTCAGCATCAAGGCGGAGTTTATTGAGAGAATGAAGGAGCTGATCCGCTTTGCGGACAGCCAGCATATGACGGCGATTATCGGATTTTCGCTGGATTCCTCGGGGATTCTCAGCGTGCATGCCCGCCCGTATGATCCGTACAGCAGACAAATCGGCGAGGAGGATCACTATATTGTCCTCGACTCGTTCAACAACATATTCGGCATGGCAGAGGCAAGACCTGCGGGAAGGAACGGATAATCCATGAAGCTGGAACGAACAACACGAAATCTCATGCGCATGGAACAGCGGGATCGTCTGGCAGTGGAGGATGCACTGAATTTCTTCTATGATTTCTGTCAGGACGTGAAGGAGAGCACCGGCATTGCGGTGGATGCCAGTCCGGCAGACGATGCGGATACGCTGTACAAGCGCCTGCCATGGACCGGACGTTTTGTTCTGCGCGCGGCAAAGAACAATGAGGCGATGATTTCCTCCGAACAGCGCAGACAGCGTCTGCAGGCGATTGTATCCGACCTGCATGAGCTGGACAGCAAGCTGGCCGAAGCACAGCAGGAGCTTGAGCGGGAAACAGCGGTACGGGCGCAGCTCGAGCGGAAAAAAGATGAGCTGAACGAAGTTTGGCAGCGCAGTGAAACGATGCATCGGGAATGTGAGCAGCTGCGCAGGGAACTGGAGCGGCTGCGCACGGTAGACATCACGCAGGCGGCGCAGGAGGCGGAACGGCTGAAACAGGAGCGCGCCGAACAGCTTGCGCGCATCGAGCAGCGGAAGGCAGAAAACCGGACGGCTCAGGCACAGGTGGACGAGCTCAAACTGCAGTTGGCACAGGCGATGCACGAGCTTGCGGAAGCGCAGAACGAACAGTCCCTGCTGGAGAAAAAACAGCAGAACGCCGGACAAAAGAGACAGTCCCTGCTGGAGGAACAGGAGAGCCGAAAGCGGGATTTGTCCCGAATCTGCGCGGATTCTGCGGCGATCTGCTCGGAGATTGAAGAAATCCGGCAGCAGACCGAGCAGAGCGAACAGCGGCTCGAGGAGCACCGCGCACAGCTCAGACAGGCGCAGGAGCGGCAGAGCCGGGCAGAGGATGCGCTTGCGCAGATTGTCACACAGAAAAATCAGCTGGACGGCGTCAAGGCGGCGATGGAACAGCAGCTCGGTCAGTGTCAGGTTCAGATTGAACAGGAAAATGAGGAGATCGGCAGGCTGAAGGACGGCATTGCCGACAGCAAAAACCGGATGACACAGCTGGTTCAGGTCAAACAGAACGCAATGGATCAGCGGAGCAAACTCGAGCGCGAGGTCGATCAGCTGGATTCGGTGTGCCGGGAACTCAAACAGCAGGTGGACGAGTTGGAGAAACAGCTGCAGCAGCGGGATTTTTCCGGACAGCAGCAGCGGCTCGAACAGGTCCGCAAGCAGCATGAGCAGAGCCTGCGGGAGTATCAGGAACTGAGCAGGCGTGTCGGCGAACAGAAGGAACTCCTGCGGGGCGTTCAGGAGGATTGTGAGAGTAAACGGAATGAACTGCTCACGCTGCAGAGCCGGAAGGCTGCGGAATGTGCGGAGCAGGAGAATAAATGGAACGCGCTGAAGCAGTCAATGGAACAGCTTGAGCAGAGAAAGCAGCAGCTCGGTGCGGCGGTTCAGTCGGCGCAGACACGCATTGCCGAACTCGAGCAGTGGATGCACAGTTTGGAAGCGGAGGAGCTGCGCGGACAGGTCGACCGGCTGCAGCGGCGATGCAAATGGCTGAGCGAGGTGCAGGGCGCCTGCCGGCGCGACTGGCGTCTGCTTTGGCAGGGGCAGGAGCACGGGGATGAGACCTGTGAAAAAATCCTGCGGCAGGATCTGTCCGAGGTGGGGCAGAGACTGACAACATACCAGAAACGGCTGGATGAAGTAATCACATGTATGAGCAGTAAGGAGATACCAACATGAAATGTTATGTTTGCGGAGAAGAAATTCCGGAGGGATACACTGAGTGTAAGCGGTGCGGTTTCCCGATGTTTGCCAAACTCGGACAGAGCGCGGAGATGGATGCTTCCATCCACGCCATGGTCAGACAGTACCGGCTGGAGAAGATCAAGAACCTGCGCGTAGGCATCAAGACCTATTCGTGGCGGACGGAAAACGATCAGCTTGTACAGGAAGCGGAGTTCGATCTCCCGCTGGCTTCCTGCGGCGAGCTGACGCCGGATGCGGTACAGTGGGCGGAGGAAACCTTTGTTCATACCAGACTGGAAAGCGTCGATCTGACGATGTTTGTCCGCCGGGAGGACGGAAGCACACAGACGCGCACGGTGCCGATGGGGATGCCGGCGGGCGACGCGGAGATGCAGGTCGGCATCCGGAAGGATGCGGAGGGAATGCTGGTTCTTTGCCTGGGCACACCGGAGTCGTATACGACCTCCGATCCGATCAATATATTGTAACGTTTCAAAGAACAGAGCCAATTTCAGAATAGACAGAAAGGAAGAAATGTATGGGATTTCCGTGGAGAAAGGCAAAGACGCCGCAGCAGATTAACCGGGAGCAGAAGAAACAGGACAACGAAGCGCACAGCCGGATGGACAGCATCTATGCGGAGCTGGAGCAGGCGCGGGTGAACGCATACAATCAGAAGATTCCTGCGGAAGACCGTGCAGCCTTTGACGAGTATTTTAAGAATGCTATTCAACTGGCAAAAGAGCCCAAGACGGTCCGGTTTGACACGACGGAGATCGATCAGTTGATCAAGGACTCCGTGCTGGTTTTGGAAAATGCACAGAATTGCGGTACGAGCGAGACGGTGAAGAGCTGTTTCCGCAGCATTAAATACGGTCTGACCATGGCGCACGACGATGTTCCGACCAACGCCGTTGTAACGACCACGATCAAGCGCCGTGTGGATATGCTCACCCGCCTGTTTTACATCGCACAGTATTCGCTCGATCTCGATAAGCGGAACGATGAGATGGCGAAGCTGATCCGCGAGTTTGAGACGCTGAGCGCGGAGCACCGTCAGGCAGCGGAGGAACTGCAGGATCTGATCGATGCCAAGCCGGAGGAATGGAAGCGGCTGAACGAGCTGACGGATGATCCGAATGCCAAGCTGTCCGGCTATCAGAAGGAAATGGTTGCGGCGATGGACACCACGCTGCATCTCCAGCAGGCGGTGGACAATGCACAGATGCAGATCGGCGCGATCAAGCAGGCGAACGAAACGCAGGAAAATGTTATCCGTACCCTGCGAGAGCAGATCCGCACCGCAGAGTATGCCATTGACGAAAACAGTGTGGATCGTATTGCGGCGCTGACGGATTCCTATGTGGAGGATGAGGTAGCAACCCAGAAGCTGATGGATCAGCTGGATGAGTGCGCAGACAAGTTCAACAAGGCGGTTCAGCGTCTGCATGCGGATGTCAGAAACAAGCAGCATGCGATCAAGACCAGGGAGCGCTATCAGGAAATGCTGGAAGATGAGCGTCAGAAAAATGAGGACGCACAGAAGGGCATGGAGCTTGCGCGCGAACACCGTGAAATCCTCAACCACGTTCTAAATGAGGAAAATGAGGAAGAGAACGAAGAAGTCTATATGGTTTAAACCATCATCCATTCCGCAGGAAGAAAGGGGAACAGCATGGATATTAAGGGCATTTTCAGCAAGGATAAAAAGACGGAAAAG
Source organism: Clostridiales bacterium (assembly GCA_022775385.1). Classification (GTDB taxonomy): domain Bacteria; phylum Bacillota; class Clostridia; order Oscillospirales; family Butyricicoccaceae; genus Butyricicoccus_A. The sequence goes on from JALFIV010000072.1 coordinate 7,665, forward strand.
AAAAAGCCGACCAAGGAGCTGACCGCACTGGAGGCGGGAATCAAGCTGGACCAGCTCAAGGAGCGGTGCGAGGACAATCTGCGCGTACTGCGCCGCAGACTGCAGGGAAACCCGACCAAAAAGCAGAGAGAGATGGCGGAGACCGAAATCCGGACGACCATCTGCACCTATACCGTTATCTGTCAGGCGATTGCGGAGCTGGATCAGATCCGCTCCACGACTGACCTGAACCGCACACTGCGGGAGCTAAACGGCACGCTCAAGACCATCCGCAAATTGAGCGGCGGCGGATTGGGAGCGTCCAAGGGACAGCTCAACCGTGAGATCGGCAAGATGCAGAAGCGACAGGAAGGAAGAGAGGCAACCGAGGTATTTACCGACGAGTCACAGGCGACGATTGATGACTGGCTCGGTTTCCAGTTCGGTGATGTTGCCCAGAAATACATCGACGGTGCAAAGCTCAGCGTCTGCCTGCGCGATTCGCAGGAGATTCTGGACAACAATCCGATTCCGCATATGGACGAGCTGTTCCAGAGCGGTGATTCGGACAGCGGCATCGGAAATTGGGATGACCTGTTCGAGTAAGGAGGGCTGAAATATGGAAAAAGACTATATTTCCATTATGCAGAAAAAAGAGAACCTCTGCCGGGCATACCTGCGCAAAGCGGATTATGAGTACGCGGAAAAGGGACGCCACACCAAGGACGAGGGACGATACCTGCAGGAGGCATCCAAGCTCCAGTTCGAGATGGCGCAGCTGAGCGACGGCGAGGCTCGTCAGCATCACCTGAGACGCCAAAAGGAGATTGATGCCAAGATTGTGGAGATCGCGCGGGAGGTTTCTCCGGATGTCTATCAGCGCATTCTGCAGGAAAACGAGAGCAAAAAGCGCAGTGACAGCCGCGACGGCTCCGCATCTTCCAAAAGCAAACAGGAGAAGAGCGGGAAAAAATCTGCCAAGGGACCGAGTGAGGAGACGGTAGAGAGCTGGTTCAAGCCGATGCCGTCGCACTCGTTTGCCGAGGTCTCGGGAATGACTGCACTGAAGGAACAGCTGCGCGGCTGCATTGAGGATGCCCGCCTGAATGCCATCCGGAAATACCTCAAAATGCCGCAGCTGCATTCGTTTTTCTTTATCGGACCGCCGGGATGCGGCAAGACATACATCATCGAGGCTTTTGCCCATGAACTGATGCAGAAGGATTACAAGTACCTGTCTCTGGACGGATCGGATATTCTGAGCCGCTATGTCGGCGATGCGGAGGCGACGATTTCCCGTCTGTTTGAAGAGGCGGAGAACAACGCACCGTGCATTGTCTTTGTCGATGAGATCGACGGTGTCTGCCGCAACCGCTCGGAAGCGGATCTGCCGGTCTGGGCGGCATCGCTGACCACTAGTTTCCTCATCGGATACAACCGCATCAACAGCTCGGACAAACCGATCATCTTCATCGGCGCGACCAACTACCCGAACAAAGTGGACAACGCGATGATGGACCGCGTCCAGCTGATCCGCGTGCCGTATCCGGATCTGGATGCACGGGAGCATGCATTCCGCATGCAGTTTGAATCGGTCGTCGAGCTGGAGCCGGGATTCTCGTTCCGGGATATGGCGGAGGTTTCCGATCAGTATAACTACCGCGACATCGACCGCCTGTCTGATCTGGTCAAGAACCGTGTTTTGAAGGAGGTTCTCGAACTGTATCCGGATGAGAATCAGGCGATTGAGATGATGCAGAATAAAAATTATTTCCTCACGCGGGAGATGTTTGAAGCGGCGCGCAGTGAATACAATCCGACGCCGAAGGACATGATCAATCGGGAACTGGATGAGTGGGAAGCCCGGTTCCAGAAGAATAAGGAGCAGGACGGCTGATGGAAGCGGAAGCACGTTCGTGGGCGGCAAAGCTGGAGACAGCGCCGCCCTCCCTGCGGCTGTCAGACATGAAGGAACCGGCGTACTGGCGGTCACTGCTGATGGGGTGCCTGCCCAATCCCGGTCTGGATCGGATCATCCGGACGAGCCGGCTCAACTGTTTCTGCTTCTGCGGACCAACTGGGGTCGGCAAGCACAGATTGGCGCTGTCGTATGCCGGTACGGCATCCGAACACGGCATGCGGTTTTTCTATGCAACCGGAGAGATGCTGCGTCAGAACACAGCTGAGCAGACGCGGCAGCGGGTGCTGGAACTGTTTTTGGAGGCGATGTCACAGCCGACGGTTCTGATTCTGGAACGGTTGACCGCATACGACGAGCGGGAGGATGTCTGGTGCAATGTGGCACAGGCGTGTGCCGACTGCCGTCCGAAGAATCCGCTGACGGTGATTGTCATCGAAACGGATGAGGCCGCCGTGCGGGAGGAGTGGAAACGATCCTTCCTGTTCTGCCGCTTTGGTCTGCCCAATCAACTGGAGCGGAAGGCGTTCTTTGCCTTGACGGAGGAAAACGGCATGCCGCGCCGCCGGGTGTCGGCTTCGGTCAGTGAGCCGTCTTTTTCGTGGCTTGCCTCAGAGACTGAGGGGCTGAATTATATCCAGCTCAAAACGGTTGTCCAAATGGTTCGCCTGCAGATGAAGGCAGAGGCAATGGATGTCTATCGGGGCGATGCAAAGCTCGCGCTTACGGCGTATCAGCAGGGAGAATTCTATTTCAGTGAAGAATTGTTCCGGGATACGGTGGAAATTGTCCGCCGTCAGCCGGAACCGGATGCACCGTCTGCGCCTCCGATTCAGGTGATGCTGAACGGGATTGCGCCGTCAGCCGCGTCTCCGGCGCCGCAGGAGGAAGAAGAAAAACCGGCGGAAAAACCGGTGGAGCAGATGACATTACAGGAAAAGATGGCCGGACTGCGCGGAATAAAGTTCTGATGCGTCCGGAAAACGACAGGAAAGGTGGAGAACATGAGATACAGTCACAGGAATGGTGCGGGTTCGTCCGCCTTTCCGAAACCGGTCAATCATATCAATCGATTCCCGGCGTGGATGGTCAAACGGTCGGATGTCGATGTCACTGCCGCCTGTATGACCTGCCTGACCGCAATGGCGGAGTTCTGTCTGCGGCGCGGACTGGTCGACGGTTCGATGTTTACGCTGTCCGGAGCGGAAGTTCAGCGCCTGCTCCGACGGGTCAATCCGTCGGACATCCGCGGTGTGGATCCGTCGGCGGCGGAGCGGGCAGTCCGCCACTATCTCTGGTATCTGCACGAGGTGGAGGGCGACTGCTCGATTTGGGAGAGCACGCAGGTTCAGCCGGAGGAGATCGTCCTGCCCGACGGTCCGGTGTTCCGCACGGCGGAAATCCCCGAAGTTCCGGATGTACCGGATTTGCCGGAGATTTCGCAGGATCAGGAAGTTCCGGAGACACGGAAAGCACCGAAGACGGAACAGATTCCGACGGCGGAGGAACCGTTTGAGCCGCGGTGCATGGAGATTGTGCTCGGAATCGGAACAGAGGACGGACAGCCGGTGCTGTGGCGTCCGAATGACACCGATCAGCTGTTCCACACCAATACCGGCGTGATCGGTACGATGGGAACCGGAAAGACCCAGCTGACCAAATCGCTTATCACCCAGCTGTATCGTCAGCAGGACAAGAACTTTGACGGACATCCGCTCGGCATCCTGATTTTCGACTATAAGGGAGACTATAACGAGAGCAAGCCGGATTTTGTCCGCGCGGTGAATGCGCGGGTGCTCAAGCCCTATCATCTGCCGTTCAATCCGCTTGCGCTGACGATACCGAAGGTATTTCATCCGCTGCTTCCGACGCATACGGCGAATGCGTTCAAGGATACGATTTCCAAGGTCTATCATCTCGGACCGAAACAGCAGAACACGCTGTTTCGGTGCATCATGAAGGCATACGAACAAAAGGGAATTCTTTCGGGCAATCCGGCGACATGGAACCGCACACCGCCGACCTTTGATACGGTGTATTCGCTCTACTGCCGGGAGGGGATGGACAGCAGGATGGATTCGCTTGCGGCGGCAATGCAGAAGCTCGCCATGTTCGAAATCTTTGAGGGAAGACCGGAAAAGACGGTCTCCCTGTTCCGACTGCTGAACGGTGTGGTGGTCATTGATATCTCGGGGTATGATCCGGATATTCAGAGCCTGATTGTCGCGATCACGCTGGATTTGTTTTATGCCCAGATGCAGGCCTCCGGTTCCAGCCGGATGCAGGGGAAATATCGCCAGCTCAGACAGTTTATTCTGGTGGACGAGGCGGACAACTTTATGAGTGAGGGATTCCCGTCGCTCCGGAAAATACTGAAGGAGGGCAGAGAGTTCGGTGTCGGCACGATTCTGTCGACTCAGTTCCTCAAGCACTTCGGTACGGGCGACGATGACTATTCCAAGTACATTCTGACCTGGGCGGTTCATCATGTCGCGGATCTCCGAACCGGCGATGTGGATTTTGTATTCCACACCGAGCCCAGGAGCGCGGAGGAACAGCGCCTGTTCCTCGCAATCAAACAGCTGGAAAAGCATCACAGCATGATTCAAATCGGCAATGCACCGCCGCGTCAGATCAAAAACAGAGCATTTTGGGAGCTGTCTGGACAGGACGGCGCTCCGTAGCAAGAAAAAGAACAAAACGGAAAGAAGGTGAGCCTATTGTCACTCAAGGATACGGAACGGGAGCGGCTGAGCGGGTACCATCTGTGGGGACACAAGACCGTTGGTGCGTGCATCGGCAGGGGCTCGTTTGGTCAGGTATATACGCTCACCGATGAAACTGCAAAAACAGAAGACGTCCTCAAGGTCGTCACGATTGAATATACAGCAGAGGCAGAAAAGGAAGAGCCGGACAAGCAGAAATATCTGCTGAGCGGACTGCGAAGCACACTGGATGAAGTACAGCGCATGATGGAGCTCAAGGATCTTCCCAACTTCGTTTCGATTTACGGGTATGAAAACTATCCGATACGGGAAGGGGAGGAACTCGTCGGCTATGACATTCTGATCTGGATGGAAAAGCTGACCGTTCTGCCGGAGTACCTTGCGCAGAGAAAGAAACAGGGAAAACCGATGTCGGAGCTGGATAGCATCGGTCTCGGTATACAGGTTTGTACCGGTCTGGAGCAGGCCAATCAGAAATTGACACGCGGAAGCCATACGGAGGCGGAGTTCATCCATCGGGACATCAAGCCGGGCAATATTTTTGTCTCGCCGGACGGAACCTACAAACTGGGAGATCTGGGAATTGCGACGATGAATCAGCGCAAGCAGTACACCATGATCGGTACGCCGAAATACATGGCGCCGGAGATGTTCCGCGACAGCGGATACCGCGCCAATGTCGATCTGTTTGCGCTCGGCAAGACACTGGAAAGTCTGACACAGGGGATGAACCTGCTCAGCGGACTGGATCAGGTCATCGGCTGTGCGGAGCAGACCGAACCCGAGGACCGCTATCAGACCGCACAGGAGATGAAGCTGGATCTGGAGCAGTGCGCGCGGCGGCTGACGCATGCAAATCCGGAAGGGGAGCAGACTCTGCCGGTCGGCCGGCAGACGCAGAGATACGGACAGGAAACCGAACGGTTTACCGAGCGGATGACCCGAAACCTCAAACAGGGGGAGCGGGTTCATGATGATGCGCCGGAACAGCGCGTACCGGCGTCGGGAAAACGCACATGGGGCAAGCTGCTGCTCGCGGCTGCCGCGGTGGTTGTGGTCTGTCTGGCAGCAGCCGGCGGATTCAAACTCTGGCAGGATCAGCAGGCGGCTGCACAAAAACAGGCGCAGAATGCAGAGATTCAGGCAGAGGTTGAACGCTATCTTGCAAAGGAAAACTACTCTGAAGCGATTTTGTGTCTGCAGGATGTCCTCGAGCAGGATCCGGAGGAGGCACAGTGGCAGGAACTGCTCACCCAGTGTCAGGACGAATACCGCGATTCGATACTCGAACAGGCGGAGGAAGTTTATCAGAACAAGGGAAATACCAAGGCGGCGGAGACCGTGCAGGAGGGACTTGTCCTGCTGCCCGACGATGAGATGCTGCTTCGCTATGCGCGCGCCTATGAGGAGAGCGCACCCAAGCACCTCTATGAGCTGACGCCCACGGATTCCAATGTTGCGGACGGCTATTATGTGGACAGCACGGCGGTCGACAGCGAAGGCAATACGTATGAAGGATACTTCTGTCTGCGCAGCTGGGGCGGCTGGCAGGGAATCGGTGCGCATTCCGCCTACTGTACCTTTGCACTCGACGGCGCATATCAGTGGTTTGAGGCAAAGGTCTTTGTTGATCCGCTGACGCAGGAGGACGATGAGATCCGGTTTCAGGTGCTGGCGGACGGTCTGGTGATCTACGATTCCGGTGTCATGAGACGGCCGAATCAACCCAAGGAGATCCGGCTGGATGTGACGGATGTACAGGAGCTGACGATTCAGAGCGAGTCGGAGGATTATTCGCTGTTCGGCACCAAGCCCAGTGTTCTGGTGACGGATGCGGTGCTCAAGCAGAAGATTACAGTGGAGTGAGGCAGACAGGCATAGGATTCCTCGAGGATGCCTCTGCTATCCGCCGGAGGCGTTTCACGGAGTGAATCTGACCTGAATTGCGGCCTTGGCTTAACACAAGAAAAGCACCCCGTCTGTCGGACCGAAGTCTGACGGACGGGGTGTCGGTTTGTTCGAATGGATGTTTACTCTTTTTCAGCGGCCTGTGCACGGAGCTGTGCGAGTTCCTCGGCGATCTTGGTAAGGTCGTCAGCCTTTGCAGAGCCGCTGTTGCAGCACGGCGCGGTCAGCGGACAGCGGTTGCTGCAGCCGTTGCAGCAGAGCAGATTCAATCCGATCATTTGTACACTCATGATTTGACATCCTTCCTTCTTTGAGTTGATACCAATATTGTAGCAGATAGGCGCGGCATGCGCTTCAGAAATCTTGCTTTTCGTAACCAAAAAAACAGCGTGTGCAGAGGGGATTCATTCCGGTGCATACGCTGTTTCTGTCTAAAATTTTTCAGCCTTCGATCACTTTGACGTAGTATTTCCGGGAGCGGGGTCCGTCGAACTCGCAGAAATAGATGCCCTGCCAGATTCCCAGCAGCATACGGCCGTTTTCGATCGGGATGGTCTTGCTGACGCCCATCGCGGAGCATTTGAGATGGGCGGCGGAGTTGCCCTCCATGTGCCGGAATTCCGGGCGGTCGGGATATGCTTTGGCGAGACCGAGCAGCATATCGTCGACGACATCCGGATCGGCGTTTTCGTTGATTGTAATGCCGGCAGTGGTGTGCGCACACCAGATCACGACAATGCCGCTGCGCACACCGCTCTCCTCAATGGTTTCGCGGACACTGCGTGTGATGTTGAGAAAACCCTCCGCCGGAGTGTTGATATGAAATTCCTTTGCCGTCATGCGTTTTCCTCCTCGCCGAACCGTGTTTCACAGAGATAAGTTGCCTCCAGATCGGATAGATGCAGTTTGACCGCAAGCGGATACGCTTCGAACGCATTGGCAAGCGCGAAAGAACCACCCTTGACGGAATCGTCAAAGCCGCCCATGTGCCAGCGGATGGCAACCGCCTCCTCAGTTTTGAGCCGCAGAAAACGCTCGATCAGAAAGACGGATTTTTCTCCGTGTCCATAGGGGAACTTATCGTTGACGGTGTAGTACGGAACCTTCTCCCAGTTTCCGGCTTCATTTTTCCGATTGCGGTAGGAGGTCTCGTAAAAGCCTGCCTTGCAGATATCGTGGAGCAGGGTACAGATCGTGACGCTCTCCAGATCGTCCTCGCTCTCCACAAAATGCTTGCGCAGGAACGTGCGGTAGACGTTCAGACTGTGTTCTGCCAGTCCGCCGGCATAGGCCGCATGAAAGCGCGTCGATGCCGGCGCATCGAAAAAGTCGGTGGACTGAAGCCAATCGAGCAGACGGTCAGCACCGCGGCGGGTTACGTTGGTTTGAAACGCCTGAATAAACTGTGTTTTGCATTCTTCTTTTTTCATGTTAAATCGCCACCTTATATCCGGCATCCGCCAGTGCATGACGGATTTCGTCGAGAGAAATCTGTGTGCCGACGACTTCAACCCGCCCGCTCGGCAGATCGACGTCGGCGTACTGAACGGAAGAAAGATGTTCCAGAATCCGGCGGACATCCTGCGCACAGTGCTTCCAGCTCATGCCGCTGACAGTAAACGCGAGATGATCGTGTTCGCGCCGGAGCAGGAGGAATTTCTGATACAGCTGTTCCGGCGTGTTGCGCGAGGGATCGTCCAGCACATAATTGAGCAGTGCCGCGAGCATATCGCCGATTTCCCGTCCGTGAACACCCCAGGAGATCAGGTCCTTTCCGTTTACCGCGAGGTCACGCCGCTTGAAACGACCTTCGTCCGCCAGAATCTCTTCAAACAGCGCTTCACTTTGGAGAAGCAGTGTCAGATTGCTGAGATTGGTTCCCTGTCCGATGCAGTCCGCCTTGTGGATCGCAAGCAGGGCACGGAAATAGCGCTCGCCGTGCACCGCGAGCTTCCGCCGCACAGTGGAATGGGTCTGACCGAGCGGGGTGTCATGATGACGCACCAGATAGAGGATGTCCTCGGTCAGTGCGTGGTCCAGACGCAGACGGCGGAGCGCCGATTCGGTCAGCGGAACAGAATGGGTTGCATGTCCGTAAAAATGTCCGACTCCGGCGGCGTCCTCCGTGTAGCAGACGCTCTTGCCGACATCGTGGAATAGCATAGACAGACGGAGCTCCGGGCGGGACGGAATCGCTTCGAGCGCGCGCACCGAGTGCTCCCACAGCGTATAGCGGTGGTGTGGATTGTTCTGCTCAAAGCCGATCATCGGACGGAGTTCGGGGAGGATTTCTGTGATGACCGCCGCATACTCCATCAGAACCCGGCCGGCATACGGCGCGCAGACGATTTGAATCAATTCCGCAGTGATGCGTTCGGCGGAGATTTTATGCAGAAATCCGCGGCAGTGGAGAACCGCCGCGCGGGTCTGCGGTTCGATCTGCAGTCCGTATGTCGCGGCAAAGCGCAGGGCGCGCAGAATGCGCAGGGCATCCTCGGTCAGCCGTTCGGTCGGATCGCCAACACAGCGGAGCATGCCGCAGGACAGATCAGCCTGACCGCCGAACGGATCGCACAGTCCGTGCCGGGGACTCCACGCCATGGCGTTGATGGTAAAATCGCGCCGCGCGAGATCCGAACGGATGTCGGAGACAAATGAGACGGAATCCGGCCGCCGTCCGTCGGAATATACGCCTTCGGTGCGGAAGGTGGTGATCTCTACGGGACCGCTCTCGAGCAGGACGGTCACCGTGCCGTGCTGGAGACCGGTATCGAGAACGCGGAAACCGGCGCAGATCTTCCGAACTTCCTCGGGACGGGCAGCGGTGCACACATCAAAATCGTGCGGCTGCTGTCCCATCAGCTGGCTTCGGACGGCGCCGCCGACCATATAGGCGGGATAGCCGGCCTGCTCCAGCTGCTCAAGAAGATCCAGAACATCGGACGGCGCGGAAAATCCGGTCATCTGCCGCGCCTCAGTCCGTTGTACGGCTTTTTGCGGCGCAGCTTTCTTTTGTTGCCGTGCTCATCGACAAGGTACGTATTATCAAGCTGTGACTGCATGCTTGCCCGGAAGCCTGCAATGTATTCTTCGCGGAGAGCCTTTTGTTCGCTGGCCTCCTCGGGGGTCAATCCTTCGAGGGATTTTGCTTTCTTCGCAAGTTCATTGATCCGTGCGATTTTTTCCTGTGTCATACGACACCTCCGTGAGTATTCCATATTCATTCATTCTATTATATCCCAATCTGCTGATTTGGACAAGCATTCCGGGATAATCCGAATGACACAAAACCCACAGCTTTTGCATTGCATTTCGCCGATACATATGATACGATGAACAAAACGGAGGAAAAACTCGAAGATGAAGGGGGAGGAACAATGATAGTTTCCTATTTACAGGAGTGGTTTGTGCCGGGGGAATCCGACCTGTTTCCGATTGCCGTGGTTCTGTTGGTAATCGGATTTCTTCTGGGCAAACGGGTACCGCAGGAGACGCAGGGAACCATGGTGGTTTCCGGTGTTCTGATTTTTCTGGTGGGCAGTGTGGTACAGAATATGTTGAGAAGCATGATGATTGATCTCTGTCTGATGTTTTTCACCGGTATCGCTATCGCTCTCATCGGCGGAATGCTCCTGCGGGACATTGTGTCGTATTTCCGAAAACGATGAAAAAACAAGGTCATCTCTGTCTCTGTCTAATAACAAAGAAAGTAAAAAAATTACAGTATTGATAGAAAATCAAACAGCCGATGACAAAAAACGTCATCGGCTGTACTTTTTGCGGGAATTTCGCATATTTTTTCCACCGGACTGTTGCAATCTAGAAAGTTGTGCGTTATAATACAGACCATAGCAATATGATGAAAAACGGAGTGCTGACTATGGGTGAAAAGAGAGTTGACCGCAGAATTCGCCGGACCAAGCGGCTGCTGCGTCAGGCGCTGGCCGAACTCATGAATGAGAAGGAGTTCAAGGATATCACCGTCAAGGAAATTACGGAACGGGCGGATCTCAACCGCGGCACGTTTTATTTCCACTATACGGATACCTACGATCTGAAAGACAAGATTGAAAATGAGCTGATTGATGTGTTCCGCGAGAGTCTGGACAGCTATCAGCCGACAGAGGACAACCATTCCGTCCAGGAAATTGCGGCCTCTGTGCTCGGATACATTCAGGAGAACTGGTTCATTATCCGGACACTGTTCCACGATACCACCGGAGAGAGCCTGCGCTCGAAGCTGATGCGTGTGCTGGAGGACACGATTTATCGCGTTCAGGTAATGCACGTTCAGGGAGAAGACGACCACGAGCGCAAGTATATCTGCCGTTTTCTGGCAAACGGCATTGTGGGTATGGTCGCAATGTGGCTGGAGCAGGAGAAGGAAGGCTCTTTGGAAGAGATCTCCCGCGTGGCGGATGATTTGATCTGCCGGGTTTTTCCGGTCGGGGTGCGCTGACAGGCAGACAGCGGACAGGATTTCCTGTCCGCTGTCTTTTCTGTTTATTTGACAATGTGGTCAACGGCGTCTGCGGCATCATGCGCAATGGAACTGACGGCGCCGGCGGTGGTGTGTGCGGCGCGCGAGACAGAACGTCCCATCTCGGTTCCAGGCATGGTCTTTTTCATTGTATAGGCGGCCAATGTCATTCCGGCGAGACCGGCAAACATGCCGGCGGTAAAAATGGTACGCTTCATACGAAACACTCCTTTCTCCTGTGCTCAGTTTGTCCGGATGATCGGAGAATGTTGCGGAGTTTGTGTTGGAAAATGCGGCAGAATCAGCGAAATATTTCCAAAAATCTACGCAAAGCTGAAAAAAATCGACAATTGAGAATACATCCTGTGCATTCTGACGGAAAGTTTCTTGGCGTTTTCGATTTACAAAGAAAATGCGATGCGCTATAATAGAGCAGATGAGAAAAGCAACCTTTAAGCAGGACCCGTGAGTCCGGCAAGGCGACAGATACTGAAACGTATGGGCGTACTGCGTCCGCTGGCGGCTTCCGACCGATTTTGTAAAAGCACGGGTTTTGTGATTCGATTTTTTGCAGAGAACGATTGGATTGGCCGTTTTTTTGTTGCAAAAAACTTGGAATCAAGTGGATAAGGATGGAGACATGAATCAGGTAAAGAAAGCCGAAATAATGGATGAAGGTGCGGTACGACGCGCCATCAACCGGATCTCGTATGAAATCATCGAGAAAAACCACGGCAGCGACAATATCGTTCTGGCGGGCGTCTGTACGCGGGGTGTATACCTCGCTGAGCGCATGGCAGACAAGATCGCCGAGGTGGAGGGAAGCCGGCCGCAGACAATGCCGCTGGATATCACCGCATATCGGGATGATCTGCCGAGCAGAGAGAGTGTGATCTTTCCCAAGCTGGAGATCACGGATATTGAGCACAAGACCGTGGTGATTGTGGACGATGTCCTGTTCACGGGACGGACTGCGCGCGCCGCGATGGAGGCGGTACTGAGCGCCGGACGAGCCAAACGTATTCAGCTCGCTGTACTGGTCGACCGCGGGCACCGGGAGCTTCCGATTCGACCGGATTATATCGGAAAGAACCTCCCGACCTCCCATGAGGAGCGGATCCGCGTTCAGCTCCGCGAGGTGGATGACCGGGACAGCGTGATGATTTTGGAAGACAAACGTGAAAAGTAAGGATTAAAGGAAAACAAAACAGGAGGAATTATTATGTCGATCAACACATTGGTAAATGCCATTCGTGCGAAGAACAACCCGACCGTGGCAGGTCTGGACGCCCGTCTGGAATACATCCCGTCCTACATTGTAGAGAAGAACATTACGGTGTACGGCAAGACACTGCAGGCGGCGGCAGAGAGCATGTGGGAATTCAACAAGGGTCTGATTGATGCCCTGTATGACATCGTTCCGGCAATCAAGCCGCAGGCGGCATACTACGAGCTGCTCGGTCCGGATGGTGCGAGAGTCCTGCGCGACACCGTCTCCTATGCACACGAGAAGGGCATGTACGTCATCGCGGACATCAAGAGAAACGATATCGGTGCGACCGCAACCGCTTACGCACAGGCCTACCTCGGCGAGAGTGAGGTAGGCGGTCTGAGCCTGCCGGTCTACAACTGCGATTCCTGCACGGTCAATGCCTACCTCGGATCGGACGGCATCAATCCGTTCCTGACCGAGTGCAAGAACAGCAACCGCGGCATCTATGTGCTGGTCAAGACATCGAACAAGTCTTCGGGCGAGTTCCAGAACCGCGACATGGAAGGCAAGCCGCTGTACGTCCGCATGGCGGAGAAGGTTGCCAAGTGGGGTGAAGAGCTGATGACCGAGTGCGGCTACAGCGAGGTCGGCGCGGTTGTCGGCGCAACCTATCCGGAGGAGCAGAAGATCGTCCGTGAGATCATCCCGCATGGCTATTTCCTCGTACCGGGCTACGGTGCGCAGGGCGCGACCGCAAAGGATATCGCAAACGCCTTCAATGACGATGGACTGGGTGCGATTGTCAACTCCTCCCGCGGCATCATGTGCGCGTGGAAGAAGTGCGATCTCGACTATCAGGAGGCTGCACGTCAGGAGGCAATCCGTATGCGCGATGACATCGTCTCGGCGATCCGCTAAGACGGAAAATCAACTGAAATACTCTCAAATACTCTCATGAAAACCAGCGGAAGCAATTCCGCTTTGACAACAAACCGCAAAAGCAGCATATGCTGCGTACAACCGACAAAGGAGTGTCTGGAACCTTGAAGAAAGCATATCTCCTGCTGGCCGACGGAACCCTGTTTGAGGGCAGTCACGTCGGCGCAGAAGGCGCAAAAATTGCTGAAATCGTATTCAACACCGGTATGGCCGGCTATCAGGAGGTCCTGACTGATCCGTCCTACTACGGACAGACAGTGTGCATGACCTACCCGCTCGTTGGCAACTACGGACTCAATGCCGAGGACTTTGAGTCCAGAAAGTGCTGGGTCAGCGGATTCATCATGCGGGAAGCCTGTGCCTATCCGTCCAACTGGCGCTCGGATCGCTCGCTCGACGAGTATCTGAAGGCGGAAAATGTCATCGGCCTGACGGGCATTGACACCCGCCGTCTGACCCGTCTGCTGCGCAGCAGCGGCGTCATGAACGGTATTCTGTACTCCGAGGGATATGAGCCGGACGAGGCGATGATCGAGGAGATGAAGCGCTATCAGGTGACAGACGCAGTCAAGAGCGTGACCATCGACGAGCCGGTGATCTATCCGGCGGACGGAGAACAGAAGCGCCGCGTCGCTCTGCTCGACTTCGGCGTCAAGCAGAACATTCAGCGCGAGCTGTGTGCGCGCGGCTGTGAGGTCACGGTACTGCCGGCACTCACGGAGCCGGAGCACATTGTAAACGGTGGCTACGACGGCATCATGCTGTCCAACGGCCCGGGCGATCCGGCGGAGAATGTCGAGATCATCGAGAATCTCAAGGTACTGATTTCGTCCGGTCTGCCGATCTTTGGCATCTGCCTCGGCCATCAGCTGATGAGTCTTGCCATCGGCGCCAAGACCGAGAAGCTCAAGTACGGCCATCGCGGCGTCAACCATCCGGTCAAGGATCTCGCCAAGGATCGAACCTACATCACCAGCCAGAACCACGGCTATGCGGTTGTTGCCGACACGGTGGATCCGGAGATCGCCCGCGTCAGCCACATCAATCTGAACGATCAGACCTGCGAGGGTGTGGAACACATCCATGCACCGATCTTCACGGTCCAGTATCATCCGGAGGTCCATCCGGGTCCGCAGGATACCAGTTACCTGTTTGATCAGTTTATTGACCTGATGGATGAGAAGAAAGGTGGTGCGCAGTAATGCCGCTTCGTAAAGATATTCACAAAATTATGGTACTCGGCTCCGGCCCGATCGTCATCGGACAGGCGGCGGAGTTTGACTACGCAGGAACGCAGGCATGCCGTGCACTGCGGGAAGAGGGACTCGAGGTTGTTCTGGTGAACTCCAACCCGGCAACTATCATGACGGACAAGGCGATGGCCGACAAGGTCTACATCGAGCCGATGACGGTTCCGTGTGTCAAGGAGATCATCAAAAAGGAGCGCCCGGACTCCATCCTCCCGACACTGGGCGGACAGACCGGCCTGAACATCGCGATGGAGCTGGTCGCCGAGGGATTCCTTGAGGAGTACGGCGTCAAACTGCTCGGCGCCAATCCGACCACGATCGACAAGGCGGAGGACCGCCAGCTGTTCAAGGACACGATGGAGAAGATCAACGAGCCGATCATCGCCTCCAAGGTTGTCCACACGGTGGAGGACGCGGTTGAGTTTACCAAGAAGATCGGCCTGCCGGTCATCATCCGTCCGGCATACACGCTGGGCGGCACCGGAGGCGGCATCGCATACACCTGGGATGAGCTGCGCGAGATTGCAGCGAGCGGCATCATGTACTCCCGCGTCGATGAGATTCTGGTCGAGAAGTGCATCGCAGGCTGGAAGGAAATCGAGTATGAGGTCATGCGCGACGGCAAGGGCAACGTCATCACCGTCTGCAACATGGAGAACATCGATCCGGTCGGTGTCCACACCGGCGATTCGGTCGTCGTCGCACCGTCTCAGACGCTGTGCGACCACGAGTATCAGATGCTCCGCACCTCTGCACTCAAGATTATCACCGAGCTGGGCATCGAGGGCGGCTGCAACGTACAGTTCGCGCTCAATCCGGACTCGTTTGAATACGCTGTCATCGAGGTAAACCCGCGTGTATCGCGCTCCTCGGCGCTGGCATCCAAGGCGACCGGCTATCCGATCGCGAAGATCGCGGCAAAGATCGCTGTCGGCTACGGTCTGGACGAGCTGACCAATGCGGTCACCGGAAAGACGGTAGCCTGCTTTGAGCCGACGCTGGACTACATTGTCGTCAAGTTCCCACGCTGGCCGTTTGACAAGTTCGTCTATGCGGACAAATCGCTCGGCACGCAGATGAAGGCAACCGGCGAGATCATGTCCATCTCCAACAGCTTCGAGGGCGCCATGATGAAGGCAGTCCGTTCGATCGAGATGAAGGTCGATTCGCTGTCCATGCCGCTCATCGCCAAGCTGAGCGATGAGGAGGTCATCGACAAGGTCAAGCAGTGCGACTACGAGCGCATCTTCTCCATCTGTGAGGCGCTGCGCCGCGGCATCATGACGGTGGATGAGATCCACGAGATCACACTGATCGACGAGTGGTTCCTCGAGGGATTCAAGCGCATCACCGAAATGGAGCATGTCCTCGAGCAGGCGGAGGAGCTGACGCCGGAGCTGTATCTGGCGGCGAAGAAGTTCGGCTTTACCGATAAGCTGGTCACCCGCCTGTCCGGCAAGTCCTGTGAGAAGGTACACCGCCTTCCGGTTTATAAGACGGTTGACACCTGCGCCGCGGAGTTTGAAGCGGAGACCCCGTACTACTACTCGACCTATGACGAGGAGACCGAGGTCAAGCCGAGCACAGGAAAGAAGAAGGTTATGGTACTCGGCTCCGGTCCGATCCGCATCGGTCAGGGCGTCGAGTTTGACTACTGTTCGGTTCATTCGGTCTGGGCGCTCAAGGAGCTCGGATGCGAGACGGTCATCGTCAACAACAACCCGGAGACGGTTTCCACCGACTTTGATACGGCAGACCGCCTGTACTTTGAGCCGCTGACGCCGGAGGATATCACGGGCATCGTCGCGGCGGAAAAGCCGGATGCGGCGATCGTTCAGTTCGGCGGACAGACTGCTATCAATCTGGCGGAGCATGTTGCCTCGCTCGGCGTTCCGATTCTGGGTACGCCGGCATGGAGCATCGATGCGGCGGAGGATCGCGAGAAGTTCGACGTCATCCTCAACAAGACCGGCATCCCGCGTGCGGCGGGCGACACCGTCTTCACGGAGGAGGAAGCGGTCGAGGTTGCAGAACGTCTGGGCTATCCGGTTCTGGTTCGTCCGTCCTACGTCCTCGGCGGACAGGGCATGGAGATCGCCTTTACCGAGGCGGACATCCGCGAGTACATGCGTATCATCACCCGCACAAAGGTAGAAAACCCGATCCTGATCGATAAGTATCTGATGGGACGCGAGATCGAGGTCGACGCCATCTGCGACGGTGAGGATATCCTGATCCCGGGCATCATGGAGCACATGGAGCGCGCCGGCATCCACTCCGGTGACTCGATTTCGGTCTATCCGCCGATCACGATTGAGGAGCGCCACAAAAAGACCATTCTGGAATACACCAAGAAGCTCTCCAAGGAGCTGGCGGTTGTCGGTCTGGTCAATATCCAGTTCGTTCTGTACAACGATGAGATCTATGTCATCGAGGTCAACCCGCGCTCGTCCCGTACCATCCCGTACATCTCCAAAATCACTGGTGTACCGATGGTTGATCTGGCGACGCGGTGTATGTTTGGCGAGAAGCTCAAGGATATGGGATACGGCACGGAGCTGTATCCGGAGAGCGACTACTATGCGGTCAAGGTACCGGTGTTCTCGTTCCAGAAGCTGCGCGACCTGGACACGCAGCTCGGACCGGAGATGAAGTCCACCGGCGAGGTGCTCGGTGTATCCAAGTCCTTCCGTGAGGCTCTGCTCAAGGGCATGATGGGCGCGGGCTTTGAGCTCAAGAAGCACGGCAAGGTTGCCATGGCAGTCCGCGACTCGGACAAGCAGGAGATGGTCAACATCGGTGAACGCTTTGCCGACCTCGGATTCGAACTGTATGCAACGAGCGGCACGGCGAACGTCCTCAACCGTCACATGGTCGCGACTAACTCGGTCCGTCACGAGGATGAGCCGTCCCCGAACCTGATCGACCTGATTTCGTCGGGTGAGATCGACTATGTCATTGCGACCTCGGTCAAGAGCCGTCATCCGGAGCTGGCCGCTGTCCGTGTCCGCCGCTGCACCGTCGAGCATGCGATTCCGTGCCTGACTGCGGTTGACACCGCATCCGCTCTGCTGCGCTGTCTGGAGGGAGACACGCGCATCGAGTCATGTGAGCTGGTCGACATCAACAGTGTTCACAGACAGTAAGTTTATCCAGTAAAAAGATCACAGCGAGGCGGGAGCCGGGATACCGGGTTCCGACCCCGCTGTTTTTTTGTCAGCAGAATTCGGTTGCGATGTGGCGGGTGAGACAGCAGTCCGGCGAGTACTGCCACCGGTCAAGATGGTCGCCGTCCACAAAATATTCCATCGGCGGGACGGAAAAGCCGGTCAGCAGATCGATCAGATTCAGCTTGATCTTCATGCGCTCCGGCAAAATGGATTTGATGTAGCACGAGACAGTCTGACCCGGAGCGACCGGAAAGCGCTTTTCCGCGAGACCGGACAGATTTGGTGTCAGCTCGACGAATACGCCGTAATCCTCCGTACTGCGCACAATGCCGCACACGGTCTCTCCAACGGAAAACTGCGCGGCATTCTCCTCCCACGTGCCGAGCAGTTCGCGGTGAGTGAGTGTCACCCGCTCCAAAGTGCGGTCGACCGAGAGCACGGCGGCGCGGATATCCTGTCCGGGAAAAAAACGCTCGGACGGATGAGAGATCCGGCTGACAGAGATGTTCTCGATCCCAATAAATGAGACTACACCGCACCCGATGTCTACAAATGCGCCGAACGGCTCCATATGCGTCACGCGGGCAGGGATGATATCGCCGGGAGAAAGGGAAGAGAACAGCGCGTCGAGCGCCTCGCGCTGTGCGGCTCTGCGGGACAGGATACACTGTGTTCCGTTGATGGATAGCACCCGGAAGCAGACCGGCTTGCCGACCCGGGAGAGAATCGCGATTTCACGGGTTTTTCCGGTGTCGATGCCGAGTGCGCATTCCTCGCGCGGGATGATGCCGGTGTACGCGCCGAGTGCGACGTGGAGATTGTGGTCGGCGTCACAGCGCACAGCGGTGGCCTCCAGAATACTGCCGTCCGCGGCGGCAGACAAAAGTTCTTCGCGGGACGGCGGGGTACGGGAGTTCCCTTCGGGCGGATAGTTCTTTTTCAGCAACATAAGCTGTGTCCTCCGTTCTGTTTGTTGAGTTCCGTCATTTCGATGGACAATGCCGGACAGGAAATCTGCTTCATGGTATGCACGACGGAGGAAAATCTTTCCCATCCGGGTGGCTTTTTTTGAAAAACCCTTTGAGAAAAAAGACAGCTGTGATACACTTAAAGAAAGAAATGGAGGAGGATAACCAATGGATATTCGTCTGGGAGACGTATTGACGATGAAAAAAGCGCATCCGTGTGGGAGCAAGGACTGGAAAGTGCTGCGTGTCGGCATGGACTTTCGCCTCCGGTGTGAGGGATGCGGACATGAGATTATGATTCCGCGTTCCAAGGCGGAAAAGAACATCCGCAATGTTCAGCATGCGGATGCAGAGTGATATATAACAGGAGGTGGCTGTGATGCTGATTGACGGAAAGCAGATGCACATTGGCTGCACCTCGGATCAAATCGGCGGCTATGTGATCCTTCCGGGCGATCCGGGACGCTGTGAGTGGATCGCGGGGATGTTTGACGATGCGGAGTTTGTTTCGTCCAACCGGGAGTTTACGGTGTGGACGGGGACGCTGAACGGTGCGCGCGTGAGTGTCTGTTCGACCGGAATCGGCGGACCGTCTGCTGCCATTGCACTCGAGGAACTGGTGGAATGCGGTGCACACACCTTTATCCGGGTCGGTACGTGCGGCGGTGTTGCACCGGAGGTGCACGGTGGGGATCTGGTCGTCGCGACCGCTGCCGTGCGGCAGGAGGGAACCTCGCGCGAATACATGCCGCTGGAGTATCCGGCCGCTGCGAGCTTTGATATTGTGCGCGCGCTGGCGGACGAGGCGGAGCGATTGAAGTATCCGGTGCATATCGGTGTGATTCAGTCCAAGGACAGCTTTTACGGAGAAATCCGTCCGGAGCGCATGCCGGTGGCATCGCAACTCACCCAGCAGTGGAAGGCGCTGCTCGCGGCGGGTGTGCTGGCCAGCGAGATGGAGTCGGCGGCGCTGTTTGTAGCGTCGGCCTATCTGCATGTTCGCTGCGGCACGGTGCTCAATGTGCTTTGGAACGACGAGAACGAAGCGCCGGCAGTCGGAGAGAAGGCTGCGCAGCGTGGTATTGAGGCTGCGGTCGGCGCACTCCGGCGGCTGATTGCACAGGATCAAAACGCATAACAAAACAGGGTATCCAATCCGGTAACGGAATGGATACCCTGTTTGTTTGAATCGGAATATTATTTACTGCCCGCTGCGCTTCCGGCCGCACTTCCTTCGGCCTTTTTCTGCTTGGGCTTGTCAAATACGTTGCGGTACTGCGCAATCTTGTAGTCCGACAGATCTGCCATCTCGAGCGGAACCTGAATACCGTCCTTATCGACACAGCCAACACAGGAAATGACCGGATATTTGTCCATCAGGCTGTAGACATATTCCTGATAGTCGCTCATCTCGACGTTTGCGGTGTCCAGTGTCAGCGGTCCGAGATAGTTCGCACTGATGCGGCCCATGTCGCGCTCGTCGATGTCGTAGTTTGCCCAGATGAAGAACGGAACCGTATGTTCATCCATCGTGATCTCCGCCGAGCTCTTGCCCGAGCCGGAGGTCAGATAGTTGTAAAACGCATTCTCAATATAGGGCTGATGATCGCCGAACAGCACGATGATCGTCGGCTCATCCTGCTTTTTGAAGTACTTGATGAGTTCCTTGATGGATTCATCCGAGCGCTGAATCAGCGAGAGATACTGCTTGGTCAGCGGATAAATCGTATCGTACTGGAATTCCACAGGCTCCGGGAAGTTATCGTAGACCGTGTCGTAGCTGCAGTGATTCTGCATCGTGACGTTGAAGCAGAACAGCGGCGTTCCCTCCGGCTTGTTTTCATAGGTTTCAATGACCTTTTCAAACGAGCTCTTGTCGCTGATGTAGCGGCGGAGAATTTCCGGATCCTTGAAATCCTCGACATCAAGGAATTGGTCAAAGCCGAACAGCGGATACGCGCGGCTGCGTCCCCAGCCGGAACCGTAGTACGGATGGATACCCACGGTCTGATAGCCCTGTGCCGACAGCACAGATGCCATGGATTCGGTCTCGCTGTGGACATACTGCAGCATCGGGTAGCTGCCGTTCTGGAAGAATGCATAGGTGTTGCTTGTCAGGAACTCGTATTCCGAGTTGCAGGTGCCGCCGCCCCATGCAGGTACCACCAGATGACCGGTGATCGTGTTTTTCTTCTCACTCAGCGAGCGGACAAACGGCATGACATCGTCCACATTCTCCAAATGCAGATCGCCCAGATAGGAGAGATCGGCAAAGGTCTCATCCATGATGGCGATGATATTTGGATTCTGTTCGTTGGGTTCTTCTACCGCGTATACATCCTCGCGGTTTGCGAGAATATCTTCGGCAGTGGTTGCCGAGTAGCCGCTCGGTTTCGGATTAAACATCGTACCGATGTTCATGACAAAGTTAAGAAGCATACCGTTCTGGCGGTTTGCCGTGACCTGACGCCATGTACTGACGTAGAAGTTTCCCTGTCCGAATATGGCAATCAGAGAGAAGGAGATGATCAGCACGAGTGAGGCAGCGACTGCCTCCAGTCGTTCCCGGAGCATCGGCTTGGGGAATTTTCCCCTGCGCTGGAGCTGGCCTGCGAGAATCCCCCACAGAATCACGCCGGCGATGCTGATGATGACCTGCGACGGCGGTGTCAGATCAAAACCGGAGAGTACAGACATCGCGGTACCCGCGGCCATCAGATCCCACGGGGAGATCGGTGCGTTGCGGATGGCGATGGAATAGTACGTGACAATGCCGCAGATC
>JALFIV010000075.1 GCA_022775385.1 Clostridiales bacterium
CAAGCGTCTGTATCCGGAGGTCAAGCTGGCAATCGGTCCGTCCATCGACAACGGCTTCTACTACGATCTGGACAGCCCGTTCGCATTCACGCCGGAGATCATGGAGAAGATCGAGGCGGAGATGCGCAAGATCTGCAAGGAGAAGCTCAAGATTGAGCGCTTTGAGCTGCCGCGCGACGAGGCGCTCGAGCTGATGAAGGACGAGCCGTACAAGGTTGAGCTCATCAACGACCTGCCGGAGGGAGAGACCATCTCGTTCTACAAGCAGGGCGAGTTCACCGACCTGTGCGCCGGTCCGCATCTGGACTCCACCGGCCGTGTCAAGGGCAACGCAATCAAGCTGACCGCATGTAACGCGGCATACTGGCGCGGCGACTCCAACCGCGAGACGCTGCAGCGCATCTACGGCATCGCATTCCCGAAGAAGAACGAGCTGGATGAGTATCTCGCAAAGATCGAGGAGGCAAAGAAGCGCGATCACAACAAGCTCGGCCGTCAGCTCGGCTACTTCACAACGGTTGATACGATCGGACAGGGACTGCCGGTTCTGCTGCCGAAGGGCGCACGCGTCATTCAGCTGCTGCAGCGCTGGGTAGAGGACACCGAGCAGGCGCACGATTACCTGCTGACCAAGACCCCGCTGTTCGCCAAGCGCGAGTTCTACAAGATCTCCGGACACTGGGATCACTATCTCGACGGTATGTTCATCATGGGCGATCCGCATGACGAGGAGAAGGAGTGCTTTGCACTGCGTCCGATGACCTGCCCGTTCCAGTATCAGGTTTATCTGAATCAGGCGCGCTCCTACCGCGACCTGCCGATGCGTCTGGGCGAGACCTCCACGCTGTTCCGCAACGAGGACTCCGGTGAGATGCACGGTTTGATCCGTGTCCGTCAGTTCACGATTTCCGAGGGACACAACGTCGTTCGTCCGGATCAGCTCGAGGCGGAGTTCAAGGACTGTCTGGAGCTGGCGAAGTATATGCTGGATACCGTCGGTCTGTGGGAGGACTGCACGTTCCGCTTCTCCCAGTGGGATCCGGCAAACCCGAACAACAAGTATGAGGGCACTGCGGAGCAGTGGGAAGCTGCGCAGAGCGCGATGGGTGCGATTCTGGATCACCTCGGCATGGAATACGAGATCGGTATCGACGAAGCCGCGTTCTACGGTCCGAAGCTGGATATCCAGTACAGAAACGTACACGGCAAGGAAGACACGCTGGTTACCATCCAGATCGATATGCTGCTGGCGGAGCGCTTCGGCATGTACTACACCGATACGGACGGACAGAAGAAGCTGCCGTACATCCTGCACCGCACCAGCCTCGGCTGTTATGAGCGCACACTGGCCTACCTGATTGAGAAGTACGCCGGCGCTCTCCCGACCTGGATGATGCCGGAGCAGGTTCGTTTGATGCCGATGACCGATCGCACCAAGGAGTACGCACAGGCGGTTGCCGCGGAGCTGAGAAACAACGGATTCCGTGTCAGCGTGGATGAGCGCAACGAAAAGATCGGCTACAAGATCCGCGAGGCGCAGGTCGAGAAGATTCCGTATATGCTGGTACTCGGCGACAAGGAAGCGGAGGCAAACACCGTCGCTGTCCGCAACCGCAAGGGCAAGCAGGACGTTATGTCGCTGGCGGACTTCATCGCACAGCTGTCTGAGGAAGTGCGAACCAAGGCAAAGCCGGAGTAATCACTCGGACGGACTTTGCTCGAGGGTGCGCAGCCGGATGCCGATCCGGCTGACGGTCACCTGATACAGCACGCCCGCCTCAAGCGGACCGAAGGAGAACCGACCGAAGTCATCGGTGTATGCGGTTCCGACAATGCGATCCGGCTCGGCGCCGCCGGAGGCGCTCAGCACGACGAGCGCGTCGGCGACCGGTTTTCCGGAATCTCCGGTGACCGTGCCGAGCAGGGCGGGACGTGGGTCCGGCAGGAGGGAGACAGCGGTCTGCACCTGTTCTCCCGCAGACGGACGGACATAAAAGCTGGAATACATGAATCATTCACCTCCTGCCGGCAGGGTATGCCGGACAGGCGGCTGAATGTGCAGAAATATGATGATAAAGAGGAAACGACAACTATGAAAATGAGTAGCATGCTCGGCAGCCGGTTCAAGGAGACACCGGCGGACTGTCAGCTCGACAGCCACAAGCTCATGATCCGCGGCGGCTATATGAAGCAGATGACCACCGGTATCTATTCGCTGTATATGCCGGGAAAGCGCATCATGAAGAAGATTGAAGCGATTATCCGCGACGAGATGGACAAGATCGACGGTCAGGAAGTCATGTTCCCGGTCGTCATGCCGGCGTCGCTCTGGCAGGAGTCCGGACGCTATGATTCGATCGGCAGCGAGATGGCGCGCTTCAAGGACAGAAGCGGTCAGCCGGTCGTTCTGGGTATGACCCACGAGGAGGCCGCTGTTCATCTGGCAAAGGGTGCGGCACAGTCGTACTCAAGCTATCCGTTTATGATCTATCAGATCCAGACCAAGTTCCGCGATGAGCCGCGCGCTCGCGGCGGTCTGATCCGCGTCCGTGAGTTCACGATGAAGGACGCGTACTCGTTCCACACCTCGCAGGAGGATCTGGAGGAGTACTATGAGAAGTGCTATCAGGCATATGTGAACATTTTCCGCCGCGCCGGTATTCCGGAGGTTGTCGCGGTCAAGTCGGACTCCGGCATGATGGGCGGCAGCGTCTCGCATGAGTTCATGCTGCTGACCGACTGCGGCGAGGACACGATCGTTCTGTGCGACTGCGGCTACCGCTCCAACATGGAGGCTGCCGACTGCATCGTCGAGACACCGGAGACGGAGGAGGCACCGCTGACCAAGGTGCTCACCCCGGAGACCAAGACCATCGAGGCGGTCTGCGAGTACCTCGGCGCGCCGGCAAACGCATCGTGCAAGGCGGTTGTCTATCAGAAGAACATGACCGACGAGTATGTCATCGCGTTCATCCGCGGCGATCTGGAGGTCAACGAGACCAAGCTGCGCAACGTCCTCGGTGAGGAGATCCACCCGGCGGAGATCACCGCAGAGAGCGGCATTGTCGCCGGTTTCATCGGACCGGTCGGTCTGCCGGAGGGCGTCTCCTACGTCATCGACAAGTCGCTGGTTGAGCTGAACAGCTCGGTCTGCGGTGCGAATGAGGAGAATTACCACTACACCGGCTACAATGTCAAGCGCGACACGCCGGACGCACCGGTTGCGGATTT
The DNA here is from genome assembly GCA_022775385.1 of Clostridiales bacterium. GTDB lineage: Bacteria > Bacillota > Clostridia > Oscillospirales > Butyricicoccaceae > Butyricicoccus_A. The sequence goes on from JALFIV010000075.1 coordinate 3,232, forward strand.
CGCCAAAACCTACGAGGGCGCAATCTGTCCGGTCTGCGGCAAGCCGCACATCCGCATCAGCCGCGGCATTGAGGTCGGAAACATCTTCCAGCTCGGTACCAAGTACACCAAGTCCATGGAGATGACCTACATCGGACAGGACGGCAAGGCGCACTATCCGATCATGGGATGCTATGGCATCGGTGTCGGCCGTCTGGCGGCATCCGTCTGCGAGGTCAAGCACGACGACTACGGTCCGATCTGGCCGATGTCCATCGCACCGTGGCAGGTTGAGATCTGCGCGATCAAGTCCACTGATCCGGACGTCCGTGCGGCGGCGGATGCCCTGTACGAGAGCCTGCAGGCGATGGGCGTCGAGGTTCTGTACGACGACCGCAAGGTCAGCGCCGGCAATATGTTCTCGGATGCCGACCTGATCGGCGTTCCGGTTCGCGTCATCGTCAGCCCGAAGACCATCAAGCGCGGCGCGGTTGAGGTCTCCAAGCGCGACAAGTCCCTGCGTGAGGATGTCGCACCGGAGAACGCGGCGCAGTACGTCGCGGATCTCGTTCATGAGATGCTGAACGAATACAAATAAAGAGAAAAACCATTGAGTGAGCAGGCAGAGCGCGGCTTTGCCTGCCGCTCTGCTATTCTGGGGGAGAACGATGAATCTAACTATGACACTGATGCCGCTCACACAGGCAGTCGGCTCCGCCGGCGTGACCGAGGTCATCCCGGGACAGCAGGACACGGCGGAGGCGACGGAAAACGCGATCAAGAGCGTCCAGAGCATCACGGGGATGCTGCATCTGCCGACCTGGGTCGGACGGCTTGTGTTTATCCTGCTGGTTCTTCTGGTGACGCATCACGTGATCAAGGTCGTCAACAAGACGTTCGACAGCCTGATCGACCGCATGCGCGCGACAGGAACCGGAAGCGGAACCCTGCTCGTGTTCGCAAAAAATATCGTGCGCGTGCTGATCTATTTCTTTGCCGCACTGATCATCATTTACAGCATTCCCGGTGCGAAATCCACCGTGAATATGCTGCTCGCATCCGGCGGTGTCATCGCGGTCGTCCTCGGCTTTGCCGCGCAGGACGCAATGAGCAATGTCGCCGGCGGCGTCATGATTCTGGCATTTAAGCCGTTTTCCATCGGCGACTTTGTCCGCTATGTCGACAAGGATATCTCCGGTACCATTGAGGAGATCACGCTGCGGCACACCGTCATCCGCACGCCGCAGAACAAGCGGCTGATCATCCCGAACGGCACGATCAACGCGGCAGTCGTGGAGAACGCCAACTATCTGGACACGCAGGTCTGTGAGCTGCTGGACATCGGAATTACCTATGAATCCGATATGAATCGGGCGATCGAGCTGCTGCGGGATGAGATTGAGCACAATCCGCTGTACTTTGACCCGCGCACGCCGGAGCAGATTGCGGCGGGCGATCCCAAGGTCACCGTCCGCGTGATCGAGCTGTCGGATTCGGCAGTCGTACTGCGCGCATGGCTGTGGGCGGCGAACGTCGGCGAGGCGTTCCAGCTTAAGTGCGAGATCAATCAGGCGGTCAAGGAGCGGTTCGACCGCGAGGGCGTCGAGTTTGCCTATCCGCACATGATGATTGTGAATAAGAAGTAAACAGAATGTAAAATTGCATTTTTGGACACGCATACGGCAGGAATACCGGTGCGTGTCTTTTTTTCACCTCGTGAAAAGAGTATCAAATGAGATTTTATATTTGGAGCTTGTGCATAAAGAGGCAAAGGGGGATTTATTAATAATAACAATTCGGCACGAGAAGTTGTTGACAATATGCACAAAAACAAAGAGAGCAAATTGTACAATATTTATATATTCTGTGTCTAGACTTTCGAGGGATGTTGATGTAGGATATATGCAAGCAAGAGGGAAAGAAATGCAGGAAAGAAATGAAGATCCTGCACCGAGATCGTTCTTGCACAATAAGAATCGGAGGTGCTCATCCATTGGGAGTCATTCATCAACTGGCTGCAGCACAGGCGCTGCAGATCATGAAGGAACAGATTTCCTGCCGTGAAACAACGGGGAAGGAATCCAAATCGATCAGCGATTGCATCGCAGAAAACGAGGTATGAACGATGAAATTTTTTGATGAACTGGTACAGGCGAGAATGTGCAGCCTGCGCATGGAGCGCGGTGTAACTGCATCCCGCAAGAACAGAAAGTAAAAACATCCATCCATTGTATATAGAGAGGTAAGAACCATGAAGTTTTTTGATGAACTGGTAGCGGCAAGAATGCAGGCAATGCGCATGGAGCGCGGCATGACTGCATCCCGCAAGAACAGAAAGTAAAAACATCCATCCATTGTATATAGAGAGGTAAGAACCATGAAGTTTTTTGATGAACTGGTAGCGGCAAGAATGCAGGCAATGCGCATGGAGCGCGGCGTAACTGCATCCCGCAAGAACAGAAAGTAAGAATCAATCCATCGACTGAAATAGAGTGAGGTAACAACAATGAACTTCTTCAATGAACTGGTAGCGGCCAGAATGCAGGCCATGCGCATGGAGCGCGGCGAGTACGCTGTCCGCAAGAACAGAAAGTAATCACTGAATCGCTGACATCGGGGGGAACATCATGCGTATACTTCCGGGTTTGACAACGAAACTGCACCGGTACATGGCTGACCATACGGACAGATTTCAGAGTGAGTTCTGGCAGAACTATGTGCGGTGCGTATGGAGTGCGATGAACTATCCGATTGACGGAACTGAGTGTACTCCATTCTGACAACGAAAAGAGGCGATTGACACGGGATTAATCCATGAATTGGTTCACGCAAAGGAAACCGGCGGAAAAAAGGCATGCCTGAAAGCATACCGAACCGCCATCCTCGCGCAGATGAAGGAAAGTGCTGAGAACAGCAAGAACAAGTAATTCCAGTATCGGATGGACAGCATCCGGGCATCCTGTCTGTGAGGCTGTTTGACGGTCTGGTTTCACACAAGGAAATGAGGGTAGTCATATGGGATATTTTCATGACCTGGTAAATGCGCGATGGAGAGCGCTCCGCGAGGAGAGCATCCGCGGACGATTCCAAAAGGACAATCACAAACACAATTAAAGAAGGTCCATTTATTTCTCAATTTCTTACAGGCTTCGATATCATATGATATCGGAGTCTGTTCTTTTTGTGCCGGAAATATGATTTGCACCCGCATTTGACGGCTGCGGTCAGACACAAAAAAACGCGGTATCGGAATGACAGACACCAACGTCTGTGCTCGATACCGCGTTTTTGTTTGTTGTTTGGTTATAGAACGGATTCCGCCAGAAAGACAACCACACACGAAATAATGGCAACGGTCGTCAGACCTTTTCCTTTATACGCCAGAAGGACGGCGGCGATGACGCCGCAGACGGCGGAGATCACCGAGCTTGTCGCAGTAAAGACGGCGGGGATTGTCATGACGGTCAGCACCGCGTAAGGGATGTAATACAGAAACGACTGGATAAACCGGTTCTGCACCTTGTTTTTCGCCAGTGTAAACGGAATGACGCGGATCAGATAGGTCGATCCGGCGATGGTGGCGAGATAGAGAAAATATTGTGACAGCTTCATAAGCGGGATTCCTCATGGGATTCAGAAGATTGATTGTCGTTGATGGGGAACAGCAAGGCGCCGGCTGCCGCAGCGAGGATGGCACAGATGCTGATGACCAGTCCAGACGAGATACTGCTGAGCACCGGCAGATAGGTAAAGGCGCAGCTGAGCAGAACGGCGATGAAGCAGACGACGGCGACCGGTCTGGATTTTTTCAGCTCCGGAATGACAATGGCGATGAACATACCGTAAATCGCCAGTCCCATCGCGCTGATGACGCGGTCGGGGAGGACCGAGCCGAGGACAGCGCCGAGCAGCGTACCCAGAGACCAGCCGAGATACGGGAGCACGGACAGTCCGGCGAAAAAGATCCGCGAGACCGCGCGTTCCTGACTGGCGACGGCGAACACTTCGTCGGTCATCATAAAGCCGAGCAAAGCACGGGACGGCGTGTTCATCGAGGCGTCCGCCTTCTGCGCCAGCGAGATGGACATAAACGAATAGCGGATATTGATCGTGATCTGTGCG
>JALFIV010000086.1 GCA_022775385.1 Clostridiales bacterium
ATTGGATAAAAACCCGCACTCGACGATCACCGCCGGGCAGGTCAGTGTTTTCATCAAATAAATGCTGTTCTCCGCCGGTTTTGCACTGCGCTCCCGCGCGGGATGCAGTCCCTCGGTCAAGGATGCCTGAATACATTCTGCAAGACGCTGTCCGCCGGTATTGTTCTTTGACCAAAAAGTTTGTGCTCCCGAATATGAGGAATCCGAAAACTTGTTCAGATGAACCGACAGAAAAACCGGATTATTCTGTTCGTTTGTGATGCGCTCCCGCGCGTGAATATCCGCCACCTTATTCTGACGGATTGTGTTCTCCGAATCATAGTCCAGCGATTGGGTATCGGTCCGCGTCAGAACCGCCGGCATACCAAGAAAGCTCGCCAGATCGCGGCATCGAAGAACAATCGCAAGATTGATATCCTGCTCTGCAGTTCCATCCGCCGCAACCGCACCGCCGTCCATCCCGCCATGTCCCGCATCCAATACCAGTGTATACGAACCCTCATTCGGAACAGACAGCGCCGGAATGAGTACCTCCTCTGCTGTCACAATGCCAAGCAGCAGGATTCCTATCAGCATGCATCCTGACAAAACAAACCGCTGTTTCATCCATTCTTTCATATGCATCCCTCCCCTCATAACCTATGAAGGGAAAGATTATTCTATGTTCGGAGATTATCTTCTCTCAAGATTTTGTTTTTTTATTTCTTGAAAAAATTATACCATGTTTCCCTTTGACCGGCAATCATGTCAGCAGTTTCTTTTCTCCCTGCGTCGTGAGGTATCGCATCATCACTTTAAAACTATCTCGCTTTATATTCAGCTAATAGAAACAAATGTAATGTATCCTGAATCACACAGCCGCTTCCGGAATATACTCCGTGAATATCATACAGTTGATGCGGAATAATCGCACTTTCATGGATGATCCAGTGGATCAGATCCTCTGATATTAACCCGCCCCATTCTTTGCAAGAATGATTATTTTCAAATCGGTTCCATTGAAAGAATACGTAGTATTTTCCCTAAAAGAAAGCCAATCCGTTCGGATCATTCAGCAATCCCCGATCTGCCTACAAATGCTAATCCTGTTTGATTTTCCCTGACATATTCCGCCTTCTCTGAGGATGTTTCCCATTCTCTTATTTCCTTGTCATATGTAACAACATTTCCAAAATATTCTCCATTGAATTTCAATGAAAATACATAGAAAAAACAAACCTCTTTGTTTATAATAAAACCATGATTGAATACATAGAAACAAGTCACAGTTTATTATTTTAATCAGTTTCCGACCTGTCCTTCTACGGTGCAGGATATGAAGAATGCAGTCCCGGACAAAACTACGGTCCAACTTTCCGAATCTATCAGCTCATGCATTTTGTACTCAGTGGGAAGGGCGAACTCCACATCAACGAGCATGTCTTTTAGAGCCAAGACATTCGGTATTCATCTTAACTACTCAACTCGAGTGTTTCAAAATCGATTCGGTCTCTCTTGCTTTCTCAAAACTTTTCAAAAAACAGTATCAACAATCTCCTTCTGAGTATCGAAAGGTACATATTGATTAAATAGTTTCAATAATAGAAAGCAGATATACAAACAATAGATCATTTTGTATATCTGCTTGCTTTACTACGATCAGCAGCGAGGGTTGACCGGCGTTGTTTTTCTATTTTAGATGAACAATTCACACTCTTTTCTCACGGAACAGGCTTTTTTTATTGCGAGAGCCGCAACAGATACCATAACACCGTTGACTTTTCTGGCTGAATGCGGACAGCGAACGACACAGCGCATGCAGGCAATGCATTTCTTCGCGTCTGCAGTCCCTATATGCTCCGGATCAATTGCCGATGCAGGACATTGTTCTGCACACAGTCCGCAATTGACACAGTCTTTTGTTGCCTTCGGAACCAATCCGGCACCGCCCGCCTTTTTATATGGCCGGTTGCCCGGTATGTGAATCCCTTCTGTCTTTTGAGCAGTGTTCAAGCTGTTCAAGATTGTATTCGCATAAGCCTTCAACTGCGCAATATCCTTTTTGTCCGGTCGTCCTTCTGCATATTGATGTATAATTGAGTGTTCCGCAACCGCTGAAATCGCAGCGACGACCGTAAAGCCGCATTGCTGTGCAATATCTTCCATTTCAACAAGGGTATCCTCGTATGCTCGGTTTCCATAGACGCATACCAACACACAGCGTGCAGAATTTCCCTGTACCTGTTTCAGCCGCTGTGCCGCAAGATCCGGAACACGACCGCCATAAGACGGCAGAGCAATTAAGGCAACATCTTCTGCCTGAAAGCTATATTTTGAAAAATCATCTGTCGCATTGCAAAGATCAATTGTTTCTACATGGGAATCCCATTCCTCTGTAATTGCGCCAGCAACTTTGGCTGTACCGCCTGTGGGACTGAATATCAGCTGTACATAGTTCATCTTGTATATCCTCCTTATGTAATTTTTAGAATTACATCTTTTTTCAGTATAATCTCTCAATGGTGTAATGTCAACTTTTACACCACAGCTCATTTGCAATTTAATCAATCGTTTGGAGGTGAGAATTCCATGCATATCAGCACAAAATGTTCAATTGCAATTCATTGTCTGATTTTCATTCATGAATACGGGGAGGATAAGCGCGTAACGAGTGAATTAGTATCTCTCTCCACGGGATGTAATCCTGTCAGTATTCGCAATATCATGAGCGCCTTGAAGAAAAACGGCATTCTTTCGGTAAAGTCCGGAAAAGGCGGGGCAACGCTTGCGTGTCCCTTAGAGGAAATCAGCTTATATCGAATCTGCATGGCCGTGGAACCAAATTTTCTTGAAAAGCTAATTGGAATTCATGCTTCGCCATCTCCATTCTGTCCTATCGGAAAAAACATTCATGCAGTTTTGGAAACTCCATACAAAAGAATTCAAGAAGATTTAGAACACAGTCTGAGCTCCATCACTATGAAAGAAATCGTTGAAAACTATCATAACGCTGTAGCAAAAGGCTAAACCTCGAACCACATATCACTTCGCACAATATGCACACTATGAAAGACTATATTTAAATAATTTCCAATTCCATGTGTCGCAGTTGTGCATTTTTACTCTGGATTTATTATCTACCAAGATATCGGACAGCAAGCCTTTGGCAGAGTTGTTTTGTGCTGGCTCCTCCGGACTGCCACGAAAGAAGCAATAGATCTCGTCTAAATGATTTTCCACACGGGGATCCGATTTGTCCTTTCAAGAAACAGGCACTGAGAATTCAGCTAGAATTTGATGCTCATATGTTTTTTCTCTTTCAAAAATCTTATATTCGATTCTCCTTATAGATAACAGGATTCCCTGCCGGGCAGCTGCTTTCGCCCAGCAGGGAATCTATCCGGCTATCGCCGTTGTCTGTTATGCATTTTTCTCCGCCATCAGCTCTTCATTTGCCTTTTCTACCTTGAGTCGGGACAGAATCAGCATAATTGCAAAGTTGATCAGCATCGGCATCCACAGGTACATAAAGTGGAGCATTGTAATGCATGATGCCGGCTGAATGGCCGCATTGTTGACATATCCGGCCGCTGCAAGCATCCAGCCTGAAAGCGCTGTTCCGATGCCGCCGCCCAGCTTTGTGCCGAACGAGGAGCAGGAGAACATCGTGCCGTCAATGCGCTTGTTCTCAGTCAGGTATGTGTACTCCGATGCAGACGCAATCAGCGCCGTCAGGTCACCCTGCAGCGGGCTCATGCCGATGGAGGCAAGCGCAGAGAATACCAGCATCATCGGGACATTTCCGATGTATCCGCCGACGATAACCAATCCTCTCGAAACGGTGCCAATGACATAGCCAACAAGATTCAGCTTGTACATACCGTTCAGTTTCTTAACAAGGAACGGTGTCGCAATCAGTCCCAGAATCATCGGAAGGTTGATCGCAACGGCAAAGGTGCCCAGCATATTGGCATCGCCCAGAACATACGTCATGAAGAAGATGCCCGCGTTGATCATCGCGCTGTAAATCTGCTGGAAAATGTAAATACAGCAAATCATCAGATAATACTTGTTGTGCAGCAGCATCTTTGCCGCATCCTTAAGGCTGTATTTTACCTTTCCGTCTTCGGTCATTTCATTGGACTCGCCGTCCAGCTCTTCATCCGAAAGCTCCTTGACTGAGAAGCAGGAAATCGTGTTAATAATCAGGCCGATGATTGAATAGATAATTGCAACTGTTCTCCAGCCGACTACGCCTCCGCCGAAGAAGGTTACTGCTCCAACCGTTACAGCCTGAACGACCATACTCGTACCGTAGGAGAACATGAATCGGATCGAACCCATCTGGACACGTTCATGTCCATTTTTGGTAATCAGTGCGGTCAGTGTGCCATATGCGACATTATTCGCAGTGTAGAATACCGCATTCAGCAGCGTATAGGTAATGAAGAAATAGATATACTGCGCGGTCTGTCCCCAGCTCGTCGGAACTGCGTAGATCGCCGCCATCGTGACAGCACAGCCGATAAATGCATACAGCATCCACGGACGCGCACGTCCCAGCTTGCTTCGGGTTTTATCGATCATTGCACCGAAGAAGATGTCCGACACACCGTCGCACAGCTTAGATAGCATCATGAGCGTGCCAATGATTCCCGGATTCAGACCAATTGCGTTGGTCAGATAAATCATAACAAAGGCTGCCAGGAAATTGTACACGCCGCTGCCGGCGATATCGCCCGCGCCGTAGCCAATCTTGTTATACCATTTTAAGTATCTTTTCTCTTCCATTTGCTTCTCCTGTTCTCAAGTCAAAATACCTGCGGAATCAGTTTCATTACAAACTCAAATTCCGTTTCGTTTAATTGATACTGCTGCATCAGCTCCGGTCCGCAGCTCTGCGAACCCACACCGCTCTGCGCATAGTCCAGACAAAGTACGGTGCTGCCGCACGGAACAAGCTCGTAATTGTGCGCCTTTTCCGTCAGTTCTTCCTGCGTGTAGACAGATGCATTGAATGCAAAGGGCTTAGGGCTGACCGCCGCCAAACCGCATGTTTCCCCCTGCAGAATCACATAATCACAGTCACAATGACTTCCGTTTTCCTGCGGTCGGATATAGTCCTCATGCATTGCCTCCACAGAGGATACATATGTTCCATGGCTTCCTGCATGCCGCTTGTCCACATAGCTTTCCATCGGACCGATACCGAAGTATTCCACCGTATTCATTTCCCTGGGCAGGAACAATCTCAGTCCAAAACGCGGCAGATACGGGAATTCCGGCTTTTTTCTGACCTTCCAATCCGCTGTCACTACTCCCGAGGCGGAGATTCTCCACACTGCGTCAATCGCAATCGGATTCTGAAGGAACGGAACCGTGACCGCGACATGACTGCGGATCATTACCTCGGAATCGTCGGATCGATAATCCGTGTGATAGGCTCTGGTGGAAGCCCGATCATACTGCGCGTCCATCCACTGCAGCTTGATTTTTTTGTCGTTGTCCATCGGCGCACGCCAGATGTTGATATTCATCGGCTTATCCAGCAGTTTCTTTCCATTGAATTCCATCTCAGTGAACACACCGGTCAGTTTGCTGTAGACATAGGTGTACTGCTCTCCGGCAATCGTCAGGAAACGGTCATCCTCTGTCACAGCAGATTTGTGTTTCACAGGATCATCCGCATTCCAGAGCCTGACGCCGGTCTGATTTCTGCCATCCACGTTGACGAGCGGGATCTCATCAAATCCCAGTTCATATCCCTCCGGCAGAAGCTCCGTGGCTTGCTTGAGGTGATAACGGATCGTCAGGAAGCATTTTCCCGACATCGGACACGCAGTCGGAACAACTGCGGTTCCCTCTGCGCGCGGCGCAATGTTCTCCAGCCTGTCCACTCTTCCGCCCGCAACAATGCTGCCGTCACAGCTGATCTCATAGGTCAAATAGGCATAGTCCTTCAGATCGAGATGGCTGAGATAGCTGCGAATGGTCAGCTCTCCCGTATCCTGTCTCATCGAAACCACTCTGCCCGGACGGTAAACATTTTTATACTCCAGAATGCCGGTGCTTGGCGTGCGGTCGGGGAACACCAGACCGTCCAGACAGAAGTTGACATCATGCGGATATTCGCCGTGATCTCCGCCGTACCAATACATTGCCTTTCCGTTTTCCGCCTGTCCCTTGTAGATGGCGTGATCGCAGAACTCCCAGACAAATCCACCGCACATCCGATCCTGCTGCTGAATCAGTCCGAAATAATCCTCCAGATCGCCGGGACTGTTTCCCATTGCGTGACTGTACTCGACCAGCAGGTATGGCTTGTCCGGAACATCCTCCAGATCGTCCATCATGGTCTCCAGACTGCGGTACATCATGCTGTACAGATCAATGTCGGAGAAATCATACTGTTTGTTCGGATTGCGGTAATACGCACTTTCATAATGTCTCAATCGGGTCGGGTCAAATTCTCTCGTCCATCTCAGAGCCTCTTCAAACGCACACCCGTATGCGCTCTCGTTGCCCATAGACCAAACCACAACGCACGGCCGGTTCTTGTCCCGGTGCACACACCGCTGCGTGCGGTCCATGGTCGCAGGAATCCAATCCGGATTGTCCGCGAACGGTTCATTCCAGATCTCTACATGGGCCGGCCAGTCTGCATTATCTGCACAATACTGCTGACATGCGCCGTGGCTCTCATGGTCCGCCTCATCAATGACAAAGAATCCATACTGGTCGCAAAGCTGATAAAACTGCGGCGCATTCGGATAATGACTCGTGCGGATCGAGTTGAAGTTGTGCTGTTTGATCAGCAGCAGGTCCTTCTTCATCTGCTCCAGACTGATCGCATATCCGGTCACCGGATCGGAATCGTGACGGTTCACACCGTTAAATTTGATTTTCTGTCCGTTGACAAACACAATCTTATCCGCAACATGAATCTCACGGATGCCGATACGGTCGGTAATCACCTCATGCTCGGTTTCCAGCACCACCGTATACAGATACGGCTTTTCCGGATTCCAGAGCTTCGGTTCAGTCAGTCGGATCACTGCGCTCCGCTGGTAGTCTCCTTCCTCGTTTTCATCCGCTGTTCCCGCACCGACCCCATTGCCTTCTGCGTCATAGATCGTAATCTGAGTCGGCACACTATCACGGAAATACTGTACGCGGACACGGATTTCCGCCTGGTTGTCCAGAATATCTGTCGTCGTAAAATAGTCGAATACGCCGTCTTCGGGACGTTTGAGAATGTACACATCGCGGAAAATACCGTTCATGCGGAACATGTCCTGATCCTCCAGATAGCTTCCGTCACACCATTTCAGTACCAGAACCGCCAGCGTATTCTCTCCCTCGTTCAGCTGATCCGTGATGTCAAATTCACTTGTCGAGTGGGACACCTGGCTGTATCCGACGTATGCGCCGTTCAGCCATACATAGAAGCAGGAATCCACACCCTCAAAGTTCAGATAGGCACGCGGTGCCGCGGCGTCTTTCTGATAGCGGAACGTGTGTACATACGCGCCGCACGGGTTTTCATACGGAATATGCGGCGGATCAAACGGAAACGGATACCGGATGTTCGTATACTGCTGACGGTCATATCCGTGCATCTGCCAGACGCTCGGGACAGGCATTTTGTCATATTCCGATACGTCAGAATCCGGTTCATAAAACCGATCGTTCAGGTCGTAGATGCTCTCGTAATACCGAAAACGCCACTCCCCGCTCAGCAGCTGCATCCGGTCAGAATTCTCGCGGCACTCCACCAAATCGTCCATCCGTTTTGATGCCGGAATGTAATAACAGCGATTTGGCATCGTGTTTTCGTGCAGAATCTGCAGATTTTCATAATGCCGTGGTACAATCATTGGCTCTCCTCCTCTTTTCTTCTTTCCCTGTGATTACTTGCTTATTGTGTATCTCCGCGAAAATGTTATATAAAATAACTTTCGGCATGAGCGAATCCCGATTGCTGGATGCTCTCTGTTTTTCAAAGAGCGTAGGCTAATCGAGCACGAGCTGCACCGCGCCGTACATACCGGCATCATTGCCGAGTTCCGCCAATGCAAATTGTGCAGATGCCGCCGCCGGGAATGCGTACTCGATAAAGTGCTTTCTCACACCGGTCAGGATGATCTCTCCCGCCCGCGACACCCCTCCGCCGATGACAAAAATATCCGGATCGCACACCGATGACACTGCCGCCAGTGCCTTTCCCAGCATCTGCGTCATCAAATCAACCAATTCAAGCGCAATCTCATCTCCTTGTTTCGCACATTGAAAAATGTCCTTGCATGTGAGCGTTCGATACTTGGTCAGTTTTGTCGGCTTGTCCGACTGCGCGAGCTTGCGCTCCGCCTGTTTTACTATTCCGGTTGCCGAAGCGTATTGTTCCAGACAGCCTGATTTTCCGCATCCGCAGATCATTTCGTTCGGCTCCGCCACCTTGATGTGTCCGATTTCTCCGCCCGCACCGTGCACGCCGGCAATCAGCTTTCCGTTGACAATGACTCCGCCGCCGACACCGGTTCCCAGCGTGACAAACACGATGTTCTTATGCCCCTTTCCGCCACCCTGACTCATTTCGCCGAGCGCCGCTGCGTTCGCATCATTGACCACCTTTACCGGAAGACCGCACAGTGCAGACAGTCTCTCCGCAACTTCGCCTCCCCATTGATTCAGATTGACACACGGTTCGACAAAATGCTCGTCGATCACAGCACCCGGAACACCCAGACCGACACCTTTCACCGTGCGCAGCGGGATTTTCCGTTCGTTCAGTCTGCCGAGCATGGATTCCGCGATGTCCGAAAGGAGATGGTGGCTTCGGTTTTCCGTTCTCGTGGGGATCTCCCACTTTTCGTCCAAGATTCCATCCCCAGTGAATAGGCCGATTTTGACGGTCGTTCCTCCCAGATCAACGCCGAACGCATATGTTTTTTCCATCCTCATCCCTCCTTATATGAATTTGTAAATCGTTGTGTGCGAATAGGTTTCTCCCGCCCGCAACAGCGGTTTTTCAAATTCTGCGCAGTTTACAGCGTTTGGCGGATATTGTGTTTCCAAACAGAATCCCGTGCGTACATCGTACCGCGCCTGTCCTTTTCCCATCGGAAGATTTTCCAGATAGTTTCCGGTATACAGCTGCATTCCCGGCATGTCCGACTCCACGAAAAGGGAAATCCCTGTCTGTTCACACAGCACACGAGCGAACGGTCTCATTCCCGTTCCGTCAATCAGATAATTGTGATCATATCCCTTTGCCTGCCTGATCTGCAGAAAATCGTCGTCCCAATGTTCCCGAAACGCTGTCATCCGATTCAGATCGAACGGAGTGCCTGTTACCGGCGCAATTCTTCCATCCGGCGCACCGTTTTCCCCCAACGGTGTGTACTGCCGCGCATGCACCTGAATCAGATGCCGACCGATATTTCCACCGTCATGACCCGCCAGATTAAAATAGGCATGATTCGACAGATTGCAGATTGTCTCCCTGTCGCTCTGCGCATGGTATTTCAGCGACAGCGCTCCATCCTCCAGAAGATAAGTTACGGATACCGACAGGTTTCCCGGATAGCCTTCCTCCCCGTCTGCACTGAAGCAGGAAAGCGTCAGACCCTCTTCTGTTATATCAGCTTTCCAAATCTTCCGATCAAAGCCGGATACGCCGCCATGCAGATGGCAGACTCCGTTGTCATTGCACTTCAGATAAAAGCGTTCTCCCCCGATTGTGATTTCACCGCCGGCAATCCGATTGGCACATCGCCCAAGCAGTGCGCCGATATAGCAGGTCTGATTCTCATAATCCTGTACACGGTCAAATCCGAGCACGATATCGACCGGCGCCCCATTTCTGTCCGGCACAACCATACTCTGAATAATTCCGCCCAGCGTGAGTATTCCAACCCGATATAGTCCGTCGGTCAGCCAGAAACGGGTTATCTTGTGACCATCTCGCGTCACCCCAAATGCTTCCTGTGTAATTCTCATCGTATTCTTTTATCCCTCTTTGCATCAGACATCCCAGCCGCATCGTGTGAGAGTGTGTTCCAGTAAGCTGTTTGTTATACGGCTGGGATGTCAATGTGCGGTTAAACGGAGTCAATAAATCGCAGGAATGCCTGTTTTCCCTGTTCATCCCGCTTGTACACGCCGGCATGTTCCA
>JALFIV010000104.1 GCA_022775385.1 Clostridiales bacterium
AGACGATGAAGAGAACCAGTAGCACTGACTCTATTCCGACAGAGAGCAGCCGTTTGGTGAGAGGCGCGGGAATACCGGTGTGAATACATCTCGGAGTTTCATGTCGAACGGCTCAGCGCCCAGTAGGTCATGACGGCAGGCACCGTTACCCGCCGAAGTATGAAGTTTTTCATACTCACAGAGGGATTTCCGCGCGAGCGGTGTCCGAACATGAGGTGGTAACACGAGAACAGCTCGTCCTTTTGGAAAAAAAGGACGAGTTTTTTTGTTTCCATTGGGAAGAGTAAGAAATAATATAACGATAGAGAGGTATTATCTATGTCTCAGGTTTATGAAGAACTGAAAGCACGCGGCTTAATCGCCCAGTGCACCAACGAAGAAAAGGTACGCGATCTGCTGGACAACCATCAGACGACGTTTTACATCGGCTTTGACGCCACGGCGGACAGCCTGCATGTCGGACATTTCCTGCAGCTGGTTGTCATGTCCCGTCTGCAGAAGGCCGGCCATCGGCCGATCGCGCTGATCGGCGGCGGCACCACGATGATCGGCGATCCGACCGGCAAGACCGATATGCGCAAGATGCTGACCAAGGAAGAAATCGATCACAATGCGGAGTGCTTCCGCAAGCAGATGCGCCGTCTGGTTGATTTCGACAACGGCACCGCACTGATGCTCAACAACGCGGACTGGATTCTGAAGTTCAACTACATGGACTTCCTGCGTGAGGTCGGCGTTCACTTCTCCGTCAACCGCATGCTGACGGCGGAGTGCTTCAAGAGCCGTCTGGAGAAGGGCCTGAGCTTTATTGAGTTCAACTACATGCTCCTGCAGAGCTACGATTTCCTGTACCTGTACCGCAACCATGGCTGCCATCTGGAGCTGGGCGGCGATGATCAGTGGTCCAATATCATCAACGGTGCGGATCTGATCCGCCGTGTCGACGGTAAGGACGACGCATACGGCCTGACCTTCACCCTGCTGACCACCTCGGAGGGCAAGAAGATGGGCAAGACCGAGAAGGGCGCTGTCTGGCTCGATCCGGAGAAGACCTCGCCGTACGACTTCTTCCAGTACTGGAGAAACATCAACGATGCCGACGTCATCCGCGTCATGAAGATGCTGACCTTTATGACGCTGGAGGAGATCGCCGAGTATGAAAAGCTCGAGGGCGCAGGTCTGAACAAGGCGAAGGAAAAGCTGGCATACGAGATCACCTCTATGGTTCACGGCAAGGAGGAGGCAGATAAGGCGCTTGCCGCTGCCAAGGCTGTATTCTCCGGCGGCGCAGCCTCCGGTGATATGCCGACCACTGCACTGACGGCAGACGATCTGACCGATGGTTCGATCGCTGTTCTGGATATTCTGGTCAAGACTGGTCTGGTCAAGTCCAAGGGCGAGGCAAGACGCGTCATCCAGCAGGGCGGTCTGACGGTCAACGACGCCAAGGTAACCGACGTCTACGCGTCTTTCGATGAGAGCGCGTTCGGCGGCGAGGGCATGATTATCAAGAAGGGCAAGAAAACCTTCCATAAGGTAACTCTGTAACAAAAATTTCCCCTGTGAGCAATAACTGGTGGGCTCACAGGGGATTTTTATGGGATAAATGACGATAATCTGCTGTTTGAGGTCAGATCCTTGATTCTCACGGTATTCTGCGATATAATAAGATGATTTATTTTGTTTGCGCAGCAGCGGTGATAACACATTTTGCTGCGCTGCATGGCAAAATGACAGGAGGCTCTTATGAGTAGAGTATCTATTATGGGTGTCGAGTTCGACGCCATTTCCAAAGCGGAGGCGGTCGGTCGTGCGATGGAGCAGATCCGCCAGAAGCGTAAAGGCTACGTCGTCACACCGAATTCTGAAATTGTTTATATGGCAAAGGATGATCCGGAGCTGATCGATCTGCTGAATCAAGCGTCGCTGGTTCTGCCGGACGGCGTCGGTATTCTTCATGCGGCAAAGATACTGAATAAACCGATCTATGAAAAGGTTGCCGGTGTCGAATTCGCCGTCGATCTGATTGCTGAAATGGCCAGGGAGCACCGCAGTCTGTATCTGCTCGGTGCCAAGCCGGGCGTCGCGCGCAAGGCGGCGGAGAATTTGGTCAAGCGGTTTCCGGGACTCAAAATTTCCGGCTGTCAGGACGGATATTTTACCGACGAGCAGGAAGTGATCGACCGGATCAACGCGTCCGGTCATACGGATGTCGTGTTTGTCTGTCTGGGTGCGCCCAAGCAGGAACAGTTTATTCGCCGGCATCTGCAGGAAATCGATGCGACCTTATTCTGTGGTTTGGGCGGTTCATTGGATATTTACGCCGGGACGGCACAGCGTGCACCGGCGTTCTATGTCGATCACGGATTGGAGTGGCTCTACCGCTTGAAGCAGGAGCCGTGGCGTGCCAAGCGCATGACCAAACTGCCGCTTTTTCTCCTGTGTGCAGTGAAATGCAAGATAACTGGAAAGGAAACCCCATGAACGTTCAATTGATAGCTTACACGCCTTTTCCGGAGAAGGTGATCTCCGCGGCGGCAAAGAACTGTTATTCTGCCGCGGCGGTCGACACTCTGATGGATGGGCTGACGGAAGAGAAAACCGAATCATTTCTGACGATGCTGACCGAGATCGGCCATGCAAGTCCGATCGAGCATGCGTCGTTTACATTTGCGATCGAGGGTGTATCGCGGTCCCTGCTTGCCCAAATCACACGCCACCGGATGGCATCGTTCAGCGTGCAGTCACAGCGTTATGTCCGCGAGCATGCATTTGAGTATGTCGTTCCGCATGAAATCGAGGACAATCCGGAGGCCGCCGCGCTGTTCCGCAAAGCGATGGAGGACGACCAAAAGACCTATGAAGTGCTGACGGAGATGCTGATGAAAAAGCATAAGCAGACGTTCCTTGAGGAGGGATGTTCTGAGAAGCAGGCAGAGCAGAAGGCACAGAAAAAGGCGATCGAGGACGCGCGCTATGTTCTTCCGAATGCCTGTACGACCAAGATTGTCATGACGGCGAATGCCCGCTCCTTACATAACTTTTTCCAGCTCCGCTGCTGCAACCGTGCACAGTGGGAGATCCGCGAGCTCGCCGAGGAGATGTACCGTCTGGTCTATGAGGTCGCGCCGACCCTGTTCCGCAACGCCGGACCGTCCTGTACCTGCGGCGGCTGTACCGAGGGAAAGATGACCTGCGGCAAGGCGGCAGAAGTACGGGAAAAGTATCGGAGAATCCGGGAGGAGCTGTCCAGATGAGCGGAAAGCTGATTGTACTGGAGGGAACGGACGCGTCCGGAAAATCGACGCAGTTTGCCCGTCTGTGTCAGTACTGCGACGACAGACAGATTTCCTACCGCCGTTTGGTTTTTCCGCGCTATGAAGAGGAATCCTCTGCACTCATCCGTATGTATCTCGGCGGAGAGTTTGGATCGCATCCGGACGATGTCTCCGCATACGCCGCATCGACTTTCTTTGCGGTCGATCGTTTTGCATCGTATCGCAAAGATTGGAAAGACTACTATGAAAACGGCGGCTTAGTGCTTGCCGACCGTTATACTACCTCCAATGCCATCCATCAGGCTTCCAAGCTGGACGGAGAGGAACAGAATGCATATCTGGATTGGCTGTTTGACTTTGAGTACCGCATCATGGGTCTTCCCGCGCCGGATCATGTCTTCTTTCTGGATATGCCGACAGAAGCGGTCCATGAACTGCTGATCCACCGCGAGGGAAAAAGCACCGACATTCACGAAAAGGACATTCCCTACTTACAGCGCTGTTATCAGACTGCATCCAAACTTGCTGACCGTTTCCATTGGGAGCGAATCCGTTGTACCAAGAATGGAAGTATCCGCTCCATTGAAGCAATATCAAACGATCTGATCGGACGATTTGCCGCTCTGATCGAAAAATAAGGAGCATCAATTAATCTATGCTGAATTTTCGGCCAATTACATTAGAAGACAAACAAACCATTCAGACCTATATTCCCTCGGACGGCATGCAGATGTGTGAGTACTGTTTTACCGATCTGATGATCTGGAAAGACCATTATGACACCGAAATCTGTTTTCAGGACGGTTTTCTGTTTATCCGCATGAAGACTTTCCCGGAGAAGATTCCGATGTACCTCATGCCGGTTGGCTCGGGAGATCTTGAGCAGGCATGCCGGACTGTGATGGCGGACGCGGAAGAGAACGGTGTGGAGTGTACATTCTGTTCGATTCCGGAAGAGAGAATTCCGGAGATGCGCCGCATCCTCGGAGACGACTATACCATCAAGCTGTTCGACGGAAGCTGGGATTATCTTTATGAAACAAAAAAGATTCAAACCTTCTCCGGAAAAAAGCTGCAGTCTAAACGGAATTATATCAATCGGTTCTGCAAACAGTGGGAAGGACACTGGACGTATGAGGACATCGACGAGAGCAATCGGGATGACGCCTATCAGATTCATCTGAAGTGGTGTTCGGAGGACGAGTCCTCGTGCAGACAGGGAATGATGTATTCCGGCGAGACCTGTGCGGTCAAGATCGCACTGGATAACCTTAAGGCTCTCGACCTGCGCGGCGGCATCCTTCGTCTGGATGGAAAGCCGATTGCCTTTACATTGGGTTCTGCGATCAATTCGGACACGTTTGTGATCCAGATTGAGAAGGCAGACGCCAATATTCCGGGCGCCTATCCGATGATTGCACAGCAGTTTGCCAAGCGCAACTGCGAGGGTTATGCCTATATCAACCGCGAAGAGGATCTCGGCATGGAGGGACTGCGCAAATCCAAGAAATCCTATCGTCCGGTCAAACTGCTCGGCAAGTATACCGCGGTTCGAAAGGACAGCAAGCTGTTTGGCGATTCGCAGTCGATTGATTTGGAGGAAATATGATTCGATTTGCCGTTTCATCCGATACCCCTGCGGTTATCGACCTGTGGAACCGGTGCTTTGGGGACGATCCTGCGTTTACCGAGTGGTTTTTCCGCAATCGCTACCGCCCGGAGGAGACCCTTCTCCTGCTTGAGGACAAAACCCTGTGCGCAATGGTACAGATGCTGCCGTATACGCTTCGAACAAAGGAAAAGAATTGTGCGGTTACCTATATTTACGGAGCCTGCACCGCGCCGGAGTATCGGAGAAAGGGCTTGATGGCGCAGCTGCTGGCGGAATCCTTCCGCATCGACCGACAGAAGGGGAGAGGCGCTTCGGTTCTCATCCCTGCAGAGCCGTGGCTGTTCGGTTTTTATAAAAAATACGGCTATGAAACCGCATTTTGGGTCTCCAATCAGCAGATTCCCTACGATCCGGAGGCAACTGATGAAGGAGAGATTATTCCGCTGACCGATGATGACAGTGAGACGCTGGAATCTCTGTACCGGAACCATGCCGGGGAAACCTGTCTCTGCCGTACAGCGGAGGACTGGAAGTGTCAGATTCAGATGTTCCGTGATCTTGGGGGAATGCCGCTCGGCTGGCGCTTTGCCGGCGAATTGAGAGGCTATGCCTTCGTCTGGAACAACGACGACGGTCTGTGGGCGCAGGAGCTGATGACAGGCAACCGGGAGTGCATGGCGCAGATGATCCTGCGGTATTATCATGCCGACTCGATGAAGGCAACTTTTCCCGGAACAGAACAGCGATTGGGCTGTATACGTTATCACGATGATTCTCCGGTTGAGTCCGGATACTTTAACTTACTATTCAATTGAAACAGGAGGATGACACGATGGTTTATATTCTTATGGTAGATGGATATGAAGATACTGAAATGATTGCCCCGATGGATATGCTGTCGCGCGCAGAAATCCCGGTGACCCGCGTCGGCGTCATGGGGAAAACCGTGACCAGCAAGCTGGGCATTGTGACCGAGACAGATATCACAGCGGACGAGGTTGATTTCTCCGATTGTGAAATGGTTTTCCTGCCGGGCGGACCGGGTACCCATCACTATTATGACAAGCCGGTCGTCGACGCGGCGCTCTCTTACGCGGTCGAGCACGACTGCTATATTGCGGCGATCTGTGCCGCGCCGTCTGTTCTGGCGGCAAAGGGACTGCTGCACGGTAAAAATGCAGTCTGCCACTTCAGCGTTGCGGATAAGATGGGCGATGCAAAGCTGCAGAAGCAGATGGTTTGTGTCGACGGCAGAATGATCACCGGATGCGGTGCTGGTGCGTCGATTGATTTCGGTCTGACGATGGTCTCCGAACTGCGCGGGCAGGAAATCTCGGATAAAATCCGGCACAGCATTGGATATGCAGACTAAAGCACAGCTTCGGCAGGAAATGCTCCGGCAGAGACGGCTGACTCCTCCGGAAGAAAAAAAGCGGATCGATCGGGAAATCACGGCCCGTTTCCTTCAGCTGGACTGTTTTCTTCGGGCGGAGCGGGTTTTTCTGTATGTATCCACGCCGGAAGAAATCTCTACGAGAGAGATACTGGATGTCTGCTGGCAGAGCGGGAAGATCGCTTGCGTTCCAAAATGCCTGCCGGGGCATCGGATGTCCGCCCGTCAAATCTCTTCCGTTGCAGATTTGACAGAGCAGACCTACGGCATTCCGGAGCCGGGCGCACACTGTCTGGAGATTCCACCGGAACACATCGATCTCTGTATTGTGCCGGCGCTGGCCTGTGACCGGCTGGGATACAGGCTCGGATACGGCGGCGGTTTTTACGACCGTTTTTTGTGCCAGACTCATGCGGAGACTGCCGCGCTTTGTGCTTCTGCCCGCTTTTTGGACCGTCTGCCGACAGACCGGTTTGATATTCCCTGCCGAACTATCATTACGGAAAATGAGGTGTGGAATCCTTGAAAATACAATTGAAACAGAAACAGGTATGGCTGCCGAGCGCGGCACTGCTGTTGTCCTTTCTGCTCCTGATCGGATGCAGCATGGTCTTTGACTATCTGTTTTCCCGTGTTCCGTCTGTCGGTGTGATTGTCGATGA
>JALFIV010000108.1 GCA_022775385.1 Clostridiales bacterium
AATGCTAATAACCGTGCTAAGAGCGCAGGTTTTTTGAGGTAATACGGGGTGTCCTTACGAGAAATTCCAGGATACTCAGATTGTTCAATTCCCTTGATTTTACGGTACTTTTTAGCATGACATGACATTGTGATGCACCCTGGGATATTGAATTTTCCAAACTCCTAAGCGGTAGGCCGGGGGTTCGAATCCCTTCAGGGACGCCAGTCCTGCAGTCATCTCCGTTAGGATAAGCAGAAATCTTTAAATATTCCTCCAGAATATCTGTAATGTCTGAAACGACGGTAACATCATTTCCAACAAAATAACGCATATGTTGACATATTCCGGATCTTTCGGTTGTATATAATAAGCTTCTACGCCGGAAAGAAGAACTTCACATCCGTCAATCGCCATGAGTTCGCGCATCAGATGCGCGCCATAGCCGCGTTCTATTGTCTGTTTATAGCAAATCTCTCCGTGACAGATGACCAAATTACCGTTTTCACAGATATAATCAATGTCGTCTGCAACCGGAGCAAACAGCCGCCGTAAATTTGTGTACTGTCTTCCGCCTTCCGCTTGCAGCAGCAAATCGGATTCCCTTGTCTGCTAATCTGTGAATGAGTTCAAAACATTTTGGCGGTATAGAACCCGTGCTATTTAATAACAGTACTCCATCAATATCACTTGCAACAAGCTTGACCATCTGACACATCCTCTTTATCTATTATTGGGAGATCATTATAACAAACATCGAACATAAAGTCATTAGGTTTAAATGTTCGATTTGATTTCGTTATGAGTGGTTGTTCATGCATCTCACTATCATGTGCAATATCCTGTTTCTCTCATTCGTTTCTATATTCTATTTCTTCAATATATCGGAATCCCATATCCATAAATATTACTCGAACCAATCTCTGTTCCATATTAGTTTTGATTCTGATATAATACAGATATATTCTAAGCATTCGGATGTTTCTTTTGTGGTATAATAGACGCATCCGGATTTGGTGATTTTCTCACCTTTTCCTTGTATGATGAATTACTAAAAGATGAAAGCAACCATTCATAATGGTTGCGTTTTGATTTCCGATATCGGTTTCTCCATGCCGGTACCGGAGTGAAACGCTTATCTATTCCTCGGCTACTCGCTCCAGAAACGGTAGCCAAATGGTAGCCGCGGACAAAATAATCCCTCTTCCGCCAAATCGGCAGAAGAGGGAAAAGTTTTATTTTTCAGCTATTTTATCAAAAATTAGCCGTTCAGAGCAGCGTTTACGTCAACTGCAACAGCAACGGAAGCGCCAACCATCGGGTTGTTGCCCATGCCGAGGAAGCCCATCATCTCTACGTGAGCCGGTACGGAGGAGGAACCTGCGAACTGAGCGTCAGAATGCATACGTCCCAGCGTATCGGTCATGCCATAGGAAGCCGGACCGGCAGCCATGTTATCCGGATGCAGGGTACGGCCGGTGCCGCCGCCGGAAGCAACCGAGAAGTACTTCTTGCCGGTCAGCATGCACTCCTTCTTGTACGTGCCGGCAACCGGATGCTGGAAACGGGTCGGGTTGGTAGAGTTACCGGTGATGGAAACGTCAACACCCTCCTTGTGCATGATTGCAACGCCCTCACGGACATCGTCAGCACCGTAGCAGCGAACCTTCGAACGCTCACCGTCGGAGTAAGCGATCTCCTGAACAACTGCCAGCTCGCCGGTGTAGTAGTCAAACTTGGTCTGAACGTAAGTAAAGCCGTTGATACGGGAAATGATCTGTGCAGCGTCCTTGCCAAGACCGTTCAGGATAACCTGCAGCGGCTCCTTACGTGCCTTGTTTGCGGAACGAGCCAGTCCGATTGCGCCTTCCGCAGCAGCAAAGGACTCGTGACCAGCCAGGAATGCGAAGCACTTGGTCTCCTCACGCAGCAGCATAGCAGCCAGATTGCCATGGCCGATACCAACCTTGCGGTCCTCAGCAACAGAACCCGGGATGCAGAATGCCTGCAGACCGATACCGATTGCCTCAGCAGCCTCCGGAGCGGACTTAACTTCCTTCTTGATTGCGATGGCAGCACCTACGGTGTATGCCCAGCAAGCGTTCTCAAATGCGATCGGCTGTACCGAACGGACAGTAGCTGCCGGATCGATGCCCTTCGCCTTGCAGATCTCTGCGCACTCTTCTACGCTCGAGATGCCGTATTCTGCGAGGACGCCATTGATCTTGTCAATTCTTCTCTCGTAACTTTCAAATAAAGCCATGATTCTCTGTCCTCCTTACTCTGCACGCGGGTCGATATACTTGACACCCTCAGCGTAGCGGCCGTAGGTGTTGGTGTTCTTCTTCATCGCCTCAGCCGGCTCAACGCCCTTGCGGATCGCTTCCATCATCTTGCCAAGGTGTACGAACTCATAGCCGATGACCAGATTGTCCTTGTCCAGCGCCAGATGGGTGACATAACCCTCTGCCATCTCGAGGTAACGGGTGCCCTTTGCCTTGGTGCCGTACATGGTACCAACCTGGCTTCTCAGGCCCTTGCCCAGATCTTCCAGACCGGCGCCGATCGGCAGGCCGTTTTCGGAGAATGCGGTCTGGGTACGGCCGTAAACGATCTGCAGGAACAGCTCACGCATGGCAACGTTAATTGCGTCACATACGAGGTCGGTGTTCAGTGCCTCCAGCAGGGTCTTGCCCGGCAGGATCTCGGAAGCCATTGCAGCGGAATGGGTCATACCGGAGCAGCCGATGGTCTCAACCAGCGCTTCTTCGATGATGCCTTCCTTGACGTTCAGGGTCAGCTTGCATGCGCCCTGCTCCGGTGCACACCAGCCGATGCCGTGGGTCAGACCGCTGATGTCCTTGATTTCCATTGCCTGCGTCCACTTGCCCTCCTGCGGGATGGGAGCCGGGCCATGATATGCGCCCTTTGCTACCGGACACATATTCTCTACTTCTGCAGAATAGATCATAGTTATATCCTCTCCTGTATAGTTCTCTTATTTTCGATAGCGAAAACAAGGCGTGGGAAACACAGCCGGATCCGCAGAAAAAAAGCCGATGCTCCGTTATGTATCAGCATCGACCGGTTATTCTGGCATGCCTCAGCAACGGAAGGCCGCATTTCACATTTGTTTATATTTTATCATTCTTCGATTGCCTTGTCAACGATTCCGACGAGTTTCGTTCCGGAAACCCCCTTCATTTCGGGAATATCCCCCAGTACAAACCAAAATTGTTCCACAAATTTACCAAGACTTTGCAGATGCCTGTCTTTTTGATGACAAAGTGCCCACTTCATCGTTTCTGCCTCTCCCAGTCGAGCAGCCACCGCTTGCGCATCAGACCGCCGGCATACCCAGTCAGTTCCCCGTTCCTCCCGACCACGCGGTGGCACGGGAGGAAAATCCAGATCGGATTGCGGCCGCATGCCATGCCGACCGCACGGGCAGCCTGCGGCTTTCCAATCGCTGCGGCAACCTCTCCATAAGAAATCGTCTGACCGTATGGGATATGTTCGAGCTGTTCCCACACCATACGCTGGAACGGCGTTCCGGACGGCTTCAGCGGCACGGTAAATTCTGTGCGCTGTCCGTCAAAATACTCGCCGAGCTGCCGTGCGGCGAGCTGTTCGATCTCATCCGTCCCGGATGCTTCACGATTCATCTGCTCGACAAAGCAGGCGCGTACCAGCGCGGTTCCGTCGCTGACCAGCTCCATACCGCCGAGCGGTGTCTGTACAATCATTCGACTTCCTCCTGTAAAAAAAGCCGCACAGGACGTCCCGTGCGGCTCATGTCATCTGCTTCGTTTGATTTCGTCCCAATACTGTTTGGCACGCTGTTCGGTCTTATTCGGACCGTATTCATAATAATGCGCATCCTTGATGACATCCGGCAGATACTGCTGCTCCACCCAGTGATTGGGATAATCGTGCGGGAACTGATAGGTCAGCGCCCGTCCGAGCTTGTTTGCGCCGGAATAATGCCCGTCCTTGAGATACGCCGGGATATCCCCCGCCTTGCCGGCGTGGATATCCTTCATCGCCGCGTCGATCGCTCGAATACCGCTGTTGGACTTGGGTGCGGTCGCGAGCAGGATCGCTGCCTCCGCGAGCGGAATGCGCGCCTCCGGCAGACCGAGCTGAAAGGCGGAATCCACACAGGCTTTGACAATCGCAATCGCCTGCGGATATGCCAGTCCGATATCCTCCGCCGCCATGACCAAGAGCCGACGTCCGGCGGAAATCAGATCTCCCGCCTCGAGCAGACGCGCGAGATAGTGTACCGCCGCATCCGGATCCGAGCCGCGGATGGATTTCTGAAACGCCGACAGGATATCATAGTGCTGATCGCCGTCGCGGTCGTAGCGCATATTCGAACGCTGTGCCGCCGTCTCGGCGTCCGCCAGCGTAACCGTCCCGTCAGACGACGCCGCGGCGAGCACCTCAACCGCATTGAGTGCCTTGCGCACATCGCCGCCGCACGCGGATGCGATGTATTCGTACACCTCGTCGGATGCGGTGACCTTCGGCTCTGCGAGCGCAAAGCCGCGCCGCACTGCCGGAATGATATCCGCAGCCTCCGGCGGTTTGAACTCAAACACCGTACTACGGCTTAAGATCGCGTTGTAGACGTAAAAATACGGATTTTCCGTCGTAGAGGCGATCAGTGTGATGCGTCCATCCTCGATAAACTCGAGCAGGGACTGCTGCTGTTTTTTGTTAAAGTACTGGATCTCGTCCAGATAAACCAGCGCACCGTTCGGCGCAATCAGCGTACCCAGCTCGTCAAATATCTGGCGGATATCCGCCGTGGAGGCGGTCGTCGCGTTGAGCTTATACAGCTTTCGGCTGGTCTGATTGGCGATAATGGATGCCACTGTGGTCTTTCCGATGCCGGAAGGACCGTAAAAGATCATATTCGGAATATTCCCGCTCTCGATGATGCGGCGGAGCAGTCCATCCTGTCCCAGAATATGCGACTGGCCGACCACATCCCCCAGCGAGTTCGGGCGAATCCGGTCGGCCAGAGGCTGATACATGGTATTCTAGTCCTTTGTCATCAAATTCCGATTAGTACAGCGGGAACTGCTTGCAGATCTCGACAACGCCGGCACGGATTGCATCAGCCTTGTTCTCGAAATCAAAGATTGCGTCAGCGATGAAGCCGGCAATCTTGTCCATCTCCGCTTCCTTGAAGCCGCGGGTGGTGACAGCCGGGGTACCCAGACGGACACCGGAGGTGACAAACGGGCTGAGCGGCTCGTTCGGAACGGTGTTCTTGTTTGCGGTGATGTAAACCTCGTCCAGACGGTTCTGCAGCTCCTTGCCGGTGATGCCGGTACCGCGCAGGTCAACCAGCATCAGATGGTTGTCGGTGCCGCCGGAAACCAGATTGACGCCGCGCTTGGTCAGACCGTCTGCCAGCGCCTGTGCGTTCTTCTTGATCTGGGTCTGATATGCCTTGAACTCCGGCGTCAGTGCCTCGCCGAAGCAGACAGCCTTTGCCGCGATGACGTGCATCAGCGGGCCGCCCTGGGTGCCCGGGAAGATCGCGGAGTTCAGCTTCTTCGCCAGCGCCTCGTCGTTGGTCAGGATGCAGCCGCCGCGCGGTCCGCGCAGGGTCTTATGGGTGGTGGTGGTAACGACATCTGCGTACTCCATCGGGTTCATGTGCTCGCCTGCTGCGACCAGACCTGCGATGTGTGCCATATCGACGAACAGGTATGCGCCAACTTCCTTTGCGATCTCAGCGAACTTGTCAAAGCGGATCTCACGCGGATAAGCGGAAGCGCCTGCGATGATCATCTTCGGCTTGCACTCGAGCGCCTTGTTGCGGACATCGTCGTAGTCGATGTAGCCGTTGTCGTCAACGCCGTAAGCAACCATGTTGTACAGCTTGCCGGACTGATTTGCCGGAGAACCATGGGTCAGGTGACCGCCGTTGTCCAGGCTCATGCCGAGAACCGTGTCGCCCGGCTGGCACAGTGCCTGATAAACAGCCATGTTTGCCTGTGCGCCGGAGTGCGGCTGTACGTTGGCAAACTTTGCACCAAATACCTTGCATACGCGCTCGATTGCGAGATTCTCGACAATGTCGACGCACTCACAGCCGCCGTAGTAGCGCTTTCCCGGATAACCTTCGGCATACTTATTGGTCAGGACGGTGCCCATCGCAGCCATGACAGCCGGGGAAACAACGTTCTCGGATGCAATCAGCTCAATATTTCTGCACTGACGGTCATACTCCTTGCGGATTGCGCCGCCGACCTCCGGATCCATGCCGGTAATAAACTCCATGTTTTCTTCAATTCTGCGTGCTTCAGCCATGTCAATACCTCCACTGGTTAAAACAAAATACATGTACTTCTATTATTACAGGGTCAGTGGGTTTTTTCAAGTTTCTTTTCCATTCTCCGGATGTTTTCCCTTTAATGCAATACAAATTTCTCACTTCCTGTCGAAAATTTGTGCAGTTTATGCTATAATGGGCAAAGCCGCAGCGGGCACTGCGCCGGCTGCGCGCAATCCATCCCCGAATCCGAAAGGAGCTGGTCTATTTGACACCGCAAGAGCGGGCGGAACGCGCCGTCGTTCTGCTGGAACAGGAATATCCGGACGCCATCTGCGCCCTGCAATATCAGAAGGATTATGAACTGCTGTTTGCCACCCGGCTGTCCGCCCAGTGTACGGACGCCCGTGTCAACATCGTCACGCAGGATCTCTACCGCGAGTTCCCCACTCTCCAGTCGTTTGCCGACGCACAGCCGGAGGACATCGAGAAAATCATCCGTCCCTGCGGTCTCGGCAATACCAAGGCGCGCGACATCCACGCCGCCGCACAGTATCTGCTTGAGCACCACGACGGCAAAGTACCGGGCACGATGGCGGAGCTCATCAAAATCCCGGGGGTCGGCCGCAAAACCGCCAATCTGATTCTCGGCGACATCTTCCGCAAGCCGGCGATTGTCGCGGACACCCACTGCATTCGTCTGTCAAACCGCATCGGTCTGGTCGAAGGAACCAAAGATCCCGGCAAGGTGGAACGCGCCCTGCGCCCGATTGTCCCGCCGGAGGCGTCCTCCGATTTCTGCCACCGTCTTGTCCTGCACGGGCGCGCGGTCTGCACGGCGCGCAAGCCGTACTGCGATTCCTGTTGTCTCGCAGAAATCTGCAAAACCGCACAGGAACAATCCGAATAAACGGCAAAGACTCGATTCCGAACGGAACCGAGTCTTTTTTCGCGTTTAAATATTCTTCCGAATGCTCTCCAGCGCACCCTTTTCCAGCCGTGACACCTGTGCCTGTGAGATGTGGATCTCCTTCGCGACATCCATCTGGGTGCGTCCCTCGAAAAAGCGCATGCGCAGAATTTTCTGTTCCCGCTCGGTCAGCCGCCGCATCGCCTCATTTAGCGCAATGCGCTCCAGCCACTGCTCGTCCGTATTTTTGGTGTCCCCGACCTGATCCATCACACAGACCGCGTCGCCGTTCCCCTCAAATACCGGTTCATACAGTGACACCGGATCCATTATCGCATCCATCGCATCCGCAATATCCCGCCGCGGCACCTCCATTTGGGCGGCAATCTCATCCAGCGTCGGCTCCCGCTGATGCTCCCGAATAAAAGCCTCCTTTGCCTGCAGGGCGCGGTACGCGGTGTCCCGCATCGAACGTGAGACCCGGATCGTGCTGTTGTCGCGCAGATACCGCCGGATTTCCCCCACAATCATCGGGACGGCATAGGTCGAAAACCGGACATTCAGATCGACATTGAAATTGTCGATGGATTTCATCAGTCCGATGCATCCAACCTGAAATAAATCATCCATACTCTCTCCCCGTCCGGAAAAGCGCTGGATGACACTGAGAACCAGGCGCAGATTTCCCGAAATCAGCTTTTCTCTGGCCTCCCGGTCCCCCTTGGATGAACGGCGCAGCAGCTTGTCCATCTCGGATGCGGACAGAATCGCCAGCTGTGACGTGTTGACTCCGCAGATTTCTACCTTTCCCTGCATGGTCGTGCGCCTCCTGTTTTCCGTTTCTCTGTCCAGTATCTCCGTTTCCAATCGGAAACATACCGGACAGATTTTGGAATTTCAGGAGGCCCGGCCGGGCTTTATCCTATTATCGTGTGCAGTTCAGACAACGTATGAATTTCCCGGAAAGCAAACGCCGCCTCTGGCTTCGCCTGATCGCGCGCATTCAGCCAGACCGGTGTGATTCCCACACCGGCGGCACCGCAGATGTCGCGCTCGAACGAATCGCCGACCATCATGCACTGCTCCGGTTGTACCTTCATCTTGTCCAGACACATGCGGAACATCGCCGGATTCGGCTTTTCCACTCCTGCCTCCTCGCTGCTCACCATATAGTCGATGCAGTCCGCCAGACCGAGTGCCATGAGCTTGCGGTGCTGAATGTGTGCCGTCATGTCCGTGCAGATGCAGGTGCGGATGTCCCTGTCGTGCAGGGTTTTCAGCAGTTCTTCCGCTCCGTCCCGCGGCACCATATTCCGGATAAAAACACCCCAGTATGCCTCGTACAGTGTGAGCGGAATCTCTCCGAGAGACGGCAGTCCCATCCGCTCCATCATCCGCTGGATGATCAGAATCCGGTTGTGACCGGCGGCGGCATACGGCTGCTCCTGTTTGATCTTCCGGTCCTCCTCCCGATACGCCTGCAAAAACAGTTCCTTCGGCAATCCAAACCGGGACGCTCCACAGTCAGCCATGCTCTCCAGTGCCCGGAGATGCAGGGTGACGAAATCATACAACGTATCATCCAAATCAAAAATCACCGCTTGCAGCGACATATTTTCTCATCCTTTCTCTTGCAGTTTCTCTGTTTATTGTAACACAAATGCGTGAGGCGAAAAATACTTCTGTCCGGATCGCTGTTTTTTCCGGAAATATATTGACAACGCCATCAGAAGTGATTATACTAACATATGAACAAACATTCATGTGTTCACGTGAGATCCGATGAGGAGATGACATTCATGAAAAAGGTTTATATTCTTGAGCAGCTTGGCTGTGCAAACTGCGGCGCAAAAATTGAGCGCGATGTAAACGCACTTGATGTCGTAGAGGAAGCCGTTCTGGTTTTCCCAACCAAACAGCTGCGTGTCAGCGCATCCGACCACACCGGTCTGCGCGAAGCCATTGAACAGATTGCCCACACCTATGAGTCAGACATTACTGTACGAGACCGCGACGCTGTGGTTCCACTCGATGAAGATGATGCGGACGCGTGCGGATGCGGCCACGATCATGCGCATGAGCATCATCACGACGCGTGCGGATGCGGTCATGACCACGACCACGAGCATCATCACCACGACGAGTGTGGGTGCGGTCATGACCACGAGCACCATCACCACGATGACTGCGGGTGCGGTCACGACCACGACCATGAGCATCATCACCACGATGACTGCGGATGCGGTCACGACCACGAGCATGAGCATCATCACCACGATGACTGCGGATGTGGTCATCACCATGAACACGCGCATCATCACCACGACCATGAGCATCATGATACTCCTGTAAAGGAGATCTTCGGCGCAGTCCAAAAGACCTATATTCTCGAAGAACTCGGCTGCGCAAACTGCGGCGCAAAAATCGAACGCGCGGTCGGCGAACTGCCAAATGTCGCGCAAGCGACATTGATCTTCCCGACCAAACAGCTGCGTGTCAGCGCATCCGACCACACCGGTCTGCGCGAGACCATCGAACACATCGCACAGGAATACGAATCGCAGATCCGCGTCATCGACCGCGACGGCGATTCCAAAGCGGAAAACGAGACGGAGGCTTCGGCATCCAAGCCGGGCTGGTTCGCATCCCATCGGGAATTGATGGAACTGATCTGTGGTGCGGGACTTCTCGTCGGCGGACGACTGCTCGAACTGTCCGATGGGCTGTTTGTCCCATCTCTCCTTTGTTATCTTGCCGCCTACATCATTCTCGGGCGGAAAATCGTCATGGAGGCAGTGCGTCACCTGTTCTCCGGTCTGGTCTTTGACGAGAACTTTTTGATGACCATCGCAACGCTGGGCGCGTTTGCGATTCAGAAATTCCCCGAAGCGGTCGGTGTCATGCTGTTCTTCCGCATCGGCGAATATTTTGAAGAAGTCGCGGTGGAAAAGAGCCGTACACAGATCATGGAGGCGGTGGATCTCCGTCCGGAGGTCGTCACCCGGGAAAAAGACGGCGTCACCCGCATCATTCCCGCCGGAAACGCCCGTGTCGGCGATATCCTGATCGTCCGTCCGGGTGACCGCGTTCCGCTCGACGGCACGGTACTGACCGGCGAGAGCTATCTCGATACCTCCGCCATCACCGGCGAGCCGGTTCCGGTCCGTGTCACGGTCGGCGACGAAATCACCAGCGGCTGCGTCAACACCGACGGCGTTCTGCGTATGCGCGTTGACCGTCCGCTGTCCGAGTCCATGGTCACCCGCATTCTGGATTCTGTGGAAAACGCGGCGGCAAGCAAGCCGAAAATCGACCGGTTCATCACCCGCTTCGCCCGCATCTACACGCCACTTGTTGTTGCACTGGCGGCAGCGGTCGCCATCATCCCGTCGCTTGTGACCGGAAACTGGCATCACTGGGTGTACACCGCGCTGACCTTCCTGGTTATCAGCTGTCCGTGCGCCCTTGTCCTGAGTGTCCCTCTCGCGTTCTTCTCGGGTATCGGCACCGGTTCCCGCAAGGGTATCCTGTTCAAGGGCGGCATTTCGCTCGAGGCGCTCTCCGGCGTCAAAGCGACAGTCCTAGACAAAACCGGTACGCTGACCCATGGCACGTTCACCGTCACCGCGATTCAGCCTGCCGGCGGCGTATCCGAAGAAGAACTGCTGACTCTGGCGGCGAGCTGTGAACAGACCTCGACCCATCCGATTGCAGTCAGCATTCTGCGCGCGGCATCCGAGCGCGGA
The DNA here is from genome assembly GCA_022775385.1 of Clostridiales bacterium. GTDB lineage: Bacteria > Bacillota > Clostridia > Oscillospirales > Butyricicoccaceae > Butyricicoccus_A. Next base: position 10,928 of record JALFIV010000108.1, read on the forward strand.
TGCACCCTGCATCAGCCGGATGACATCCACGAGGCCGCCGGACACGGCATCTCCGCCAGACTGGGCGAGACGGAAATCCTGTGCGGCAGCGCCTCTCTCATGACGCATTCCGGCGTCACTCTCCCTGAGCTGGACGCGGTGCGCGGCGCGACGGTTGTCCTGATTGCGCGCGGCGGACAGTACTGCGGACGTCTCCTGCTGTCGGATACCATCAAGGACGGGGCATCGAAAATGGTCTCCGCCCTCAAATCCCGCGGCATCACCGCCGCAATCCTGACCGGCGACTCGGCGGACAGCGCCGCCGCAATTGCTCAGCAGGCAGGAATCTCCGAACTGCACGCCCACCTTCTCCCGCAGGATAAGCTGACCCGTCTGGGAGAACTTCGGGAGAAGTACGGTCCGGTGCTGTTCGTCGGCGACGGCATCAACGATGCGCCGGTGCTCGCCGGTGCGGATATCGGCGCGGCGATGGGAAGCGGCGCGGACGCGGCAATCGAAGCGGCGGATGTTGTGTTCCTCACCAGCGAGCTGAATGCCATTCCCGAGTCAATTGCGATAGCGCGCGCCTCGTGCGCCATCGCAAAGCAGAATGTGATCTTTGCACTCGCGATGAAAGTGCTGGTCATGATCCTCGGTCTGCTCGGCATCGCCTCCATGTGGCTCGCCGTGTTCGCCGATACCGGCGTCGCCATGCTGTGCGTGCTCAACTCCATCCGGATTTTGTATCGGAAATAAGCAAAACGATCCGGCAGAGACACCATGCTCCACCGGATCGTTTCTGCCACACCAAACGGGCATCCGTCCTCTGCGGATGCCCGTTTTTTCCTTCATACCAACCTCATCATACCCATTTGAGAATATCCCGCCGCATCCGCTGAATGATGCGTTTTTCCAATCGGGAAATGTAGGACTGGGAGATGCCGAGCCGGTCGGCAACCTCCTTCTGCGTCTGTTCCTCGCGGCCGCCGAGGCCGAACCGCAGTGCAATAATCAGCTTTTCCCGTTCAGGCAGATGCCCGATCGCCCTTCGCAGCAGCTGCCGGTCCACATCGTCCTCAATCGGACGGATTACGCTGTCGGGCTCCGTGCCAAGGATATCCGACAGCAGCAGTTCGTTGCCGTCCCAGTCCGTGGACAGCGGTTCGTCAAAGGAAACCTCGGTTCGCTGACCGGATACCTTGCGCAGGTGCATCAAAATCTCGTTTTCAATGCATCGTGACGCATAGGTCGCCAGCTTGGTCTTCTTTTCCGTATTGAAGGTTTCTACTGCCTTAATCAGTCCGATGGTTCCGATCGAGATCAAATCCTCCATGGAAATGCCGGTATTCTCAAATTTTTTCGCAATGTATACGACCAATCGCAGATTGTGCTCGATTAGGCGGTCTCGGCAGGCTGCGTCGCCCGTCTGGCACCCCTCAATCGCCTCCTTTTCCTCGTCCCTGCAGAGCGGCGGCGGCAGGACCACCGTTCCGCCGATGTAGAACACGCCCTCGTCATTCGGAAGAATACCCAGCCGAATCAGCCACCGGCGCATTCGTCCCGTCAGGGCTTTCCAGATGTTCTGCATGACTCCTCCTTCCCTGTGGGATCAGGCCATCACAGTCCGCTCCCAGAAACGCCGTCGTCAGCGCAATCACCGCCTCGTACCGAGATCCGTCCTCCCTCCGAATCTCCTCCGGCAGAAACCCATCCATCCGCCCGCTCCCTCCCAGCGAGTCAAACGGAATGCGGTCGGCCTGCGCCGACTGTACCGCCTCCGGAAACAGCCGCTGTGCCGTACCTTTTGTCAGAATGAGTGCCGGCCGTCCCGTAAGCGGGTCCGTGAGCAGGTTGCCGCTGTCGCACAACAGCTGTACGCATCCCGTTCGACCTCCCGCGCGGATCGTCACCCGCTCGGTCCGCGGCGCGTCCGCCGCCGTCTGCCGCCGGAATACCACCGCACTGATGAGATATGAAACCGCCGCTGCCGCCGCCAATACCGTCCGTGAAACCGGCGCAATCAACACACCGCCGCGATAAAAATTCGCGCCGCACAGCGCACTCAGGGCGCTGACTCCTCCGCCAAACACAAACGAGATGAGCAGTACCGTCAGCGTGCTTCGCACCCATCCGGCCCGCTGCCGGATTCCAAATGCCATCGCGGACATCCCTCCGGCACCGATCAGCCGGAACGGCAGTGCCGCACACACCGGAACCAGCACGCACAGAACCGCGTAGGCAGCGCCCAGACCTGCCGCCGCGGCCAGCCGTGTCCCTGATGCCGGACGGCCGCTGAACTGCGCGGATGCCCGCAGAATGCAGTAATCCATACAGAAATTCAGCGCCGCCAGACTGTCCAGATACACGACCCGCACCGGTTCCACCTCCTGACGCCGTTATTGTAACAAACAAGCTGTGACCGATGCTGTCAAAAAACAGAACGTGCCTGTCAGAACTTTCCGACAGGCACAGCGTTTGTTTTCCGTTCTCCGAACCGAGCAGAGGATTTATACAAATTTTTTCAGGGATATGACAATTCTCTTTTTGCGGCTCTCGCCCAGAATCTCGTCGACCTCGCCACGTCCCATGCCGCGCAGCGTGATCTTGTCGCCCTCTTTCACATCGCGGTCGGGCTGGATACAGGGGCGCTGATTGAGAAAGACCCGTCCGCTCTTGATCGCCTCGGATGCCTTGGCGCGCGGAAGACGGAACAGCGAGGCGCACACGGCATCCAGACGGAGCGACGCGACGGTATCCCGAATATACGTCACCTTGGGCACCGGAACAATCAGATCGGACAGCGCGATCTCCTCCGTGCTCAGGTGCTTGCGCCCCGCCTTGCCGTAGTTCATGAGCAGGAACGGCGCGATTTCCCTCAGTACAACGATATCCGCCCCGTGATCGCCGATTAAAATATCACCGATACAGTCGCGCTTGATCTGTAGACCCATCAGTGAGCCGAGATAGTCTCGATGCGTGAGCGTATCCGCCTTGCTTTTGGTACAGCGGATCGCCGTAATCGGGATGTCCTCACTGTCCGGATCGAGTTCGTCGAGATAGTCCGGCAGAAACACAATCACGCGGCGCTCCGCATCGGGATATCCGCCCAGAAACCGCCATCGGCGCTCCCCGGTCTGGTGCAGAATCTGCTCCGCCAGCGCCGCTTCCCGCAGATCCAAAAACCGCGTGCTCGTCACGTAGCATTTCTCCCGACAGGTCTCCGCCTTCTCCAGAATGCGCGTCAGCAGCATACGCTCCTCTGCGCTCTGTCCTAACTTTTTCACCAGTTCCGCCCGTTGTTTCATCGTATCTCAATTTCCTCACAGAATTTTTTCTTCCCTATTGTACCGCACAACAGTCTGTATTACAATAAGAATCAATGAAAAGAAGCTTACCCATCAGACAGGAGGAAATAGATATGGTACGGGATGACGTACTTCAGGTTTTGGAACAGCGCCGCGGCGAGCTGGTATCCGGCGGTATGCTGGCGCGCGAGCTGTCGGTCTCGCGGACGGCGGTTTGGAAGGCAATCTCCGCCCTGCGCGACGAGGGCTTTCCCATCGAATCGGTTGCGGGCGGCGGCTATCGTCTGTCCACCGACAGCGACGCCCTGTCCTCCGCCGGCATCGCGCTCGAGCTGACCACACAGTCCATCGGACAGTCGCTGGACGTGTTCTCCGAAATCGACTCCACCAACAATTATCTCAAGCAGCACGCATCCAAACTCCAGCACGGTCACACGGTCGTTGCGGACTGTCAGACAGCGGGACGCGGACGGCGCGGACGTTCGTTCCATTCCCCGTCGGGAAGCGGTGTCTATCTGAGCATCCTGCTCCACCCGAACCTTCCGCTCGAGCAGATCAATCTGATTACAGTCGGCGCCTCCGTCGCCATCAGCCATGCCATCGAACAGACCGCCTCGTTCACACCGTCCATCAAGTGGGTCAATGACGTGCTGAGGAACGGCAAAAAGCTGTGCGGCATCCTGACCGAGGCATCCGTCGAGGCGGAGACCGGCGCGCTCGGCTACGCCATCGTCGGCATCGGCATCAATGTCCGCACGCCGGAGGGCGGTCTGCCGGAGGACATCCGCGACATCGCCGGCAGTCTGGAGGACTTCTCACCCCATCCGGTGCGCCGCAATGCGCTGGTCGCCGCGTTTCTGAATCAGATGGAGCGCTGCTATCAGCTGATCGCGGACGGAAACACCGCACAGCTGATGGAGGAATACCGCTCCTATATGCACTTTCTCGGTCAGGAGATCCGCGTAATCACAAACGGTGTCTCCGAGCCCGCCCGTGCTCTCTCCATCAACGACCGCGGCCATCTGATCGTTGAGAAAAACGGAAAAAACGAGACCGTGTTCGCCGGAGAAATCAGCATCCGGCTGGATGAGCAGAGCGATATGCCGAAGTAATGAAAAACCAGCAGGATTCCCCTGCTGGTTTTTTATTCGGCTTTGTTAGATTTCCATGATGACCGGAAGGATCATCGGGCTTCTCTTGGTGCGGCGGTACAGGAACTCGGACAGATCGCTCTTGACTGCCGACTTGATCGTCG
>JALFIV010000071.1 GCA_022775385.1 Clostridiales bacterium
TGTACTCACGGCATCCGAGTACAGACCCGGGTAATCCTTGGCATAGTCCGGCAGATCCGTATCGTCCTTGATTGCGAGGTACTGTTCGGTCTCCTGCTGGCTTGCCGGCTTGCTGTTGTCGATAACCGGACCGGTCGGCTCCGCCGAACCCGCCGCCATATCCGCCGAGCCTGCCGGAGCACCGAGATCCTTCGGTGCATCCGCCGCCTTGCGAATGGTGCATGCCGCGGCGAGGATGATCAGCAGCAGAACGACAATCAGACCGCCGAGGCGGATCATACTGCGGCGCTTGCGCGCTTTGCGTCTGCGCTCCGCTTCCTCACGGGTAATCTTGCGAACCGGACGCGGTGCACCCTCGGTCTTTGTCTTGGGAGACGTGCGGCGGATGCGCTCCTGACGCTCCCGCTCCTCCTGCCTTCTGGCTTCTTCCTTTGCCTGCTGGTAGACGCTCTTATCCATCAGCACGGTATCCTGCTTTGTCTCCTTTTTGGGTGCCGCCTGAGGCGCCGCTTTGGGAGGCTCTGCCGCAGCTTTCGGCTTTTCCGCCTTGCCGCTTGCGTAGTCAAGCAGATTCTGCAGATCCTGCATCTCCTTGATCGCACGCTGTCTCTTTTCATCCTGCTCCTGCAGGAAATCAGAGCTTCTTCTGTTTTCTTCGTTTGCCATATCGCTCCCCCTTTATTCTAAACAATAATCAATGGTCATTTGATCCCAGATTAATTCTATTTTATCGTGTTTTTCGACAAAAATCAACCTGCTTTTCTCATCATTCCAGTTTGAAATTATTGTTTCCGCTGAAAAACGGTTTGATCTTTCTCCGGTTGACGCGGAAAGCGGTTCATTTTATCCATTTTTCCGCATACGCTGTTCTATCCCTTGCTCACAGCAGTCAGAGAGGAGTTTGTTATGCAGCAGCCAACCGGCAATCTACTGGTCCGCGTCTCCGCCGCACAGCAGGCGTATCCCGTCCCCGGGGCGATGGTATCCGTCTTTGCGGCCGACGATTCATCCGGAATGCCCCTCGCTACTTCTGTCACCGATTCAAGCGGACAGTCCACCCTGTTTATTCTGCCCGCGCCGCCATCCTCATCCTCGGAGTCCCCCGGTTTGTCCAATCCCTACCTCGCCTACTCCGTCCGCGTCACCCATCCGGATTATTCGGATGTCCGGGTGGATAATGTTTCGATTTTTCCCGGCATCACGTCGGTCCTGCCCGTCTCGCTGATTCCCGCCTCTCTCGGTGAGAACACAACGGTTCAGATCGAAACCGGCCCCTCCGGAGCGGGAGGTGCCAATGCCTGACTTCCCCTATATTCCCGAGACCATCACGGTCCACCTCGGTGCGCCGGATGACCGGAGCGCCCCCAATGTCACAGTTCCGTTTCTGGAGTACATCCAGAATGTCGCCTCCAGTGAAATCTACCCGACCTGGCCGGAGAGCGCAATCCGCGCCAACATCTATGCACAGATCACCTATGCGCTCAACCGCATCTACACCGAATACTACCGCTCCCGCGGCTATGATTTTGACATCACGAATTCCACCGCCTACGATCAGTCCTTTGTATACGGACGCGATCTGTTTGAAAACACCAACCGGATTGTCGGCGAAATCTTCGATCAATATCTCGCCCGACCGGGTGAAATTCAGCCGCTGTTCGCCGCCTACTGCGACGGGCAGCGTGTGCAGTGCGAAGGGCTGTCTCAATGGGGTACGGTTGATCTCGCAGAGCAGGGGTTGACCCCTTATGAAATCCTCACCTACTACTATGGAGACAATCTGGATATCCGCTCCGCTCCCATCCGTCCGCTCGTGGAATCCTATCCCGGCTATCCCCTGCGGCTCGGTCTCGCCTCCGACGAGGTCGGCATCATCCAAAGCCGCCTCAACCGCATTGCGGAAAACTATCCTGCCATCCCGCGCATCTATCCGGTCAACGGTGTCTTTGACAAAAGCACCGCGGACGCCGTCCGTGCATTCCAGCAGATTTTCGGTCTCACGGTCGACGGAATCGTCGGCAAGGAGACCTGGTACCAGATTCAGAACATCTATAACGCGGTCAAGCGGCTGAATGATCTGGACGCCGAGGGCATCACCGCGGCGGAGGTTCAGGGAGTATTTCCCGCTGTCCTGCGCGAGGGCTCCACCGGCACAGGTGTGCGCATACTGCAGTATATTCTGTCCGTGATCAGTGCCTACGATCCGGCATTCGATGCGGCCGCCATCGACGGTTTTTTCGGTCCGGATACACGTCAGGCAGTGGAGACCTATCAGCGCATCGCCGGTCTGTCGGTGGACGGTATCGTCGGTGAGGATACTTGGAACAGCCTCAAGCTCGCCTATTCCAAATTGTCTGAGGTCTTTGCGCCGCCTGTTCCTCTGTTTCCGCTTGATCCTAACCAAAATTTGGTTTTCGGTTCGGAGAACGAGGCAGTCCGTCAGATTCAGGTCTGGCTGAATCAGTTGTCCTCCGTCTATCCCGAGATCACCGCACAGCCGGAGACCGGCTACTACGGACAGAACACGCGGACAAATATTCTGGCATTTCAGGAGCTGTTCGGCCTACCGGTCACGGGTGCTGTCAACGCCGCGACATGGAATCAGCTCGGTACCGAGGCACAGCGCATTGCCGGCGCTACCTGAACGCAAAAATCCCCGATGTTTCACGTGAAACATCGGGGACTCTCTTGCTGATTTTACTTGATGACGTCCGTTCCCATGAAGCCGACCAGCGCCTCCGGTACGGTGACCGAGCCGTCCTCGTTCTGATAATTCTCCAGAATCGCTGCGACGGTGCGTCCGACTGCAACACCGGAACCGTTCAGGGTGTGCGCATACTGCGGCTTGCCCTTCTCATCGCGGCAGCGGATGTTTGCGCGGCGCGCCTGATAGTCAAGGAAGTTCGAGCAGGACGAAATCTCAACATAGCGGCCGTACGACGGCATCCAAACCTCGATGTCGTAGGTGCATGCGGAGCTGAAGCCGACGTCGCCGGTGCACAGCGTGACAACGCGGTACGGCAGACCCAAACCCTGCAGGACGCACTCTGCCTCGTGCGTCAGATTCTCGAGCTGATTCCAGGAATCCTCCGGTGCGGTGAAGTTGACCAGCTCAACCTTGTTGAACTGATGCTGACGAATCAGGCCGCGCGCATCGCGTCCGGCCGCGCCAGCCTCACCGCGGAAGCAGGCGGAATATGCCGCATAGCGGATCGGCAGCTGATCATTCGGGATGATATCATCGCGGTACATATTGGTTACCGGAACCTCTGCGGTCGGAATCAGATACTGATCCGTGTTCTCCAGATGATACATATCCTCTGCAAACTTCGGCAGCTGACCGGTACCGGTCATGGATGCAACATTTGCGATGAACGGCGGCAGAATCTCGGTATAGCCGTTCTCGGTATGGGTGTTCAGGAAGTAGTTGATGACTGCTCTCTCCAGACGAGCACCCATGCCCTTGTAGAAGTGGAAGCGGCTGCCGGTGACCTTTGCGGCGGTTTCCGGATCCAGAATACCCAGATCCTTGCCGATATCCCAGTGTGCCTTCGGCTCGAACGCAAACTGCTTCGGCTCACCCCAGCGGCGCATCTCCGGATTGAACGTATCGTCCGCACCCTCCGGTACCTTGTCTGCCGGTACATTCGGAACGGTAAGCAGAACCTGACGCAGCTTGTCCTCGACCTCGGTGCGCTCGGCATCCAGCTGCTTGACGGTCTCAGAGAGTGTCTTCATCTCAGCCAGAATGTCGGAGACATCCTCTCCTGCCTTCTTGCGCTTCGGGATCTCCTTGGATACCTTATTCTGCTCTGCCTTCATGGATTCCACACGGCCGATCAGATCACGGCGCTTCTGATCCAGTGCCAGAATGCTGTCAATTTCCTCATCGTAGCTCTTTCCGCGCATTGCAAGGCGCGTCTTTACCTTTTCCGTATTTTCGCGGATAAACTTTACGTCTAACACAGTTCTTAATTCCTTTCGTGTTTGAATTTACAAATTTGTTTGAACCACTCGGGCGTTATTCGCTCAGAGCGTTACAAATATCCTCATATTCCGCCGCGGCTTCATTGGTCAGCGGCTCTTTCAACCGGCTCACCAGCGCGCTGTGTCCGTAGGTCAGATCCATTTCGCTGATGATCTCGCGGGCTCCGTCATAATCACCGGAACGATATGCCTTTTCCAGCTGCCACAGCAGATCAAGTGCGCTGAGCTCTTCCTTCTGCTGCCGGATGGCATCCTCTGCCTTGGTCTTTTCCGACTCCGACTGCTCGAGCTGGGAATTGGTATCCTCCAACTCCCCTTCCAGCTTGTCGATACGCTCCTGCAGGGATTCCATCTGATCCTGAATTTTGTCCGCCCGGCTCTTGGCGCCTTCCGCTACGGTAATCTGTTCGTTCAGCTGCTGCTGCTGATGTGCCTGCACGACATAGCTCGCCAGGATGATGACCAGCGCGACGCTGAACAGCGCAACGATATAAAACACAAAGACCTTCCGGCTCTTCTGACGGCTCTTCGCAATCGAATCGCTCTCGTCATAAATTGTGATGTCCTCTTCGGGCATCGTTTGCTTGGTTTGTTTCCCCTTTTTCTCGGTTTTTTCGTCCATGCACGCCGTCCTCCTGTCACAGATTTACGGAGGCGAGAGCTGCCGCGAGCCGCTCAAGATCTTCGTTTCCATAGAATTCCAATTCGATTTTTCCCTTGTTCTTCTTACCGGAAACATAGACCTTGCGTCCGAGTGTACCTTCCAGTTTTTTCTGGATATCTTCATAATAATTGACGGTAAACGGTTCTTTTTTCGGTTCTTCGTCTGTTTTCTGCGGCTTTTTGAGCTTTTTACAGAATGCCTCTGCCTGACGGACCGACATGCCGTCCTGCGCAATGCGCTGTGCCGCAGCGATGCGGTCAGCCTCTTCCGGCAGGGACAGCACCGCACGGGCATGTCCCGCAGTCAGTGTCCCATCTACAATCATCGCACGGACTTCATCCGGCAGAGACAGCAGACGCAGACTGTTGGTGACCGCCGAACGGGATCGTCCGACGCGCTCCGCCGCCGCATCCTGCTTCATACCAAAATCATCGATCAGCGAGCGGAAACCCTCCGCCTCTTCAATCGGATTCAGATCCTCGCGCTGGAGGTTTTCAATCATCGCCAGTTCCATCATGGTCTGATCATCCGCCTCAATCACCATCGCCGGAATGGTCTCCAATCCGGCGCGGCGCGCGGCACGCCAGCGGCGCTCCCCTGCGATAATCTGATAGTATCCGTTCTCCGCCGCACGCACCGTAATCGGTGACAAAACGCCGTGCAGACGGATGCTGTTTTCCAGCTCCTGCAGGGACTCTTCTTCAAAGACACGGCGCGGCTGTGCACGGTTCGGCTCAATTTTTACAAGCGGAATGGCCTGAAAGCCGTTTCTCGGCTTGATCTCTCGTACGGGTGGTTGTGTCACAGTATCATCTCCAAATAATGCGGAAAGTCCGCGTCCAAGGTTTTTGGAAGCCATGTTTCTACCCCCTTATTACCCGATATTCCGCCGCAGCAGCTCCTGCGCCAGCGCCATATATGCCTCTGCTCCGCGGCAGTAACGGTCATACGCCGTTATCGGCTGACCGTGGCTCGGCGCCTCACTCAGGCGCACATTGCGCGGAACAACGGTGGAAAATACCTTGTTGCCGAAATGCCGTTTGACCTCATCCACCACCTGAATTGACAGATTGGTGCGTCCGTCAAACATTGTGAGCAGAACACCCTCCATCTGGATGTCCGGATTCATACTGCGCTGTACCGCACGGATGGTCGTCATCAACTGAGTCAGACCCTCCAGCGCGTAGTATTCGCACTGAAGCGGGACAAAAAACGAATCCGCGGCACACAGACAGTTGAGCGTCAGCAGTCCGAGCGACGGCGGACAATCGATCAAAATATAGTCATACTGTTCGCGGATCTGATCCAAAACCATCTTCAGACGGTATTCTCGGTGGTCAATCTCCACCAGATCGATCTCTGCACCGGCGAGATTTACATTTGCTCCCAGTACATCCGCCCATTCGGTGTGAATAATTGCCTCTTCCACCGGCGGATCGTCGCTGACAATCAGCTCATAGATGCTGGTCTCAAGCGAGCGCGGATCAATGCCGAAACCGGATGTCGCATTACCCTGCGGATCGAAATCGCACAGAAGCACACGCTGTTCCTGCTCGGTGAGCGCCGCCGCAAGATTGACAGCCGTGGTTGTCTTTCCGACACCACCTTTTTGATTTGCAAACGCAATGATTTTACCCATATATCTTATCCTTTCCGGATCGATTCACTGCCTTTCTCAGGCTCATTTTATTATAGCACGTGGTTTCACGTGAAACAACCGTTTCGGACAATTCTTTTGGTTACAAGCCGGTGTGTAAACAAAAAAACACAGAGGTTTCACGTGAAACCTCTGTGAATTACCTGTGATATTCTTTTGATGTTTCACGTGAAACATCAAAAATCAGAGCGGACGCTCTTTGATTTTCCGGAATGGACGCGGGTATTTTGCCGGTGTCGCCTTAATCTTTTGAATAATCACCAAACGATGCGTAATATCGGTTCCCGGAATCGTGATATCCCGAATATCCGCGATATCTCCGCCGAGCATCTGAATTGCGTTCGACGCTTCGTCTATTTCATCATCCGAATCCTTGCTCTTCATCGCGATAAATCGTCCGCCGACCTTTACCATCGGCAGAGACAACTCCGCGAGCACATTTAATCGTGCGACCGCACGGGAAACCGCACAATCAAAGGACTCCCGGTTCTGCTTGGCAAATTCCTCCGCGCGCGCATGAACGGCCTCAATTCCGGTCAAACCCATCTCATCAATGCACTCCTGCAAAAAACGAATGCGTTTTCCGAGGGAATCCAGCAGGGTAATCTCGCAGTCCGGACACAGCAGTTTGAGCGGCATGCCTGGGAATCCCGCGCCGCATCCAACATCCACGGTTTTCAGACCGTCAAACGGCTGCACCGTCAGCAGGGAAGCGCAGTCCAGATAGTGTTTGCGGGCAAACTCTTCCGGTTCGGTGATCGCCGTCAGATTCATCACCCTGTTTGTCTCCACAACACGGACAAAAAAATCGTTCAGTCCGGCCAATTGACTGTCATCCGCCGTCAGATTCCAATCCGCCAGACCAGCGGTCAAAATATCATTCATCATGCTGTTTCTCCATCATATCCACTACAATCATCAGTGCCGTAATATCCGCCGGATTGACGCCCGAGATGCGGGACGCCTGTCCAAAGCTGCGCGGGCGAACCTTCTGCAGCTTCTGCCGCGCCTCCAACCGTAGCGAATCGATCGATTCATAATCGATATCCGGCGGCAGCAGCCGGTTTTCCAGCTTGCGAAACTGCTCGACATCTCTCATCTGACGTCTGATGTAGCCTTCGTACTTAATTTGAATTTCTACCTGCTCGCGGATGATATCCGAGAGGGGAGGGCGGTCGGGGTCAAACGGTGCAAGCATATCATATCCCAGCTCCGGACGCCGGATCAAGTCGGTCAGATGCGTGCCGGATTTCAGCGGTGTACTTCCATGTTCTTCCAAAAATTGCTGCATGTCTGCATTGGGACCGACGGTTACCTTGGACACCCGTTTGATCTCATTCTTGACAATTTCGTATTTTTCATGAACTTTTTCCAGCCGTTCCTGAGAATTCAGACCGACTTCTGCACCAATCGGCACCAAACGCTCATCTGCATTGTCCTGCCGCAGAATCAATCGGTATTCGCTGCGGGATGTCATCATGCGGTATGGCTCATTGGTGCCGCGCGTGACCAGATCATCAATCAGCGTACCGATATAGCCGTCCGCACGGTTGAGAATCATCGGCGGCTCTCCCTTGAGCTTGCGCGCCGCATTGATGCCGGCGACCAGTCCCTGTGCCGCCGCTTCTTCGTATCCGGATGTGCCGTTGAACTGTCCCGCACCGTACAGACCGTTGATTTTTTTGGTCTCCAGCGTCGGCTTCAGTTCCAGCGGGTCGATACAGTCGTATTCGATTGCATATGCCGGACGCATCACCTCGGCATGCTCCATGCCCTTGATGGTGCGGATCATTTCGAGCTGAACATCCTCGGGCAGGGAAGAGGAAAAGCCCTGAACATACATTTCCTCGGTGTTCAGTCCCATCGGTTCGAGGAACAATTGATGGCGCGGCTTATCGGAAAAGCGCACGATTTTGTCCTCGATAGACGGACAATAACGCGGTCCGATGCCTTTGACCTTGCCGGAATAAAGGGGAGAGCGATGCAGATTATTCCGAATCACCTCATGGGTCTGTGCGTTTGTGTAGGTCAAATGACAAACCGCGCGGTTGGGCGGCGCCTTCTCGCTCTCAAACGAAAACGGAATACAGGTGTCCTCACCCTGCTGTACCTCCAATTCGGAGAAGTCGATGCTGCGGCGGTTGACGCGCGGCGGTGTGCCTGTTTTAAACCGCATGAGATTCAGTCCCATCTCACGCAGGCAGTCGGTCAGACCGATGGAGGCAAACATGCCGTCCGGACCGCCGTCATAAAACGTATCGCCGATAATAATGCGTCCCTGCAGATAGGTTCCGGTCGCAATAATCACCGCTTTGACCGCATAATGCGCACCGATTCGCGTGGTAACGCCGGTCACCGCGTTGTTTTTCGTCGTAATTGCAACGATTTCTCCCTGTTTCAAAAACAGATTTTCCTGCTGTTCGAGCGCATGCTTCATATACTCTCTGTATACCATGCGGTCGGCCTGCGCGCGCAGGGAATGGACCGCCGGTCCTTTTCCGCGGTTGAGCAGGCGGTATTGAATGCATGACGCATCTGCTGCCCGCGCCATCTCTCCGCCGAGCGCATCGATTTCACGCACCAGATGTCCTTTTGCTGTGCCACCGATTGCAGGATTGCACGGCATATTACCGACTGCATCCAGATTGATCGTAAAGCACAATGTTTTCATGCCAAGACGAGCCGCCGCCAGGGCTGCCTCAATTCCTGCATGACCCGCGCCGATCACAGCAATATCATATTCTCCGGCAAAAAAGCTCAATGGATTTCCCTCCATCTGTCAAATTTCATTTTCCTTCCGCACGGTTTTCCATGCGTCTCATCAATATTGCAGAATACGCAGAATATCTACAAAGTTATCCACAGATTGTGGATAACTTTGTGCATAATCCGTTTTGTATTCCCGCAATAACAAGCTAATTTTTGGTAAATTTCTCGGTTTTTTCTTTTTCATGCAGGGTTATCCACAAAATTTACGGTGTAAACTGTTGATAACTCTGTGTAAAATGTGAATTAATTCAAAACCAAGAGATATAAAATCATTCCCGGCAAGCCGATCGCGCTGCCGGGAATGCCTGTTTACTTACCGACACAGAATTTATCAAAAATTGTTGCGACGATGTCATCCCGGACGGACTGTCCGGTGATTTCACCGAGTGCCGCAATTGCACCCTCTGTGTCCATCACAACAACATCCGGTGTCATACCGGACTGAGCTTCGAAAAATGCCTCCTCACACCGTTCCGCCGCGCGGACAATCGCCGCCGCCTGACGCGCATTGGTGATCACGCCGCCGTCAAACGCCATACCATCCAGGCCGACGACCTGAGAGATACAGTCGTTGAGCTCCTGCAGTCCCTCGCCGGTCAGCGCGCTGACCGCAACGACATGCTCAAACCGGCGTTCGATCATCTCAATATTCAGTGCAGAGGGGAGGTCGCTTTTGTTGAGCACCGCAATCGTGCGTTTCCCATGTGTCCGCGCCATGACCATCAGATCCTCGTCCGAAATCTCATCGCTCGAGTCGAATACCGCGAGAATCAGGAACGAATCATTCGCCTGCTTCATCGCGCGGTCGATGCCGATTTTCTCCACCGGATCCTGTGTATCGCGCAGACCGGCGGTATCGTACAGCCGGAGCACGACCGGACCGATGCGGATGGATTCCTCGATCACATCGCGGGTGGTACCCGGTACATTGGTGACAATCGCGCGGTCCTCTCCCGCCAGTGCATTGAGTAGGGAGGACTTGCCGGCATTCGGACGTCCGAGAATGGCGCACGGAATGCCCTCACGCAGGATGCGTCCGCGCTCATAGGTCTCGGCGAGCGCGTACAGATCGCGCGTTGCGTCGTGCAGAATCTCGCACGAACGGTCGATGAGCACCGAATCAATCTCCTCATCGGGATAATCGACCACTGCGAGAAACTCCGCAACCAGATCAACCAGCTTCTGACGAAGGGCATAAATGCGTGTGCCGACCGCACCGTCCAGCTGAGCGGCGGCGTTCTGTGCCGCCTGCGTGGTCGCAGCGGTCACGAGATCGTGCACCGCCTCGGCGCCGGACAGATCGAGCTTGCCCGCCAGAAATGCACGGCGGGTAAATTCGCCCGGACCGGCCTGAACTGCGCCGTTTGCGAACAAAACAGACAGGGTTTCGGACAAAATCGCAGGGGAGCCATGGCATTGAATCTCTGCCATATCCTCTCCGGTATAGGAATGCGGCGCGTGCATCACGCACGCAAGACACCGGTCGATCACATCGCCGGTGCGGGAACAAAGCGAACCATAGGTGAGAAGACGGGACGGCTTTTCCGAAAGCGGTTTGCCGTCCTGTGGATGAAAGACGCGGTCAATGACCGCCATCGTATCCGGCCCGGAAATACGGACAATGCCGATCGGTCCGGACACAGGCCCTGTCGCAATCGCGGCAATGGTCTGATTCATATCATACGCACCTCACTTTATCGTCGGCATGTTGAAAAAATTCGTCTTTCACACGCCGCGGGCGCAGTCAATTACTCTCCGGATTCTCTCTTTTCACTGTTATTATAGTATCTGCGGGAGGAACGCTGCGGTCTTCCGGATCTTCCGCCCCGTCCGTATCCGCGCTCGAGTGCGACGACAACACGGCGGTTGGGTTCGGTTCCGGTGGAATACGTCGTGACGCCGTTGTAATCCTGCAGTGCAGCATGGATGATGCGTCTCTCGTACGGATTCATCGGCTCCAACGTCATATTCTTGTGATACTTGAGCACTTTTCCGGCCATCTTTCGTGCCAGTCGGTTGAGCGACTCCTCGCGCTTTGCGCGATAGCCCTCGGTATCCAGCGTCACGCGGATGTGCTCCTCGCGTCCGCGGTTGATGGACAGGGAAGTCAGATACTGAATGGCATCCAGCGTATCGCCGCGGCGGCCGATTACCGCACCCATATCCTTGCCGCGGATATCGACGAGAAGGGTGTTTTCCTCACCCATGGTCGGGAATGACTCGCCCTGAATGCCCATTTTTTCGAGCAGTCCGTCGATAAACTCCTTCGCAGCCTGTGCCGGATCGCTGTCGGCAGATACTGCCGCGGAAACAGCCGGAGCCGCTTGTTCCGAAACTGCCGGAATTTCCTTCTCGACAGCCGGAGCTGCTTCTTGCTTCTCAGTTTCCTTCACTTCAAAAGTGACGCGGACACGTGCCGGTGCCGCACCGATACCGAAAAAGCCCTTCTTGCCGACATCCAGAACCTCGATGCTTACATCGTCGCGGTCCATCTGAAGCTCTTCCAGAGCAAGGCGGATTGCCTCTTCACTCGTCGAAGCTTTTTTCTCAATAAAGTTCGTCATCGCTGACTACCCTCCTTTTATTTCTTATTTTGTCCTTTTTTCTTCTTTTTGGACGCATTTTTGGATACTTCGCCCTCTCGCTGTACCTCACCGGCAGCGATTGCGCGCTGCATCTCCCTCTGCTGCTCGCGCTGGTTTTCGATCTTCTTCTGATGCTCTTCCTCGCGCTCACGTCTTGCGATGGTCTCGCTGTCCTCCTCCTGCTTGTTGAAGCGGACAATGAACCAGGTCAGCAGGAACTCCTGCAGGATGGTAAATACGTTGTTGACAATCCAGTACAGACCCATGGATGCCGGCAGGCTGAATGCAATCCAGACAGACATCAGCGGCATCAGGATGAGCATGGTATTCATCGTGGTCGCCATCTGGTCATTCTGATTTGCGGAAGCCGGATTCTGAATCTTCTGCATTCTCTGCATGATCAGAGAGGAAATCAGTGCGGTGACACCGGACAGAACCGGTACCAGCCACAGAACGTTCAGCTGATTCCAGTGCGGAACGGCGGACAGGTCCAGACCAAAGAAGTTAAAGTCGATGTTGACCAGACCCTCGCCGGCAAACGAGGATACCGCGTCCCAGTTTTCATGTACAATCTTGGAGAGCTCGATCTGACCGTTGACCGAGGACTTTTCAAAGGTATAGCCCACAGCCTGTGCAATCTTATTGATCGTCTCGTCTCCCAGACCCATCATGTAGGTGAGCGGCTGACGTACCGCGTAATACAGCGCCATCATGATCGGCAGGGTGATAAAGGAGAGGAGACAGCCCGACATCGGGTTGACATTCTCGCGTTCGTACAGCTTTTGAATTTCTTCCTGCGCCTTCGCCTGATTCTTGGCGTAGCGCTTTTGGATAATCTGTGCCTCGCCCTGTACCTTGGTCATCTTTTTCATGTTCTTCTTCTGATGATACATGAACGGAAGAAGAATCAGCTTGACAATAATGGTAAAGGCGATAACCGAAAGACCGTAGTTCTGAATCAGGCTGTACAGCCCCATCAGAATCAGACCGAGCGGTCTAACAATTACAATTCCGAAAAATTTTCCCATTGGCTCCTCCAAATCGGGGATTTCTTTTTACGGCACCGGATCATAGGGATCGTGGTGCGAAAACGGATGACAGCGGAGCAGACGAAGAAAAGTCAGCCAGCTGCCTTTGATTGCGCCATATTTTTCAATGGCCTCCGCCGCATACTTGGAACAGGTCGGAATATACCGGCAGGTTGCAGGGGTAAACGGCGTGATATGAATACGATAAAACCGAATCGCGGCGAGCAGAATCCGTTTCATGATCCGGAATTCTGCGGCTTGTTCGTTTTGGGAATCAGGCCGGTCTTTTCCGCACAGCGCACAAACGCACGGTCCATCTCCTGATACGAAGCGGAAACGGCACGGGCACGCGCCACGACGACAACATCCATATCCGCGCGGATTTCTCCTGCATGACTGCGGTAAATCTCGCGGATGACACGGCGGAGCCGGTTGCGGACAACGGCATGTCCGAGCTTGGTGCCGGTGGTGATGCCGAGACGTCCGGGTCCCTGCTTGTTGCGCATGGCATAGACGACGAGACAGTCCGAGACCGCCGAGCGGCCGCGGTGATACAGCCTGCGAAAATCCCGGTTTTCCTTCAGCGTATGTTTCATTGCGCCATTCCTTTTCTCATATTCATTCCTGTGGAAACGCGCCGCCTCTCCCGTACATTCGGGTGCCCATTCTTTGGAAAAGCGGGTTGCTCCCCTCCGGCTCGATGATGTTCTGCCGGATCTAACGAAACACTTTTTTTCGCGGTGGTTTCGTCCGAATTGTAATACCGCTGCTCGATATAACTCAGAGCAATCTTTCATACAAAACAGAAATGGACCGCCGAGCGCGGTCCATCTGTTTTCAAAGAATTACAGGCTCAGGCGAGCTCTGCCGCGGGAACGACGGCGAGCGAGAACCTTTCTGCCGTTTGCAGTAGCCATTCTCTTACGGAAACCATGCACCTTGCTGCGCTGGCGCTTCTTCGGCTGATACGTTCTTAACATAGTGGCTGCACCTCCAATTACTAAAGTTTCAATTAATTCGTGCGGGCACCGGCACAGGTCCGAAGCTTCGGGCAAATGCCGCTGCCTGTCCGACCGCACCACACACAGAACCTTCTTCCGGTACTGCGCGAATGTACAAAATACATTATATACGCAGAAAAGCGAACTTGTCAACCGAAACTTTCCGTTTTTTTCAAAATTTCTGCCGATTCTCTGCTGTCCCTCTGATCATCCCTATGGATATTGCTATTGTTTTTCTCAGCCGAACGGATTATTACAGCCGGCTGATATCAAATCCGCTTTCCGTCAGCATTCTGCGGTCCATCTCGGTGTTGTTTCCCGATGTCGTCAGCATGTCACCGGTGATGGTCGCATTTGCACCCGAGAAAAATGCCTGCTTTCCGCACTCCTGCATCCGGTGATAGGCGTGCACCACACGGTCGAAATCCTGTGCGGACAAACTCCGTCCGGCGGTCACAATGGAAAACTTATGCGCACCGTTTCTCTCATTCTTTCTGCACTCCGCCACAATTTCATCCGCAGACAAAAAGGAATACACCTGTGTTCCCGTATGATTGTGCGCAGACTGCGCACAAAATTTGCAGTTTTCACTGCATTCGCCCGAGCGGCCGTTGATAATCGTACACAAATCCACCCGATTTCCGCACAGCGCTTCACGGATGCGGTTCGCCGCGCGCCTGAGAGAATACAGATCTCCGTCAATCAAAAATGATACGTCGTCGCTGCGATTCAGCCGTCTGCCGCGGATAATATCCTCTGCAATCTGTTCGTACATAGTGTCCCTCCAATTCGGATCATTCCGTTTTTATTTCATATTAAGTCAGTAGGATTATATTATCTTCCATCTCCATCGTCAACCTATTTTTAAATCGTCAACCAAGACATCCCCATCCTGTGGATACTCTGTGGACAAATTTGATTTTTGGTGCTATTATATAGAGTGTATTGTTGTCCCTATATGGGAACAACGAGAATAAACGCATCCGCTCCGGCGGGATGCGGCAGATACAGAAAGAGGGGGAGATAACTATATGACACCAAATGACATCTGGAAAATGGTGCTGGAGCTCCTGCAGAAGGATCTCACGCAGGTGACCATGGATGCCTGGTTCAGCGACCTGACTGCGGTGGAATTCCAGAACGACCGGTTTGTCCTGCACACGCCGGACAGCTTCAAGCAGGAAATCATCGAGGCGCGCTATCTGGATAACATCAAAAGCGCACTTCACGAGCTGTTTTCGGCGGATATCGACGTCGTGATTACCACCGGAGAGTTCATCAACAACAACCAGAAAAAAGAAAAGAACGCCGAGGACGAGTACACGTTCAAGCAGTTTATCGTCGGCTCCTCCAACAAATTTGCCCACGCAGCCGCGACTGCCGTCGCCAACAACCCCGGACGCAGCTACAACCCGCTGTTCATCTACGGACAGTCCGGGCTGGGTAAAACCCATCTGCTGTATGCCATCGCCTCCGCGGTCCGCGGAACCTATCCGAACGACCGCATCATCTATATCAAGGGCGAGGACTTCACCAACGAACTGATCAATTCGATTCAGACCGCCCGCGTTCAGGAATTCCGCGACAAATATCGCTCCTCGGATGTCCTGCTCGTGGACGACGTCCAGTTCATCGCCGGCAAGGACAGTACACAGGAGGAATTCTTCCACACATTCAATACGCTATACGAATCAAAAAAACAGATCGTGCTCACCTCCGACCGTCCGCCGAAGGAAATCAACCTGTTGGAGGACCGTCTGAAAACCCGATTCGAATGGGGCTTGATTGCGGATATCCAGCCGCCGGACTATGAAACCCGCATCGCAATCATCCGGCTCAAGGCGGAATCGCTCGGCATCGAGCTGTCATCCGAAATCAACGACTACATCGCAACCACCATCACCGCCAACGTGCGGCAGCTCGAGGGCACCGTCAAAAAAATCAAAGCACTGCACGAGCTGATGGGACGCGAAATCGACAAGAGCCTCGCAGAGGAAGCCATCACGGATATCTTCAAGGAGAATCCGGGCATGAAGCCCACGCCGGAGATCATCCTGCAGGAGGTCTCCAACTTCTATACCATTCCGGTCGAAAAGCTCCGCGGCTCCGGACGCTCCCGCGACATGGTACAGCCCCGTCAGGTCGCCATGTACCTTGTGCGCAAGCTCACGGATTATTCTCTGCCGGAAATCGGCAAGGTATTCTCCCGCGACCACACGACCGTCCTGCACTCCATCAACAAGGTCGAAGAATATCTCAAGACGACCACCGAGATGGAGAACATCATCAAGACCCTGATTGCAAATATCCGCAACTGAGCATGCATAAACATGCGCCAGTGGACAACGGAAAACCGGTCAAAACCGGTCATAATTCTTCCACAGCCGGCTGTTAGCTGTGTATGCAGTTCTGTGGAAAACAATCGGCGCGAAAAAATCCGCATTTTTCTCCCCAATTCATCCACAATCGCCTGCGGACGCGCAAACGCCCAAGCTTCGGGACTTTTTTGGGGTTTTCCACAGTTTCCAAGCCTCTACTACTATTACTAAATAATCTATTCTATTTGTTATTAGAATGGGGTCTGATCTCTCATCCGTCAGCAGTATCTGCTGTGTACAAGAAAAGAGGTCAGACGTCTGATAACAGATATTCGTCTCAAGGAGGAATCTCATGCAGTTCTCATGTGAAAAATCTATTCTTCAGGAAGCCATCACCACCGCTTCCCGTGCTGTCAGCAGCAAAAGTCCGATCGCTCTGCTCGAGGGACTGTTGATCACAGCAGACGACGCACTCAGCCTGTGCGGCTATAATATGTCGATGGGCATCCGTGTCTCCATCGGTGCGCAGATCACCCAGCCGGGCGCAGCTGTACTCAATGCCCGTCTGTTCGGCGATATCATCCGTAAGCTGCCCGACGACATCATTTCGGTGGAAACCAATGAAAGTATGCTCACCACCATCCGCTGCGGCAAGACCGTATTCAATCTGATTGCCTCCGAGGCTAAGGATTTCCCGCAGCTGCCGGAGGTCAATACCGCAGAAACACCGATTGTTCTGCCGCAAAAAACGCTGAAATCCATGATTTCTCAGACAATCTTCGCGGTGTCTGACAACGAGAGCAAGCCGATTCACACTGGATGCCTGTTCGAGCTGGAGGGTACCCGTCTGAATGTCGCCGCAGTAGACGGATATCGTTTGTCCGTCCGCCGCGAGGAGCTGGCGACCCCCGCATCGCAGGATAAGAAATTCGTCGTGCCGGGTCCGGCGCTGCGCGAGATCGAGCGTATTCTGTCCGAAAGCGACGATCTGGTTGAAATTTTCCCGGATGAGCGTCATATTCTGTTCCGCGTCGGCAACACGATTCTGATCACCCGTCTGATCGAGGGTGAGTTCCTCAACTACCGTGCGGCAATCCCGTCTGACTTCGCGTCCACGATTCAGATTGATGTCAAGAGCTTTATCACGAGCATCGAGCGCGTCTCGCTGATCGTCTCCGAAAAGCTCAAAAATCCGGTCCGCATGAAGTTCGACGGCTCTCTGCTGCAGCTCAGCTGCATCACCGCCATCGGCAAGTCGTATGACGAGTGTGTCTATGAGGGAACGGTCGACAATCTGGAAATCGGCTTTAACAACCGCTATCTACTGGATGCCCTGCGCGCCTGCCCGGATGGAACGGTCAACCTGTCGGTCAAGGGCAGCCTGAATCCGATTGTCTTTACACCGGAAGAGGGCAGCAGCTTCACCTATCTGGTTCTGCCGGTTCGTTTGAAGTCCAACGAGTAAGCGGGGAGACAGGATGGAAAAAACACCGATCGAAATCCAGACCGAATGGATCAAGCTGGATTCGTTTTTGAAATTTGCCTCGGTGTGCGTCACCGGCGGCGAGGCAAAGATCCGCATTGAACAGGGTGAGATTCTGGTGAACGGGGAGCCGTGCTTTCAGCGCGGCAAAAAGCTGCGTGACGGCGATGTGATCGCGGTCGACGGACAGCAGTATGTGGTCAGACGGGTATGATCACCGAACTCCGACTCACTGATTTTCGAAATTATGAACGGGCTGAGATTGCACTTTCTCCGGGAGTCAACGTATTCTGCGGAGAAAACGCTCAGGGAAAAACCAATATTCTGGAGGCAATCGGTCTGCTCTCCTCCATGCGTCTGTTCCGCTCCGCACAAAAAAAGGACGCAGTCCGATTCGGCGCAGAAACGGCGGAGGCGGAGGCGCTGTTCATGACAGAAGGACGGCAGATGTCTGTCCGGACGACGATTCCTCTGACCGGACGGCCGCGCGTATTTGTCAACGATGTCAAACAGAAGCGCAGCATGGATGCCTGCGGACTTATCCGCACCGTGCTGTTCTGTCCGGATGATCTGTATCTGATCCGCGAGGGAGCGGCGGCACGGCGGCGTTTTCTGGATACCGCTCTGTGTCAGCTCCGGCCGAATTATGCGCGCTATCTGGCGGAATATCGCCGTCTGCATGAGAATAAGACGCGGATTCTGCGGGATTATGAGGAAAATCCGTCGCTTTTGGACACGTTGGATGTGTTCTCCTATCGGATGGCAAACATCGGCGGTGCGATCATCCGCTACCGGGCGTATTACGTCCGATCAATCATGGAAAAGGCGCGCGATATCCACGCCTCTATCTCGGGAAAAGGGGAACAGCTGGACTGCCGGTATGTGACGGTGTCCACCGTGACCGATCCGTTTGCCTCGTCGGCACAGATCGGACAGGAGCTGTGGGAGCACGCGGTGTCTCACCGTGCGGCAGAGATTGCCTCGCACACCTGTCTGTCCGGACCGCACAAGGATGACCTGGAACTGACCATCGGCGGCAAGCCGGCCAAGAGCTTCGGCTCTCAGGGACAGGTGCGCACCTGCGCGCTGTCGCTCAAGCTCGCCGAGCGGGATATGTTCTTTGAGGACAGCGGAGAATACCCTGTGCTGCTGCTCGACGATGTGCTCAGTGAACTGGACGCCAAACGGCAGGATTTCGTTCTCAACCGCATTGAGAACGGTCAGGTACTCATTACCTGCTGTGAGCCGGAAAAGCTCGCACAGGTCGAAGGAGGGCGTCTGTTCGCGGTGGAAAA
>JALFIV010000137.1 GCA_022775385.1 Clostridiales bacterium
CATCTCCGGCATATGCTGACGGATGTAGCGGACAAACGCCGGACAGCAGGACGAGGTCAGGAAGCCCTTCTCTGCCAGCTCCTGCGTCTCCTTCTTGGTGACCATATCCGCACCCAGCGCTGCCTCGACAACATCGTGGAAGCCGAAATTGCGCAGGGCGGTCTTGACCTGACCGACTGTCGCCTTCGGGAACTGGGAGGCAATTGCCGGCGCGATAACGGCAACGGCGTAGTAGCCGCGGCGATCCGCCGACTCAACCAGACGCATCGCGTCAACCAGATAGGAGTGATCGACAACCGCACCGAACGGACACTGCGATACGCAGGAGCCGCAGTTGATGCACTTGTCGTAATCGATCTCCGCCTTCTGCTGATCGTTCATCTTGATTGCGCCGATCTTGCAGCTTCTCTCGCACGGACGGACATTCTCGGTGATCGCACAGTACGGGCAGACCTTTGCTCAGCGTCCGCAGTGGATGCACTTCTCCGGGTCGATCTTCGCACGGCCGTCGTCTCCCTTGCTGATTGCGCCGCGCGGGCAGACATTCATGCAGCGGTGCGCAAGACAGCCGCGGCAGGAGTTGTTGACCGAGTAGCGGTCGACCGGACACTCGTCACAGGCGATGTCGATGACCTGAATGACGTGGTCGTTGTCCTCCAAAATGTTATGTACACGCTCCTCGACGATGGCACGTTCCTTATATACACAGCACCGCATGGTTGCCTTCTTGCCCTGAATAATCTCATGCGGAATATCGTAATAGCAGTTGTTCATGTTGTCCTCCAGCACGTGGGTTGCCACGGCCTTCAGGACCTTGTACTTCAGCTGCTGAACATCCGTCTCAAACGTTCTCACTCCCAGATCTCCTTTCCATACAATTCCTTTTTCCTTATTCTGTAGATTTTTTAACAAGCTTATTCTACCGTAAATCAAAACCCATGTCAACGAAATTCTCGCAAAAGCAACGTGATTTTTGCAAAAATTCCGCGATTTGAGAACTTTTTGTGATATTTCGGTGAATTTCCTGTTATTTTCTCCAACCCTGTGCCGATGCCGCAGTTGCCGCTGCCGCACCGCCGCATACCCGGTCAGTCTGCCGTACGGAACTCCGCCATGCCGGTCTCGTACAAACTGCCTCCCGAGGCGTCCATCGAGACGATTGCCGGGAAATTCTCCACCGTCAGACGCTTGACCGACTCACAGCCCAGCTCCTCGTAGGCGACAACCTCCATCTCCTTGACCGAGGCGGCGATGACCGCGCCGGCGCCGCCGATTGCGATCATATAGACACAGCCGTACTTCTTCATCGCATCGTGCACTTCCTTGCTGCGCACGCCCTTGCCGATCATGCAGACCTGTCCGTGTTCGATCATGGTCGGAGAGAACGGATCCATTCGTCCCGAGGTGGTCGGTCCGCACGAGCCGATGACCTGTCCCGGCTTTGCCGGAGTCGGGCCGGCGTAATAAACAACCGAATCCTGCAGATCATACGGAAGCGCATCGCCGTCCGCCAGTGCCGCCATAATCTTCTTGTGTGCCGCATCGCGGGAGGTATAGACCGTTCCCGACAGGGATACAGTGTCGCCGGCCTTGAGAATACCGACATAGTCTCTCAGCTGAGAGGTATGTAAATCATAGTGTGCCATGGTGGAGCCTTCTTTCCATTGATAATGATAACGTGATATATAAACATTATATCAGGTATGCACCACAAATACAACCAAATGTCCTTGCATTGACCGTATGCCCGTGTTAAAATACCTGAGGAAAAAACGCTATCAGGGAGGCAGGACTGATGATTACTATTCAGGATATCGACGCTGCAGCAAAGCGGCTGCAGTCCGTTGTTCATAACATTCCGCTGGAACCGTCCACGACGTTTTCCGGTATGACCGGCGCGGAAGTCTATCTCAAGTGCGAGAATCAGCAGAAAACCGGTTCGTTCAAGGTGCGCGGTGCGTACAACAAGATCATGAAGCTCAACGAGCAGGGCGATCTCAAATCCGTTATCGCTTCTTCTGCCGGCAACCATGCACAGGGAGTTGCGTTTGCGGCGTCCTCCATCGGCATTCCGGCAACCATCTGCATGCCGCGCTCCACGCCGATTGCCAAGGTCTCCGCAACGCAGGGCTACGGCGCCAACGTGGTTCTCTCCGGCTCCTGCTACGACGATGCCTATGCCAAGGCGATGAGCATTGTGGAGGAAACCGGCGCAACCTTCATCCATCCGTTTGACGACGAGGATGTCATCGCGGGTCAGGGCACGATCGGTCTGGAGATTCTGCGCGATCTTCCGGCAGTCGATGTGATTCTGGTTCCGGCGGGCGGCGGCGGACTGCTGTCCGGCATCGCGGCCTGTGTCAAGCAGATCAATCCGCGCATTCAGGTCATCGGCGTTCAGGCCGAGGGCGCACCGGCAATCGCGCAGTCGTTCCACCAGGACGGCATCCGCGCCTCCGACTCGGTCCACACGATCGCGGACGGCATCGCGGTCAAGTGCCCCGGCACGACCACGATGGAGCACATCAACCACTTCGTTGACGACATGATGACGGTATCCGATTCGGACATCGCCGCAACCATCCTGCTGCTTCTCGAGCGCACCAAGCAGGTGGTCGAACCGGCCGGTGCTTCCTCTCTTGCGGCTCTGCTGTCCGGTCAGCGCAGCTTTGCCGGAAAGAAGGTCTGCTGTGTCCTGTCCGGCGGCAACATCGACGTAAGCTTTATCCACCGCATCGTCGAAAAGGGTCTGGTCTCCCGAGGCCGCCACATGAAGTTCTCCACCATCATGCCGGATGTTCCGGGCGCACTGGAGAATTTCGCATCCATCATCGCATCGCAGAACGCCAACATCATTATGTTCCAGCACGACCGCGTCAACGCCAATCTGGACATCGACGAGGCAATCGTCCATGTCGTCTGTGAGGTCGGCGGTGTGGAGCACGGCAAGGCGCTGCTGAACGAGATCGAAAAGCACGGCTATCAGGTACTGCTCAACAACAACTGATCCCGTCTCAAACCGAAATAGAAAGAGGCTTTCCGAACGGAAAGCCTCTTTTTTTCTTTTGATTCAGCCGGATCAGAACTTGATCTCTCTGCCGGATTTTTTCCACTGATAAAACTCTGCGGTGGCGGCAAACAGAACGTCGCCGGCGGAGTTGATGGCGGTCTCAAAGGAGTCCTGAACGACTCCGATGATGAAGCCGACTGCAACAACCTGCATGGCGATATCATTGCTGATGCCGAACAGCGAGCAAGCCATCGGAATGAGAAGCAGAGAGCCGCCGGCGACACCGGATGCACCGCACGCCGCGACAGTCGCAAGCAGGCTGAGGATGATCGCGGTCGGGAAATCCACCGTGATGCCCAACGTGTGTGCCGCCGCCAGTGTCATGACCGTGATGGTGATCGCCGCGCCGTCCATGTTGATGGTCGCGCCGAGCGGGATGGAAACCGAATAGACGTTTTTATCCAGACCCAGACGGTCGCACAGGGCCATATTGACCGGAATGTTTGCCGCCGAGCTGCGGGTAAAGAACGCAGTGACACCGCTCTCCTTGAAGCAGCGCAGAACCAGCGGATACGGATTGCGATGCAGGCAGATTGCCGCGATGAGCGGGTCGATAATCAGCGCCATGCCGAGCATGCAGCCGACCAGCAGGAGCAGCAGCTGTCCGTAATCCTTGAAAATCGCCAGACCGTTCTCGGAAACCGAGGTGAACACCAGACCCATGATACCGAACGGCGCCAGATTGATGATCCAGCGGACCGCCTGCGAGACCGCGTCGGACAGATCCTTCAGCGCCTCCTTGGTGTGCGGCGATGCCAGCTTTTTGAGTGCCAGACCCAGAATGATCGACCAGGTCAGAATGCCGACGTAGTTTGCGTTGGCAAGCGAGTCAATCGGGTTGGAAACGATGTTGTTGAGCAGGTTGGCAAATACCTCCGTGATACCGCTCGGCGGCGTCGCGTCCGCCGCGGCCTCGGTGAGTTTGAGAGATACCGGGAAAGCAAAGCTTGCGAGAACGGCAAGCACAGCCGCCAGCAGGGTACTGAACATGTACAGGAAAATGACCATGCGGAACTGCTTTCCGATGCCCTCTGTCGCCTGCGCCAGTGAGCTCATAACCAGAACAAATACCAGAATCGGCGCAATCGCCTTGAGGGCGCCGACGAACATGGTTCCCAGAACGGAGATTGCCGTAAACTGCGGTACAGCAAGTGCAAGAACGATGCCGATTGCCAGTCCGATCACGATGCGAAGAATCAGACTGAGACCGTTCCATTTTTTAAGAATGTTTCTCATAGTAGTCCCTTTCTTTGTGAATTGTTGTGCAGAAGTCTGTTTTGTGTATGTTATTTCTACAATATTTTATATCATATCACAATTTCCGCCCTGTTACAATATTAGAACAATAAATCCCTAAATCAAAAAAGTCCGACAGACGAATTTGTCTGCCGGACCGCTTTCTGTTCCGTCAGCGGGCATTGTTGTCCGCCGTCGGATTATTATTCGTTGTCGCATTGCCGGAAGTCTGACCGTTTCCGGTGTTGTTATTGGTGTTGTTCGTGCTATTTCTGTTGTTCTTGTTTCCCGTCACATCGTCGACTGCATCGTCCACCGCATTCTGTGTGTCATCAATCGCATCATCTACCATGTTGTCATTGTTGTTGTCATCATAGCCGGTGCCGTCGTTTCCGACAATGCCGTCTCCGTTGGTATCCGCGGAGCCGGCTCCGCCTGTGGTGGTGTTCGTCGTTCCGTTGGTCGTTCCGTTCGTCCCGTTGGTCTGGTCGGTCACAGCCGAGCTGCCGCAGCCGGCGAGCATCATCGTGAGCAGAAGCACCGCCGCTGTTATCGTCGCAAATCGTTTCATTCTGGAATTACCTCCGTGTATTTGGATTTTCCTTTAGTATTCCAGACTGTCTGCGTTTTATTCGAGACGCATGTGCGCCATGTGCTTTTCGAGCACGGCTAGAATGCCGCCGGTCAAAAAGCCAATCGGAATTGCCGCAATCAGCAGAAGCGGCAGATAGGCAATCACATTGACACTCTGCATGATCACGATACCTGCGATAATCTGTCCCACATTGTGCATCGCCGCCGACGCCGCACTGATGCCGTACAGAGAAAACCAGTTCTCGCGCCGATGCAGCAGAATCCATGTTGTGGTCAGCGCGCACAGGCCGCCGAGCAGACTGAACGCAAACGAGGTCACACTTCCGGCAAACAATGCGGCGAGTGTGACACGGCAGAACAGAATCGCAAACGCCTCGCGCGGTGTCAGAAACAACAATGCAAACATCGTGACGACATTCGCCAGACCCAGCTTGATGCCCGGAATCGGAATCAGCAGTTCAAGCGGAATCATCCGCTCCGCCAGCGACAGCGCGAGGGCGAGTGCGGTCAGCACACCGCACAGGGCAATACGTTTGGATTTGCTCATGCTGTTCCTCCTCATCGAACGGTAGCGTCGACGCCGTCGCCGCTGCCTGCACCGACAATCTTAATCATCATCCGGTTCGGCAGACAAACCGCCGTGTCTCCCACACGCGACACCCATCCGGTGCGCTCACAGGTGTGGTCATAGCACTGCGACTCCACAAAGCGCATCCGTTCGCCGTCCGCCTCAATCGTACATATTGTCTGGTCGCCCTGTACCTCGAATACCTCATGATAGGAATCCGACAGCGCAACGCGCTCGATGCATTCTCCGTCGTGCCAGATTTCGCCGTATACGCGGTCGGTCTGCAGCATCGCAAAGCGGACCCAGATCAGACAAGCTCCCAGCAAAATCAGGGCAAACAGGACAAAATCTCCCGGACGCAGTCCCAGTTTATTCTTCATTGCGGTACTCCGTACTCTCCAGATGGAACGCGTCCTTCAGATCGTCCGTGACGTAGATCGTGTGGTCATCGCACACCAGCACAGCCTGTATCCCGTTTTTCTCACAGAATTCCACCGCTTTGTCATGCCCCATCACAAACAGCGCCGTCGTATATCCGTCCGCCTCCGTGGAGTTCGGCGATACCACCGTGACGCTGCGCAGATCGGTCTCTGCCGGATATCCGGTCGTGGAATCAAAGATATGGCAGTAGCGCTTGCCGTCCTGCTCAAAATACCGCTCGTAATCGCCGCTCGTGACTACACTCGTATCACTGACCGACAGCGTGCCGAGATACGCCTGCTCGTCATCCGGATCGGTGATTGCAATCGTCCAGTTCAGCCCCTTTTCCTTGCTGCCGACTGCATAGATATTACCGCCCAGACTGACCAGTGCACGCTCGACGCCGTGTTTCCGCAGAATCTCGACCACATGATCCGCCGCGTAGCCCTTTCCGATACCGCCCAGATCAATGCGGGTGCCCGCCTGCATGGCCACCGACGTCCCATCCTGTGAGACATGTTGATAGCCGACCGTTTCGAGTGCTTCCCGAATCTCTTTCTTCTTCGGAATCCGCGCCTCCTCCGTGCCGATCTTCCACAGATCGGACAGCGGTGCCACGGTCGGATCAAACGCGCCCCCGGTTCGGTCTGCAATCGTCAGCGCATCCGACAGGATGTCCGCCGTCTGCTCGGAGAGCACGGTTGTCTCTCCGTCCGCCCGATTGAGCGCCGCAATCTCGCTCTCCTCCCGTGTGCGCGAGATTTTTGCCTCCAGATCATTGATATACTGGACGCATTCGACAACCGCCGCATCGGCGTCCTTTCCGTATGCCGTGATATTCATCACGGTATCCATCGCATAAAAATCCTGTGATGCCTGCTTCTGTGCGCCGCATCCGCTCGTCAGCACCATGCCGGCAATCGCCAGAAACAGCACGCATAATTTCCGTTTCATGTATGATTTCCTCCCGGAATTTACAACTACCGACATTATACCGCACGTGCCGGTCTCCCGCAAGGGAAACCGATTGCCTGCGGCCTGTTTTCCTGTGGTATAACAAGAAAAGAAAACCATTCCAAACGAAACCGTCCCTTTGCCAAACGGCTTCGGGACGGTTTTTCCGTTTTTCTTCTCTGTCCGCTTTCCTCTTCGCTCTCCTGTCTCAATCATG
Source organism: Clostridiales bacterium (assembly GCA_022775385.1). Taxonomy (GTDB): domain Bacteria; phylum Bacillota; class Clostridia; order Oscillospirales; family Butyricicoccaceae; genus Butyricicoccus_A. The sequence goes on from JALFIV010000137.1 coordinate 7,060, forward strand.
CTATTTGTTGAGAATCGCCAGTCCGATCAGGCAGACCGCGACACCCACAATCTTATTCCATGTAATTGCCTCATGATACAGCGCAACACCGACCGCAAGCAGTAGAATCGCCAGAAATGCGCTCTGTACCGTCGCCGCGGTGCTGACCTGCCACCCTGCCTTATAGGCATAGATGAATCCGGCCTCGAGACCGACAAGTACCAATCCCAGAACAATCGACGCCCAGTTGATCTGCCGCCACTGCTGAACCAGATTGACATCCCGATTGAGCACACAATACAGCACCACCGAAGCGGCCGCAGCAGTCAGATAGGTGATCGTGAGCGAGGCAATCGGATTGACGGTCTCCGGAATGGATTTTGCACAGATCTGATATAACGTATTGGATAAAACCACAAGCGCAACCGGCCAGATATAGGATGCCATGCAATCCCCTCCTTTACTGCTTCATCTCCAGCTTGAGCCGGAGAATGCGGCGGAGCGACTGATTAATCCGCTTTTTGCTCAGTGTTCCGTCCTCGACAGCGTCCATCACGCCCTGATAGGCGGCGTGGAAATCCTCCGGCATCAGAATCAGATCCACACCCGCCTGCAGAGCCTTGACCGCGGCCTCCGCCGGCTCATAGTTTTCCGCAACCGCGCCCATGTTCATCGCATCGGTAACGACCACGCCGTCGTATCCCATCTGCTCCCGCAGACGTTTTGTCACAATCTCATGCGACAGCGAAGCCGGCGTCTCGTCTCCGGTGACATTCGGCAGGGAAATATGCCCGACCATGATCATCGGTACCTCCTGCTCAATGCCGGTTTGGAACGGAATCAGTTCGCAGATTTCCAGCTCCCCCCAGGTTTTGTTTGTGTAAGCATATCCTTCATGCGTATCTCCCTCGGTCGCACCGTGCCCCGGAAAATGCTTGATGACGCCGGTTACACCCTTGGACATCAGCCCATCCAGCACCGCCATCGACATCTCGGACACCCGTTTCGGGTCTGTGCCGAATGAGCGGTAGCGGACGATCTCATTGGCTGGATTGCTCCATACATCGGCATCCGGCGCAAAATCCAGATTGAATCCCAGTTCGGAGAGATAGGTGCCGATGGTCTCACCGGCCTGACGCGCCCGTTCGGTATCCCCCGATGCGCCGATCTCCGACATATTTCCGACATTCGTCACATCGAAATTTCCGCTTCCGGCAACGCGGGCGACCGTACCGCCCTCCTCATCCACGCAGGTCAGCAGCGGCAGTCCGGTGCGCTCCCTGCTGAACTGCTGAACATTGCGCAGCATCTCCTTCACCTGCTCCTCAGACTGCAGGTTCTGCTCCATATAGATGATGCCGCCGACCGGATAGGTCTCCAGCCCCTTCCGGGTCGCATCTCCCGCCTGTACAACGCAGGAGACGCCGTCCACCAAATCCTCCGGCAGTACGACAAACAGCTGTGCCGCTTTTTCCCCGAGCGTCATGCCCTCCAGCATCTCGTCGATCTGCTCGTCTATCGTCAGCACCGTCTCCTCTTCCGCCTGCTTCTCCGGCGCGCTCCCGGACGGCTTTGTCCGCGTTCCGCATCCCAAACAGGACAGCAGCATCAGCAGAGACAGCGCCCCGGAGACCGCCCGTTTCCCAATGTATTTCAGCATATACTTCTCCCTTTCTAATTCATGAGTATTATCGTGGATGCTTTATCGATATGATATCATCTTTCCCCGAACCTGACAACATGACAAAAGACGGATCGGAACACGCTCCAACCCGTCTTATTTTCTTATTCAGCCGACGAGCATGCGCCCGAGCGGCTCCTGCAGTTTCCGGCTGAAAAATTTGATGACAAATCCGGTGCAAAGCGCCGCAATTACCGTTCCCTCGCGGATTCCCCGGATTGTCCAGTCAAAGCAGAGCAGCGACAGCACTGCCGCCAGAACGACACAGCTGACGTCAAATCCGACCTTGAGGTTGCCAAATTCGCCGCCCGTGGTGTCAGAGACCGCCTTGACAAACGCCTCTCCCGAGTTCATGATCGCATCCGCAATGACACAGAGTGCGATGCCAAATCCGAGCAGAAAGGTGCCAGCCGCAATGTTGACCAGCCGCATCGGATAGAAATCCCAGACCGCCCACGAAAACAGCCACATACCGAAATCCGTAAAGTATCCGAACAGAAACGAAAGCGGGATCTGCATGAGCTGGACGGGCTGAAACCGTCTGCGGAGAATGAGTATCTGTCCGAGAATCAGCACACAGTTCCACAAAATCAGCCAGTTGCCGAGCGTGAGCGCCGGAATCTTCATGCTCATGACATTGGCGACCGAAGAAATCGGTGAGACGCCGAGGTCCGCCAGTTTGGTCACCGCGACGCCCAGCGCAGAAAAGAATAATCCCACCACACACAAGCAATATCGTTTGATCGTTTCTCTCTTGGATCGTTTGGTCTGCAATTCAGACTTCCTCCCCTGCTGTTGATTTTACTTTATTATTTTAATCCACAAAAAAATCGCCCGCAAGCGTCGGTTTTACCAAAATTCCCATTTTTCTCCCCACCGCCATCGAAAAAACGGCCGATTCTCAAACGAATCGACCGTTTTCCCTGATATTACTCTACGATTTGGCCTGACGCGCGCTCCACGCCGCGCGTCACTGATCCATCCGCAGGACAGCCTTGATGCACTTTCCCGAGCCGGACTCCTCAAACGCCTCGTTGATCTTCTCAAACGGATAGAACTTGATCAGCTTGTCGAACGGGAACATGCCCTTCTTGTAGTAATCCAGCAGTTCCGGAATGAACAGCTTCGGAATCGCGTCGCCTTCGGTGATGCCGATCAGGCTCTTGGCATCACCCATCAGCTCCGCCTGAATATTGAACGTGACGTCGCCGGTTGCGCCCAGAACAACGGCAGTACCCATGAAACGGCAGGACGCCAGCGCCTTCTTGACAAAATCCGCTACACCGGAGGTGTCGATCGCATAGTTGACGCCGCCCGGAACGATCTCATTCTTGATCTTGCCGACGATGTCGCTCTCTTCCCTGCGGTTGATGGTGTGGGTCGCACCCAGTTCCTTCGCCAGCTCGAGGCTCTTCGGATTGCCGCCGACCGCGATGATGTTCTTGCATCCCGCAATCTTCGCCGCCATAATCGCACTCATGCCGACCGTGCCGCAGCCGAACACCGCGATGGATGAGCCGAATTCCGGACGGATGCGGTTGAGCACCGCGCCTGCACCGGATGAGTGGTGCAGAACTGGTCGAAGGCGGTTACACCATCGAGGACGGCATCGAGATGGCAAAGATGCTGGACGGCAAGGTCGACATCATCCATGTCTCGGCCGGTGTCCACGAGGATCCGGATGTCTTTGTTGTGACCCATCCGTCCATGTTCATCGAGCACGGCTGCAATGTCTATCTCGCGGCGGAGATCAAAAAACATGTCAAGACACCGGTCGCCACACTGGGCGGTCTGAGCGATCCGGATATGATGGAGGAGATCATCGCCTCCGGCAAGGCGGATATCGTCGAAATCGCACGCCAGTCGATCTGCGATCCGTACTTCCCCGAAAAGGCGTTCTCCGGCAACAAGGATGATATCACCCGCTGCTGCCGCTGTTTCACCTGCTTCTACAACTATCTGACCAACCGCACCTTCTGCTGTGCATTCAATCCGGTTGTCGGCAACGAGCTGGCAAACAAGTCCGGATTCCCGGCAACCACACCCAAGAAGGTCGTTGTTGTGGGCGGCGGCCCCGGCGGCATGGAGGCCGCGATTACAGCCGCACAGCGCGGACATACCGTCTCACTGTATGAGAAAAACGACCGCCTCGGCGGACAACTCCTGTCCGAACAGTATATCCCGTTCAAGCAGGATATGTACAACTTTGTCCGTGTTCTGGAGGGCAGACTGAACAAGGCCGGAGTGGAGATTCATTTGAATACCGAACTCACCGCAGAGCAAGCGGCCGCACTGAACGCGGATGTCATCATCACCGCCATCGGTGCCAAGCCGATTGTCCCGCCGATTCCGGGTATTGACAGCAGCAAGGTTGTCGGTCTGGATGCCCTGCATCAGGCGGAGCCGGCAGTCGGACAGAAGGTTGTCATTCTGGGCGGCGGTCTGGTCGGCAGTGAGTGCGCCATCTATCTGGACGGCCTCGGCAAGGACGTCACCGTCGTCGAGATGAAGGACGACTGGGCATCGGACGCTTACTTCATGCACAAGAACGCGATGAATATCTATCTGCGTGACAGCAAGGTTCAGATCCACACCAATACGACTGCAAAGTCCGTGACGGAAGAAGGTCTGCTCTGCTCGACAGCGGATGGAGATCTCCTGCTGAAGGCGGATACCATCCTGCTTGCCGCCGGCATGAAGCCCGACCGCGAGCTGGCGGACAGCTTCTACAACGCCGCACCGCGGGTATTCCAGGTCGGTGACTGCATCAAGGCCGGCCGTGTATTGGAAGCGGTCACGCTCGGATACTACCGCGCACTCGATATCTGATATTTCCTTTTCTCATCCTAATAAACGCAGAAGAGCCGTCAGGAATCATCCTGACGGCTCTTGCATATTGTTTTTCAAATCCTCTGAAAAATACAGAAAAGCGGTCGATTCGCAAAGAATCAACCGCTTTTGCTGGTACGCCAGAAGGGATTCGAACCCCCGACCTTTTGGTTCGTAGCCAAACACTCTATCCAACTGAGCTACTGGCGCATACCGCAATCTCTTGACTGCTTGACTAGTATACCAAGGAAATCGG
>JALFIV010000085.1 GCA_022775385.1 Clostridiales bacterium
ACATCCATGATGACGCTCTTGATGTGGCTCAGTCCGCGCACCTCGCGCCCGTGACGCACCGCGTAGATCTTCTGCTCCGCCGCCTCTGCGATATCGCCGGCCTCGCCCGCGCCCTCATATGCCATCGTCTCGATGTCCGACGCCGCAGCCGCAATCTCGCGCAGCATGCTCTTGTCGCGGATGATCTGCGCATACTCGCGCACACCCGCCGCCGTCGGCGTGATCTCCATCACCTGCGCGAGATACGCGCGTCCGCCCGCCTCGTCATAGATGCCGTTCAGCTTGAGCTCATTGAGCACCGTGACCGCGTCGATGCGCTGCGAGTTGGTGAACATGGAGAAAATCGTCTCAAAGATCCGGCGGTTTTCCTCGGTGTAGAAATCCTCCGGCCGGAGCATCTCGATGATATCCGGAATACAGGAGGGATCAATCAGCATGGAGCCGATGACCGCCTGTTCCGCCTCCGCCGCCTGCGGCATCTGCCGGGCAAGCAGTTCATCCAATGCCATGGTTGTTCCCTCCTGTCAATCGTCTGTTTTTTTGGATTCTTACTCTGCGACGTCGACCACTACGGTCAGATTGCCGACAACACCCGGATACAGCTTGACCTTGATGTTGTATCGGCCGAAGTTCTTGATGCTCTCCTTGAGCACGAGCTTCTGCTTCTGGATGTCGATGCCATGCTCCTTCTTGAGCTGTGCGCAGATCTCCTTGGTGGTGACCGAACCGAAGATGCGGCCGCTCGTGCCGCCCTTGGCAGTCAGATGAACCGTGATCTCCTCGAGCTTCTTGGCATTCGCCTCCGCCTCTGCCTTTTCGACAGCGGCGTGATGTGCACGGGATGCCTCCGCCTGCTTCATCTGGTTGATGTTATCTGCATTTGCGGCAATCGCGAGCTTGCGCGGCAGAAGATAGTTGCGTCCGTAGCCCTCCGAAACCTCGACGAGCTGGCCCTTCTTGCCCTGACCCTTGACGTCCTGCTGTAAAATTACTTTCATGATTCCATTTCCTCCTGGGAATTCTGTTCGAGGTAGCGGTCAATTGCCTCCGCAATCTGCTTCCGCGCCTCGTCAATCGTGGTATGTTTGAGTTGTGCGCCCGCCGCGGTCAGGCTTCCGCCGCCGCCGAGCATTTCTGCGATCACCTGTACATTGATGGCGCCCATCGAACGGGTGGAGACGACAACGTCCTCCCCGAGCGGGAACGCCACAATGCTGGCGCGCACGCCGATGATATTCAGCAGTTCATCCGCCGCCTGTGCCGCGACCGGCCGGCTGGTGGTGAAGTCTGCCGCGGCGACAACAATGCCGCCCGGATGCGAAGCGGCGCAGGTGATCATGCGCTCCTTCTGCATGTATTCATCAAAGGAATTCTGGAACATCCGCTTGACCGCGGTCATATCCGCGCCGGCACGGCGGAGATACGCTGCCGCCTCGAACGTGCGGACGCCTGCCTTGATGGAAAATCCTTTGGTGTCCAGATAAATACCCGCCAGCAGGCTTTCCGCCTCCAGACGGCTGATGGTCTGATTCGGTACCATGTACTGCAGCAGCTCGCTGACCAGCTCACTGGCCGAAGATGCCGACGGTTCATGCATGTTGACCGAACAGTTTTCGATGTAGTCTGCCGCTCTGCGGTGGTGGTCGATGACCGCGATCCGGCGGAATCGGCGGAGCAGCTCCGGCTCCTCCACAAAGTCCGGACGGTTGGTATCCACCACGACAATCAGGCTGTTGCTGTCGATCATCTCGGCGGCTTTTTCCGGCTCGATGATCATCTCATCGTATTCCCGCTCCTGCAGAAGACGGTCGAGCAGGGCGGTGGCGAGAGACCGCTCGCGCCGCAGAATGATGTGAACGCTCTTGCCGCGGCTCTTTGCGGCGCACGCAACGCCGACCGCGGAACCGAGCGAGTCGATATCCGAATTTCCGTGTCCCATGACGAACACCTGCGACGAGTCGCGCATAAGCTGGCCGAGTGCGTTTGCCATGACGCGCGACTTGACCTTCGTGCGCTTTTCGACCTCCTTGGCGACGCCGCCGAAGAACTCGAAGGCATAGCGGTTCTTGATGACCGCCTGGTCGCCGCCGCGCGACAGCGCCATGTCCAGCGCGAGGCTGGCAAAATCATACTTGTCCTTGAGCGTCGGTCCGTCCCGTCCGATGCCGATGGACAGGGTCGCGTTGATACCCTCGCGCGAGGAGATCTCGCGCACGGATTCCAGAATCGAGAATTTCTCCTCGACCATCTTTTCCAGATTGCGGACCTCCATCATAAAGATGTAGCGGTCACGGTCGTACTTGCGCAGAACACCGTGGATGTTCTCCGTCCACTTGCCGATGCGCTCATCGATAGCGGCGAGCAGAGTTGCCTTTTCCGAGTCGCTCGCGTTTTTGACCAGCTCCTCGTAGTTGTCAATCGAGATGATCGCAACAACCAGACGGCTCGCATCATATTCCAGTCGGGTCTCCACCTCGCTCGTGCAGTTGAGCCAGTACAGCGTCATCAGTGCGCTTCCCGTCGCGCCGAACTCCTCCGCCTGAAACAGATTGCCGAAAATCCGGTAGTACTGTCCCTCCACATGGACTTCGGACGGATACTCCGTGCGTCCCTCCTGCAGCCATGCGCTGTCAAAGCCCGGAATGATGTCGCCGAGCGTCTGCTCAAACAGGCCGGTGCTCAGCGGATACACCTGCTCAAACGCATCATTGCACCAGACAATCTGACCCGTGCTCGCCAGCGCGACCATGATCGGCATCGGAATGTTGGTGATGGAGTTGGAGGCTGCAAAGTCCGCATTGCTCGCGGAGATGCTCTCCAGATACTGAACCGTCTCCCGCTTGCGGCGGTGCTGTGTGTAGTTGTACGCCAGATACAGCACACCGCAGACAATGAGTTCCAAAACCGCCTCATAGACGGAGAAAAATACACTGATACAGGCAAAAAGCAGAAAAACCAGAAAATAAAGCCCAAAGCCCGGTTCGAGCAGCTTGGATAGCTTTTTATCCATACGGTCGTTCCTCCTTTTAAAGACATTGATACAGTTAGCATTATAGCAAAGCAGACCCCGCAAAGCAATCATTTCTCCGAAAAAAAGCGCGCAATGGCAAAACCGACAGACGGTTACGGGGTCTGCCGGTTTCTTTTATGAACAAGTACGCCGAAAGCATGCCGCAGCCGCCCGAACAGCGGGAACGGAAAAAACGGCTGCTCCTCTTCGGGGAACACGATTGCTTTAATCCGGTCAAAAATCCCGTGGTAGACGCGGGACACCGCCTCGCAGGACAGCAGGCGCGAGACGGCAAGCGCATAGACCGCGAGACACACGAGGGTCATGCCCGTCGCGGGCAGCCGGTGCTCCAGCAGCTGGAGCACCAGCAGCATCGGAAACGCATGGAGCAGATAGACCTCCAGGCTGCGTCTTCCGATTGCGGTGAGGATACAGCGCCTCTTCGCGCACAGCGCCATCACCGCCGCTCCCATCACCGGCGCAAGGAGATAGATGCTCGCACGCATCAGCATGCCGCTCTGCCATGTCAATTCCTGCACCTCGTAGCTGTTAACCAGCTGATACGGGTGGCTCGCCGCCGATGACGGGTCGAGCACCAGACCGAGCACCTCCGCCAGCAGGGTGCACAGCACTATCAGCAGTGTCGCTGTTGTGCGCGGGATGCGTTTGGCGCACTCCACCCACTTTTTTGTACAGTAGAATCCCATCAGATAAAACGGAAAAAAGCAGACCGCCCGCGAGAGCGACAGCGTCCGTCCCATGTGCTCGTCCAGACCCGCCAGCAGCGCCAGCGCGATGGACAGCGGAAACAGACCGCGCACATGACGAAGATTGTCCATCAGCAGGCGGTACAGAACGAGTGTGAGCAGATACCAGTACATATTGAACGGACGGAGGATGCCGTAGGTGAAATCCTCTCCCTGCCAGTGCCGGACAAAGAAATACAGGGTATTGAACACAAAAAACGGAATCAAATACGACTCGACCGCCTCTTTCTGCCGTTTTTTTGTATTCTTTCCAAAATATCCGGAGATAAACATAAACAAAGGCATCTGAACAGTAAGAATAGCCAGACGCATCAGGTGAGTCCAGCTATTCTTCGCACAGGTCATATCGTACATGTGGACAAAAACCACACTGACGATCAACAATCCTTTTAAGTTGTCCATGAAAACATCGCGCGTTGTATACGTATCCGCAGTCTCAGCCTGCTGCATACAGTTCCCCCCTCTGCGATGCAATCCAGCTGTTATTCTTCCGTGCCGGAATGCTCTTCCTCCACTGCGCCGGATGCCGGTTCTTCTTCCTCTATAAACGGAACCGGCTGATTGTCCGCATCAAAGTGGTCGAGATTCTCATACGACTCCGCATCGAGCGGCAGATTCTTGCGGACAAGCGAATCTCGCATGAAGTATGACAGGATATGCCGGATGACCGCAAACAGCGGAACGCCGATGATCATGCCGACAAAGCCGAACAGTCCGCCGAACAGCAGAATGGAAAACAGAACGCCGAAGCTCGACACGCCCGTCGTCTTGCCCAGAATTTTCGGTCCGAGAATATTGCCGTCAAACTGCTGGAGCACAATAATAAAGATAATGAAGTACAGCATCTTGATCGGGCTGACCAGCAGGATGAGCACAGCGCACGGAACCGCACCGATAAACGGGCCGAAGAACGGAATGATGTTAGTCAAACCAATGACCACAGCGAGAATCGGGACATACGGCATATTCATGATCGAGAGGCACACGCCGCTGATCAGACCGATAATGGCGGAATCCACAATCTTTCCGCCCAAAAATCCGCCGAATGCGCTGTCCGCAAAGCGGATATTCTCCATAATCACATTGCCGACCTTGACGCCGAACACCGCATACACGGTCTTTTTGGCCACACTGGCAAATTTGGTCTTGTTCGCCAGAATATAGACCGCAACGACAATGCCGATCACCAGATTCTTGAGCAGTAGCACCGTATTGCGCACAATATCGGTGAAATAGCTGAACATGTGCTGGAACTGCGGGATGACGTCATTCTGCACCCAGTTCTGCAGATAGTCGTAGATCTGCTGATACAGCGCAATCGCCGGACCCTCGAGCTGGGAATGATTGCCGAAAATCTGCTGCATGTACATCGACATCGTGTTCACCGTCGTCGGGAACGTCGCGATGATGCCGGTGATGCTATCAATCAGGCGCGGAATCAGCAGGACGAGCAGCCCCGCCAAAATCGCAAACATGATGGCAAACGTCAGAAACATTGCAACTGCCGTCGCGGTGACCTCCACCCGATGGTCTGTCCATCGCAGCCGCTCGCGCAGGAGCCGCAGGACGTTTTTCCGAAGATAGTTGTAAATCGGCGAGAGCAGGTAGGCGATGACCAGACCGTAGATGACCGGCATGAGAATGCCGATGAGCCCGCCGATCAGTTCCTTGAGCGCCGCGGCGCGGTAGATGCAGAAAAAGATCAGCAGAACAAGGGCGCTGACAACAACGACCGTCACGCCCCAGCCTGTATACTGTTTTAGAAATTCACGTCGTTTTTTATCCAATGACGAAAGCCCCCCTGGCTGTACTCGGAACGATGTCCAACTTTATTGTAGCAGAGACCTTTCCAAAAGAACACCGGAATTTTGGATTTTTAACAATTTTGTTTCATCTTTTTTGCCCCTGGTGGAAACATTCGGCTGTCTCATTCTCATTCTTCCCGTTTTTTGTGAAAAATGACAATTGCATCTGGTCGAAATCTGTTCTATACTTGATTGCAGTTAAACATTTTTTCAAAGACCGTGATGGAGAGAGTACACACTCTGCGAACATCCCAGCGAGTCGGGAAACAGTGTAAGCCCGATATCAGTAGCCTGTGTGGAAAATCACTCCGGAGTCGCAAGCCGAAATCACAGTAGGTTATGCCGGTTCTCCCCCGTTATGCGGAGCGCGTATGTTGGTATGCAGTAACAGGTGGTATAACGATAGCTTTGCTCTCGTCCTTTTACGGAGGACGAGAGTTTTTTTTATTCTTTCGGCACACCATTTCCGCCGAATATCAATACGCAGATGATTTATTCAAATGTATAGAGGAGGCTGTTCTCACATGAGCAAAACTGTTGAAATCCGCTGGCATGGCCGCGGCGGTCAGGGCGCAAAGACCGCCTGCCTGCTGCTCGCCGACGCGGCATTCAGCTCGGGCAAGTACGTGCAGGGATTCCCGGAATACGGTCCGGAACGCATGGGCGCACCGATCACCGCGTACAACCGCATCAGCGACGAGCGCTGCACCGTCCACTCCAATATTTATGATCCGGACTTTGTTGTCGTCGTTGACGAAACCCTGATCGAGTCGGTCGACGTCACTAAGGGTCTAAACCCGGACGGCGCGATCATCATCAACACGTCCAAGAGCCCGGATGAAGTTCGTCCGGAGCTGGGCGGCTACACCGGCAAGGTCGCTACCATTGACGCTGCCAAGATCTCTGAGGAGATTCTGGGAAAGAACTTCCCGAATACCCCGATGCTCGCCGCAGCCGTCAAGGTCTCCGGCGTTGTAGATGCCGACAAGTTCGTACAGGACATGGAAGCTTCCTTTAAGCATAAGTTCGCAACCAAGCCGCAGGTTGTCGCAGGCAACATGACGGTACTGACCAGATCGATGGAGGAGGTTCAGGTAGGATGATTCACGCAAAAGATATCAACGAGCAGTCAAAGTGGCAGGAATTGACCCCGGGCTGTGAAATTTATGAACCGGCAACCGCGTCCATGACCATCACCGGCGAGTGGCGCACGATGGCGCCGGCATGGGATCCGTCCAAGTGCAAGCAGTGCCTGCTGTGCGCGCCGTTCTGCCCGGATTCTTCCATTCCGGTTGTCAAGGGCAAGCGTCAGGACTTTGATTTTGACCACTGCAAGGGCTGCGGCATCTGCTATAAAGTATGTCCGTTCGGCGCCATTTCGTTCGGAAAGGAGGAGAAGTAAGCTATGTCGATCCGCGATAGACTCTCCGGCAACGAGGCCGTTGCCTACGCAATGAAACAGATCAATCCGGATGTCATGGGTGCATTCCCGATCACCCCGTCCACCGAGATTCCGCAGTACTTCGCACAGTACGTCGCAAACGGTGAGGTCGACACCGAGTATGTCACCGTCGAGTCCGAGCACTCCTCCATGTCCACCTGTATCGGTGCCTCCGCCGCAGGTGCACGCGCAGTCACCGCAACCTCCTCTTGCGGTCTCGCGCTGATGTGGGAGCTGCTGTACGTCGCCTCTTCCTCCCGCCTTCCGGTCACCCTCGCGCTGGTCTGCCGCGCACTGACCGGTCCGATCAACATCAACAACGACCATTCGGATGCCATGGGCGCACGCGACGCCGGCTGGATTCAGATTTTCGCCGAGAACAATCAGGAAGCCTATGACAACTACATTCAGGCGATGCCGATCTCCGAGAATCCGGACGTCCGTCTGCCGATCATGGTTTGTCAGGACGGCTTTATCACCTCGCACGCGGTCGAGAACATCGAGCTCGAGACCGACGAGATGGTCAAGAACTTCGTCGGCGAATACAATCCGGAAAACTACCTGCTCAAGCATGAGAACCCGCTCGCTGTCGGCCCGTACGGCGTTTCTCCGTACTATATGGAGGCGAAGGTGGCTCAGGTTCAGGCGATGAAGAACGCCAAGAAGGTTATCCTCGAGGTCGGCAAGAAGTTCGGCGACGAGACCGGACGCTATTACGGCTTCTTCGAGAGCTATAAGCTCGAGGATGCGGACAGTGCTGTCGTCATCATCGGCTCCTCCGCTGGCACCGCACGTGCCACCGTCGACAAGCTGCGCGCCGAGGGCCGCAAGGTCGGTATGCTCAAGGTTCGTGTGTTCCGTCCGTTCCCGTTCGAGGAGATCGCAGAGGCTCTGTCCGGCGTCAAGGCTGTCGCTGTCATGGACAAGGCAGAGAGCTTCTCCGCTGCCGGCGGTCCGCTGTTTGCCGAGACCCGCAGCGCACTGTACGATCTGGAAAACCGTCCGAAGGCAATCAACTATGTATACGGTCTGGGCGGCCGCGATTTCCGTGTTGAGGATTGTGAGTACATTTTCGATCAGCTGGATGAGATCATCGCAACCGGCAAGACTGGTGAGGTGTACCGTCACATCGGACAGAGAGGGTAAAGAATCATGGCATATAATCTGAAAGAACAGTTATCCAAGAAGGAGCGCTTTGTCGGCGGTCACCGTCTGTGTGCCGGCTGCGGCGCCGGCATCACCGTCCGCGCCGTCCTGCGTGCGCTCGACGAAAACGACAAGGCGGTTGTCACCAACGCAACCGGCTGTCTGGAGGTTTCCTCCTACATGTATCCGTACACCGCATACACCGACAGCTATATCCACTGTGCGTTTGAGAACGCGGCCGCTACCTGCGGCGGTGTCGAGGCGGCGTACAATGTCCTCAAGAAGAAGGGCAAGATTGACGACACCTTCAAGTTCATCACGTTCGGCGGCGACGGCGGCACCTACGACATCGGCTTCCAGTCCCTGTCCGGTGCGATGGAGCGCGGTCACGACATGGTCTATGTCTGCTACGACAACGAAGCATACATGAACACCGGTATTCAGCGCTCGTCTTCCACCCCGCGCTTTGCCGATGCGACCACCACGCCGGTCGGCACCCAGTCCTACGGCAAGAAGCAGAACAAGAAGGATCTGTCCGAGATCCTCGCTGCACACAACATTCCGTATGTGGCACAGACCACCTTTATGTCCAACTTCCGCGACCTGCACGAGAAGGCACACCGCGCCATCTACACCGAGGGCGCTGCATTCCTGAACGTCCTCAGCCCGTGTCCGCGCGGCTGGCGCTTCCAGGCGCAGGACATGGCGGAGATCTGCCGTCTGGCGGTCGACACCTGCGTCTGGCCGATGTACGAGGTTGTCGAGGGCGAGTGGAGACTGACCTACATGCCGAAGAAGAAGCTCCCGGTCGAGGAGTTCATGGCAAAGCAGGGCCGCTTCAAGCACTGCTTCAAGAAGGGCAACGAGTGGATGATCGAAGAGGCACAGCAGTATGTCGACGAGAAGTGGAACAAGCTGCTCGCAAAGTGCAAGTAAGATCGAATCCTTATTCTGAATATGCAAACGCGCTGAGGAATTTCTCCTCAGCGCGTTTTTTAACTAAGAATTCCCTCCTCTGCGTTTGCAGAGGAGAACTAGCGTTATTTTCTCTTATTTATCTGCTTCTGTATCCATCTATCCATCCAACGGATAAATCTATACAGCAAATAAATGAGAGCAATCCAAAGGACAATGTTGAATATCTGCCAAGCAACCGTTCCGGCCGATATACTTACAAACTCTGTTCCGCTCCCCATGATACTCCTCCCTGTTTCCTCTAGCAATGCTTTCCTTATTTTTCTTTATCATATATCTTCCCCCTTTCCATGTCAATAATTTTATTTATTGCAAATTTTTATCTACCCCTATTTTCCATCTGCTTCCGATCCTCCCCCTCTCCCGAATCCCAAATCCCCTCGTATTTCCCCCTAAAATGTGATACACTGAAAACAGAATTTTCTCGTTTGGAAAGGAGTGTGCCGCCGTGTCCTCACGCAAGCATCCGCTGTGCCGCATCGCGCTGCTGTGCGCCCTGATCGGCCTGCTCTCCCTGCTCCCGTGTCTGATCGGCTCGCACGGTCAGATGCTGTATTACGGCGATTACCTGCTTCAGTACATCCCGTTTCTGCAGGAGACCCGCCGCATGCTGCTCTCCGGTTCGTACGCATGGAGCTGGAATACCTTCCTCGGCGACAGCTTTTTCGGCGCCTACTCCTACTACACCGCTGCCAATCCGTTTGCCTATCTCGCGCTGCTGTTTCCGGACAGTCTGCTGCTGTACGGCACGCTGTTTTCTCAGCTCGTCAAGTTTGCACTCTCCGGCGTGTGCAGTTTTCTCTATCTCCGCCGGTTTGTCCGTACGGACACCTCCGCCGCCATCGGCGCAGTCCTGTACACGTTTTCCGGCTTTACCATTATCAACACGAACTATTATTTCTTTCTGGATGTCATCGCGGTCTTTCCGCTCCTTCTGCTCGGCATCGAGCTGGTCGGCGAACACCGTGACATCCGCTCCGGACTGGTTCTTGCGTTCGCGGTCTTTGTCAACGCGATTGTGAACTACTATTTCCTTATCAGCTCGTTTTTCCTGTGTCTGCTCTATCTGATTGTTCGATTTGAGCTGCTGCGCCTGCCAAAAGGCGGTCTGCGCCTGCTTGTCCGTTTGACCGGATACGCAGGTTTGGGGGCAGGATGCGCCGGTTCGCTGCTTCTTCCGTCGCTGTGGAAGATCCTGCACACGCCCAAGGCGACCGGCTCGCTCGGTTCGCTGTATCTCGGCTCGTACACCATTTCCAATCTGCTCGAGCGCCTGCGCGTGTTCTTCATGCCGATTGACAACAACGTCATGCACTCGTTCTATCCCGCCGGATCGTGGACCTCGACGGCGGTATATCTGCCGGTGTTCGGTGCCCTGCTTGTCCTGCTGTTTGTGTGGAGACACCGCCGTCACTGGCTGACCCAAACACTTGCGGTGCTGACGGTCTGTCTGTTTGTTCCGGTACTCAACAGCGTGTTCAACCTGTTCTCCGACGCATTTTATACCCGCTGGCTGTATGGTCTGGTTCTTTTACTCGATCTCGCCACGGTCTGGATGCTGGAGAGGCGCGGGACAATCCCCTCCGCACAGCTCCGCCGATGGTTCCGCATTTCGCTGATCGCCGTTGCGGTGCTCGCAGTGCCGCCCGCCGTCGCCGCGGTGCTGTACCGTCTGGACATCATCACGCCGCTGCAGCAGCTGTACCCGATCGCAGAATCCATCCGGTTTTTCGGACTGCGCGGCATTGCGCTGTCGTTTGTGCTGACTGTTGTCAACTATATACTGCTCGCGGTCATTGTATATCGTCCGGCGATCCGTCCGAACACAATCCTTACGATGGTCTGCGCGGCGAGTGTGTGCAATTATGCGGGATATCTTGTGCTGTACCAGTCCTATCACGCATTTGAAATGAACAAATACCTGCACGATCTGCGCAATGTGACCGTGTCCGATCAGACCGAATTCACCGACCGGACGGATTACTCCTCGGATATGCTGAACTTCAGCCTGTTCTCCAACACGCCGTCGGTCTCGAGCTATCACAGCCTGCAGAATGAACATTCCGTCCGCTTTGCGGTCGCCGCCGGATACTCCGATACCGCCACGGTCGTGTCCTTCCCCTGTCCGGACGAGGACCGCGGTACAATCGACACCTTGCTCTCGGTCCGCCGTTATGTCGATGTGTCGGATGATCCTGCCGTCTCCGTTCCGGAGGGCTTTACACTGATCGCTGAGGAAAACGGCGTAAAAACCTATGAAAACGACAACTATCTCCCGATGGGGTTCTGCTATGGCGGTTACCTGACCGAGGAGGCGGTCGAGCAGTCCGATCTGAGCGCCGCACAGTGTATGTTACTCGGTCTGGTCGCGGACGAGCAGACGGTTCAGACGCTGTCCGACACGCTTCCGGAGCTTGAAATTCCGGATTCGTTCGATCTGTCCGACGCCGCGGACGACCGCCGCGCACAGTGCACATCCCGATTTACCGGCACATCCTCCGGATTTTCCGCAGAAATTACATTGGATTCGGACAATTACGTCTTTTTCAGTGTGCCGAACGACGAGGGATGGCGCGCCACGGTCAACGGTGAGCTGACGGAAATTGTGACCGTCAACTACGGTCTGTGCGCCGTCCGCTGTGAGGCGGGAAACAGCACCATCGAATTCACCTATCACACCCCATGGCTGTCCGCCGGTGCGGCAGTTTCGGCGCTGTCAATTTTCTTTTTTGTTCTGCTTTCTCTGCGCTGCCGGAAAAAACCGGTCTGAGAAATGGAAACGTCTCACAGCGGCGCGGATTGCTGTGAGACCTGGGTGTTTTTCTTCTTTCAATTTGGATCAAGTGCAGCAGAGAGAAAACGGAAAGTCGGAATCTGTGGAACTCTCAAAGGAATGAATCGGTAGCAATTTCTATGAGAATATGTGTTTATGGAGGAAACATGAAGCTGGATATGAAGAATTTCAGGTGGACAAGGGAACCTGAAGAATTCATGATTAATGAGAATAGAGTGGAAATTACAACACAACCGGGAACGGATTTATGGCAGAGAACCTACTATCATTTCCGCAATGATAATGCTCCTGTATTGCAAATGGAGACGGATGAGAAATTCTTTTCGTTTGTTGTAAAAACAGATTTTTCAGGAAGTCATCATCGTTTCGATCAGTGTGGAATCGTAATGTATCTGGACAGCGAAAACTGGCTGAAGGCTTCTATTGAATATGAAAATGATGCGTTCCAGCATTTAGGAAGCGTGGCAACAAACCATGGGTATTCCGATTGGGCAACAACAGAAATCCCTGCCGGAGTAAAATCAATGTGGTATCGTTTCAGCAGACGAGAAGATGATTATTGTATAGAAAACGCTATAGATGGTATCCATTTTCATCAAATGCGGATCTGTCATATGTGGGAAGGTGCCGGAAAAATCAAATTTGGCATTTATGCCTGCAGTCCAGAAAATTCATCGTTCAAGGCAGTATTTACCGATATGAAGCTTATGGAATGCCAGTGGAATGCACATAATGGTCAGAAACCCGATGAATAATGAATAACCGAGCAAACTTCCGGTTTATAAGGGCGACAGACATCCCGAACACACGAAGAATACCCGCCCTACCGTCAAAAAATTGGAATCTTGTGCAAAAAAATCCTCCGTATGCCATTCATACGGAGGATTGCTTGTTTTACCGATACTTTTTCTCGGGAATAGTTTTCATTTCTCAATAGACGCGGATGACCGACGACAGTTCATTGACCATGCTCATGCTGTTCAGGATGGTGAGTGCATCGCGGAAATTGCGCTCGCGCACGGTGTCCGTGATGACGACCAGCTCGACCTTGCCGTTCTGGTTTTTGAGCTTCTGCACCACCTGTGCGATGCTGACATTGTTATTGCCCAGCACGCCGGAGATGCCCGCCAGTACGCCCGGGCGGTCCTCGACCGCCATGCGAAGGAAATACTTGCTCTCGATCTCGTCAATCGGTTTGATGCGCAGGCTCTTGTAGCAGGTGCATCCCAGCCGTCCGGTACAGCCGCTGACCAGATTGCGCGCCGTGTCAATGATATCTCCGACGACATCCGAGGCTGTCGGGAACTCACCTGCGCCGCGTCCCTGGAACATCGCATCATCCAGTGCGTCGCCGTGGACAAAGACTGCGTTGAACGAATCCTTGACGGTGGCAAGCGGATGTGACTGCGGCAGCAGCAGCGGATTGACATGAACCTCGATCTCTCCGTTCTTCTGGCGTGCGACACCGATCAGCTTGAGTTCGCATCCCATCTCCCGCGCGTACTTGATGTCGGTTGCCGTAATGTTCGAGATGCCCTCGGTGTGGACATCGCTGAACGTCACGCGCGAATGGAACGCAGTGGACGCCATGATTGCCATCTTGCGTCCGGCATCGTAGCCCTCGATGTCCGCCGTCGGATCCGCCTCGGCGTAGCCCAGCTCAGTCGCCTTGGCAAGCGCCTCGGAGAACTCCATCCCCTCCTCGGTCATACGGGTGAGGATATAGTTGGTCGTGCCGTTGACGATACCCATGATCTCCGTGATCTCATTGCCCGCCAGACTCTGCTTGAGCAGACGGAGGATCGGGATGCCGCCCGCGACGGATGCGCCGAACTGCAGATCACAGCCGTGCGCCTGCGCCAGATCCAGCAGCTCGCCGCCGTGCTCTGCGATCAGATCCTTATTTGCGGTGATGACATTTTTCCCCGCCTGAAGCGCCTCACGGATATAGGTGTATGCCGGCTCCATGCCGCCCATCAGCTCCACAACAATGGCAATCTCCGGATCGTCGCGGATGGTCTCCCAGCTGTCGGTCAGCAGGGCAGGATCCACGCCCTCGCGCTTTTTTTCGAGATTGTGCACCAGAATGTGTGCAATCTCCAGCTCGGTGCCGACGATGTTCGGCATCTCCTCCGCGCGGCGGCGGAGCAGCTTATACACACCGCCGCCGACCGTTCCCAGTCCGAGCAGTGCAATGCGAATACTTTTCTGTTCTGTCATTTCAGTCAACCTCTTGCTGTTCTATGATTGATACTATTGCTGTCATCGGTTCTGTGTTATAATCAAGATACGGTTTTCACCGAAAAATGCGAGAAAGAAGGCGGATTGTTTTGAAAACCATCCTTTGCTTTGGCGATTCCAACACCCACGGCTATGACCCGACGGACGCCGGACGGTATCCGTATGCCGACCGCTGGCCGGGTGCGCTCCAGCTCCTGCTCGGACGCGACGACTACTATGTGGTCGAAGAGGGTCTGAACTCCCGCACGACGGTGCTGTCCGATCCGGTCTATGACGATGACAAGAGCGGATATGCCATCCTGCCGTCCCTCATCAAAACCCACATGCCGCTCGACCTGTGCGTCATCATGCTGGGCACCAATGACACCAAATACCGGTTCTCCATGCAGCCCTGCGACATCGGCCGCGGTGCCGCCCTGCTGGTCAAGGCGGCTCGTCAGGTCTCCGCGGACAAGAGCCCGACCGGTACACCGTGTGAGGTTCTGCTGATCTCCCCGCCGCTGATCACCGAGGATCTGCTCACCGGACGGTGTGCCGCTGAGTTCGGCACGCGCGCGATCGAGCTGTCCCAAAAGCTCTCCCCATACATCGAGGAGGCGGCGAACAATACCGGCGCTCATTTTCTCGATGCCGCTCCGCTTGTCCGTCCGAGCGCGCTCGACGGTCTGCATCTCACGCCGGAGGGTCATCACCGTCTGGCTGAGGCGGTCGCGGAGCAGGTGCGCCGCATCCTGGGCTGATTCCTTCTCTATTTTTTCATTGTACAGGAAAACACACAAAAGTGCAACGGGTTATCCTTCCGCCGTGTGGTGCTGCATCAGTTCCTGATATTCGCTCAGCACCGCATCCTCGAGCTTTTCCCGCATATTCGGTCCGACCGGATGGACAATATCCCGATACCGTCCGTCCGGCAGCCGGCGGGACGGCATTGCGAGAAACAGGCGGTCGGGACCGTCAATCACCTTGATATCATGTACCGCGAACGTACGGTCAAAGGTCACGGACACCAGCGCGCGCAGGCGTCCCTCCTGATTGAGATGACGAAATTGAATGTCTGTAATTTCCATAAATTTTGTCTCCTTTTTTCGTGTATTTCTTCGCGGAAGCTATTTATATTCTGGTCAGATTGTCATATAATATACTTGATATTTTACCGATAATTTGTGACGCTTTGCGCCCGGTTTCGGCGATATCCCTATTTCACACCCATATTGGAGGCAAACCGTATGTCTGAAATCTCTCTGACATCTTATTTGAACTGCAGCCATACGATCCATCTGGTCGGCATCGGCGGCGTGTCCATGTCCGCGCTCGCGGAACTGCTCATGCACCTCGGTGCACGGGTAACCGGTTCGGATCGTGCACAGACCGCTGTTACGGACAAGCTGACGGGTCTCGGCGCAGTGATTACATATGCTCATCTTCCGGAAAATGTCGAGGGCGCATCTCTCGTTATCCGCACCGCCGCTGTCCACGATGACAATCCGGAGATTCAGCGCGCCCGCGAGCTGGACATCCCGGTCATCGAGCGCGCGGAGGCGTGGGGCTGGATCATGAAGAACTATGAGCAGGCCGTCTGCATCGCAGGCACCCACGGCAAGACCACGACCACATCCATGATGACCCTGATCGGCATGGAGGCCGGCATCGACCCGACGGTCATGGTCGGCAGTGATCTCCCCGCCATCGGCGGTACCCTGCGCATCGGCGCACACGACTGCTTTGTTGCGGAGTCCTGTGAATACACCAACTCGTTCCTGAGCTTCCACCCGACGGTCGCCGTCGTGCTCAATGTAGAGGCGGATCATCTGGACTTCTTCAAGGATATCGACGATATCGTCCATTCGTTCCATAAATTCTGTGCGCTCACGCCGGAAAACGGTCTGGTTGTCGTAAACCACGACTCTGCAAACGCGATGCGCGCCGCGGAGGGACTCGACCGCACGGTCCGCACATTCGGCGAATCGGCGGAGGCGGATGTCTATCCGGCAAACATTCAGAACAATCAGGGCTACTACGAATTTGATGCGATGGTCGGCGGCACGTGCTACTCGCACATCGAGCTCTCTGTCCCGGGACATCACAACATGCTCAATGCGCTGGCCTGCTGTGCGGTCTGCAGCTGGCTCGGCATCGACGGTAAGGCGGTCGCCGCAGGACTCAAGGCGTTCACCGGTTCCTCCCGCCGTTTCCAGCTCACCGGCTTCACCGAGAAGAACATCCGTGTTGTGGACGACTACGCTCACCATCCGACCGAGATGCGCGCCACGCTGAGTGCTGCACGCGAGATGGGCTTCAAGCGTGTCCTCTGCGTGTTCCAGCCGCACACCTACACCCGCACCGCGGCGCTGTTCGATGACTTTGTCGAGGCACTGAAGCTGTGCGACAAGGCGATTCTGGCGGATATCTACGCCGCACGCGAACAGAACACGATCGGCATCAGTTCCAAGGATCTGGCGGACAAAATTCCGGACGCCGAATATTATCCGTCGTTCGACGAGATCGAGGAGCGTCTGCTCGAAATCGCTAAGCCGGGCGACCTCATCCTGACGATGGGCGCCGGCGATGTCTACAAGATCGGCGAATATCTCGTTGTCTGATTCCAATCAAAAAACAACAGCGCAGAGAGACGATTCTCTCTGCGCTGTTTTCTTGTTTCATTTACTTGTGTGCACGGTAATACAGGTAGCTTGCGAGATAGGTTCCGGCGGTGAATACAATTACCACTCCCAGAACCAAAACCATCAGCCATGCGCTTGAAAGGAGGAAGGATGCGATGATCAAAAGGATACCCGCCGCAAACAACAGGATGCCTCCGATCCGGTTGGTGTATCTCCAGTTGTTCTCATCCGCGAGCGCCCACGATGTCCGCATGCCGAACGTATAGTTCTGCTTGACCTTCGGAATGTAGTTTCCGAGGACGGCGAACAGAATGCCGACGATCAGCGTAACCACCTTTCCGACATCCAGCGTGCCCGGATGCAGGGCTTCGGTCACAGTCATGCCAACGAGAGCGAGGGTCATCAAGTTCATCAGAATCATCAGGATTTCATAGATTCCCTGTCTCTTTTCAATGTTTTCCCGTTTGGGATCAATTCTTTCCGCAACCATCAGAATCACTGTGATAATCAGACCGATGGAACCGAGCAGAAAGATCATGCTGCGTCCCGCCCATCCGTTGGGCTGGCCGTCGAGTCCCCAGTGGATCGGGATTGTGTCGGGGAGTCTGCTCCACGCAAGAGCGGCAACCAGCAGTGGAAGAAGTGCCGTGATCCAAATTCCCCATTTTGTTGTCTTTTTCATGAGCTGCCTCCATATAATCCGGTCATCCATGACAGAATCTCTTCCAGCACGGACAGGTTGATTTCGTAATAAATGTAGGTTCCGCGCCGTTCGGCATCCACCAATCCGGCATTTTTGAGCACCGAGAGATGATGCGATATCGTCGCTCCGGTCATGTTGAAATGCTCTGCGATCTCCCCCGCCGGCAGAGCCCCCTGCCGAAGCAGCTGGAGAATCTCCCGCCGGGTCGGGTCGGACAGCGCTTTAAACGTCTCCTGAAAGCTCATGTTCTGTCACGTCCTTTCCCTTATTATTTAGATCTTTGTCTAAATTTAAGATACCACACAGATCTGCCTGTGTCAAGCATTATTTAGATATTTTTCTAAATATCTAAATAAAGTTTTCTCCGTCCGTTTTCTTCCAGAAAACCTCCCGGATTCCACCAAAAAAAGAGGAGACAATCCGTCTCCTCTATCCTATGCAATTCCCAGACGCCGTCGTGCGAGATTGATGGTGCCCTCCTGCATCGTGTGCAGCTGTCCGAGCCACCGCGCCGTTCCACGCGCGACACAGGTCTGCGGATCGTCCGCCGTGCGGGTCTGCAGTCCGGTCTGCTGCGCAAACCGCTGCTCCATTCCGTACAGCTGTGCGCCGCCGCCGGTGAGTACCACGCCGTTTTCCGTCAGATCGCCGACCAGCTCGGGCGGAACCGAAGCAACCACCGAACACACCGCCCGAATGATCATATCCACACAGCCTGAAAGCGTCTCCGCCAGTTCGGCATCCGACAGCGTCACAGACGCCGGCAGACCTGTTTCCATACTGCGGCCGCAGACCGTCAGCTCCTGACGCTCCTCCCGCGGTACCGCACAGCCGATCGTGCGTTTGATGTGCTCCGCCGTGCGGATGCCGATCTCCAGCTGTTTTTCCTTTTTCAGATAGTCCTGAATCTCCTCATCCATGCGGTTACCCGCCGTCCGAATCGACCGCGACGTGACCACCGCACCGCAGGACAGCACCGCGATGTCCGTCGTTCCCGCGCCGATGTCAACCAGCAGGACGCCCTTCGCACTGTCCGGCTGGATTCCGGCTCCCGCCGCCGCTGCCGCCGGCTCCTCTGCCAGATAGACCCGGTTGGCTCCCGCCTGCAGACCGACATCGATCACCGCGCGCTCCTCCAGCTCGGAGATCATTGGGGGAACGCAGACCAGCAGATTCATACGGGAAAAATGCCGCTTTCCGCACTGTCTGACGAAATCCTGCACCATCCTTCCGGCCATGCCGCAGTCCGAAATGACACCGGCACGCAGGGGATGTACCGCGGCCAGTCCGTCCGGCTCGCGTCCCAGCAGACGCTGTGCCTCACTGCCCGCACAGACAACTGAACCGCCGTGACGCCGCACTGCGACCACAGACGGCTCCTGTACCACAATTCCCTTTCCCGGCCGGTAAATCTGCACCGAGGATGTACCCAGATCCATACCCAACGCGTATTCAAACATGCCTGTCCTCCTTGCTGTCATCCTGCCTGTTTGCTACGCTTCAGTATATGCCGTTTTTCCTGATTTACACCCTGTCGGGGTTAACTTTTTGCCAGCACCAATCCGACAACCTCCGACGCGCCCGCCTGCAAAAGCAGTCCCGCCGAATGATTGATCGTCGATCCGCTCGCCATGATATCGTCAATCAGCAGGACCGTCTGTCCGGACAGATCCAAATCCGGCATCAGAAAGATGCTGTCCTCCGCATGTTTTTCCCGTCTGCTCCCGCGCTGATATGCCTGCTTGCCGGACAAAGCTCTGTGCCGCAGGGTCGGACGCATGGGAATCCCCAGCCGTTCGGACACCCGCCTCGCCATCTCTTCCGTCAGCGTAAAACCGCGCTTCCGATTGCGCACACTGCTCGACGGGACAAACGTCACCAGATCCGGCATCCGCTCCGGTTTCTGCGTCAAATAGGCCTGATACACCAGCTCGCCAAAACAGGGCGCCGCCGCACAGATTGCATTTTTCTTGACGCGGATAACGGCTTCTCTCACAGCTCCGCCGTAGGATGCCGCCGCGATCACCCAGAGATTGGGCAGGACGCGGTACAGCCGCCGCCCGCGCTCCGCTTTCATCAGTGCGCGGCAGTCCGCACACAGGCCGTCGGAGGTCTCTTCGGTCAATGCACCGCGGCACAGCACACAGCTCGGCGGAAACAGCCATGCCGTCAGACTCATTCTTCCGCATCTCCCTCCCGAATCAAACGGGTGCGCAGGGCGCTGAACCGCTTGTTTCTCGTATTGACCGCCACCATCGTCTCGATGACATGCGGATCACCGACGATGACAAGGAGTTTTTTCGCACGGGTGATCGCGGTGTACAGAATATTTCTCGTCAGCAGACGGCGTCCGATGCCATTCGGCAGGGCGAGCACGACCGCATCGAACTCACTGCCCTGTGCCTTGTGGACGGTCATCGCATACGCAAGCTCCAGCTCCCCGAGCATATCAAACGAATAGTGCGCGATTCGGTCATCAAATCGGATGAGCATGCTCTCATTGGGAATGGAAATGCCGATGATCTCGCCGACGTCGCCGTTAAACATGCCGCTTCCGACCTCGTCCGGATCGTCCTCCTTCTCCCACACGATATCATAGTTGTTGCGCACCTGCATGACCTTGTCTCCGAGGCGGAAAATCGTATCGCCGTGCCGTTTTTCCGGTTTGAACTCACTCGCCGGATTGAGCGCCTCCTGCAGCATGCGGTTGAGCTGCTGTGTACCGGCATTCTGTCTGCGCGACGGGGTGAGCACCTGAATCTGCGCGGGCTTGTAGCCGTAGAACTTGGGGAGACGGGTCTGACACAGCTCGACAACGGTGGCAATCACATCCTGTGCGCCGTGTTTCTTCATGATGAAGAAGTCGCCGTCCCGTCCGCCCGACATCGGCATTTCGCCGTGGTTGATGGCGTGGGCGTTTCGTACAATCGCACTCTGCTGTGCCTGACGGAAGATCTCATTGAGTTCCACCGTGTGGATGCGCTCCGAGCCGATGCAGTCGCGCAGGAAGTTGCCCGGTCCAACCGGCGGCAGCTGATCCGCGTCACCGACCAGAATCAGACGGGTGCCCGGACGTAGAGCCTCGAGCAGTGCCTGCATCAGTGTAATATCAATCATCGAGACCTCGTCCAGAATGACGACATCCGCCTCGATGGGGTTTTCCTTGTTGCGGGCAAAGACGGTGTACGATTCATCTCCGCGGTATCCTGCCTCGAGCAGGCGGTGGATGGTCTTCGCCTCGCGGCGGCACAGCTCACTCAGCCGCTTTGCCGCCCGTCCGGTCGGCGCCGCCAGCACAACCTCCAGTCCGACCGCGTCAAAAAACTCCAGCATTCCATGTACGGTCGTCGTCTTGCCGGTGCCCGGTCCGCCGGTCAGGATGACCAGTCCATACTTTGCCGCCCATTCGATCGCCTGACGCTGTCGCGGCGCATAGGTCAGCTCACTGCCCTCCTCCAGCGAATCCAGCAGGGCGGAAACATCAAAATCATAGGTAAACTCCGTACCGGACAGCTTGCCGAGATACGAGGCGATAAAGGTCTCCGCATCGTACATCACATTGAGATAGACCGCATCGTATCGGCCGACCTGTTCCCTGCGCAGACTGCCGCGGGAGACCATCTCGTCGAGCTCCGCCTCCAGACGGTCGGGGTCCAGCTGAACGCCGTCCTCATCCGCCAGCAGTTCCCCCGTCGTCGCAAGCAGTTTTTCACGCGGGATAAAGGCGTGTCCGTTGTCCAGATTGAACTGAAGGACATAGGTGAAGCCAGCGTCCATGCGTTCGGGCGCCTCGAGTGACATTCCCATACTGAGCGCCAGATCATCCGCCAGTACAAAATCCACGCCGAGCTCCTCTCCGCACAGCAGATACGGATTCTGAAGGATCAGTTCAATCGCGCGATCCTTGTACTTGCGGTACAGACGGGCAGACAGCTCGAGCGGCAGGTTGTTTTCCAACAAAAATTCCATCAGCCGGCGCATTGCGGTCTGCTGACGGAACTGTTCGCCGATGTCATCCGCTTTTTTCTGCGTGATGCCGCGGATGACGGTCAGGCGGTCGGGATCGTTGGTCAGGATATCAAACGTCTCCTCCCCGAACTGCTCCGCGATGCGCCGCGCGAGCTTGGGACCGATGCCCTTGATCATGCCGGAGGACAGATATTCCGCGATGCCCTTCGCCGTCGCAGGGAGCCGACGCTCAAAGTATTCGGTTTTGAACTGTTCGCCGTAGGAGGGATGGGTCGTCCACGTTCCCGCCAGGTACAGCTCCTCGCCCAGACCGATCTGCGGCAGTGTGCCGACGACTGTCACTTCGTCGCCGCTCTCGGTCACAATACACAGCACCGAGTAGCCGTTGTCCTCATTCTGATAGATCACGGTCTGTACGGTTCCGCTTATGGTATCCAGTTCCATTTCATCCATGCTTTCGCCTTCTGTCCTCGTAAAGTCATTATTATTGTTATTATAGCAAAAAAATGGGGGGAGCACTAGGGCTGAACGACGAAAACATCCCGAGCTGACAGTCCGCCCGGGATGTTCTCTTGTGCAAGTGAATTATTCGATATCAATGTCACCGTCTGCGCAGGTGACGGTGAGCCGACTGTTCTGACCTTCCGCCGGACTGCGGTATGTGTTGATGTCGCCGAAGTCCGTTCGGAGGTCGAGCACGGTCTGTTTCCGGCTCTCCGCCGTCAGCTTCGCTGAGACGTCGCCGTATTTACTGTCCACGGTGTTCTCCCCCTGTACCGTGAGCTGTCTGCTTTCCACATCCCCATCCTGCATTGTGAGCACAATCCGATCCCATGTCGAGCCGTGCTCCTCGAAGTCTCCATAGGAGAGCGTCATGGAAAGTCTGCTCCATATTACGTCTTTTCCCTGGATGCTGCCGTCCTCAAGACGGATGCTCCCATCGGTAAACCGGGAATTCTCCGCATCAAGGTCGCCGTACTTGAGCAACCAGCCGGCTGTCTCACTGGTGACCTTTTTGAGCGATGCATCACCGTCCTCCAGTACAATCGAGCCGCCGCCGATTACACAGTCATTCAGTTCGACATCTCCGTACGTGAGCTTGCATTCCGCTTTTGTACAGCTCACACCGTCTATGGACAGATCGCCGGTATCCTGTACAATCTCCGCCGTTCGGAGCACTGCATCCCGCGGTGCATACAATATGACAGAATCGTTATCGGAAGAATCCACCCCATCTGATCCCAGCCCGTTCAGATCAATATGGATATACGGTGCGGAACTCAATTGCTCCCGCAGGGTCAGGACACCGTTTTCCACCGTATACGACAGCGGGTTTGTCCCCTCTTTGGTCTCCCTCACCGTATACGCAATGTACCAGCTGTCGTCATCCGACGGTCGGATATCCAGATCCAATGTCTTCAGATCTGCTTTGACCGCATCCACTCGAGCGATCGGTGTCTTCTCCAGTATGATCTGATTGTCCGACCGCGATCCGCGATCGGAAATCGAATAGTAATCGCGCTGCTGCACATAGTCCATGCCGCCGGTCAGGTATCCCGTAACGAGCAGTACACCGCCTGCCACACAGGCAATCACACCGACAGCAGCCGCTGTTTTTACAATACGATTCATCAGTAATCCCCCTCCTTTATCGGTTTGCCTTGCGTCTGCCGAGAATCCACTGAATCAGACGGAGCAGAAGCAGTCCAATCATCCGACACAGCGCAATCAGTACCATGCTGAGCAGAATTCCCAATCCAATTCCCAGCAGACCCAATCCAAGCAGCATACACATGCCCGGGACAGACGATCCCGCAGAAGCCAGTCCAATCAGAATCAGTTTTCCGCCGACCAGAATTCCGCACACGCCGAGTAGCAGCACGCACAGCACCGCACTGGCAATCACCAGAACCAGCGCGAACAGGATGGCTGTCGCCGCAATCGCAAGCGGCAGAGCAATCGGCGCCGCACAGATCGCAAGCAGGGCAATCATCAGCACAGCCCCGACCGAACGGCGTTCTCGCGGCTGAACAATCTGTTCATTCAGCAGATTGCGCAGCAGCTCAGAGGCTGCCTGTTTTGGTGTGCCCAGCTCCGCGATTACCGCCTGTTCCCCCTCCGGCCCGGCTTCCTCAAAGTACTCGGTAAAGTACTCCATCGCACTGTCATAATCCTCCTTGGGCAGCCGTTTGAGATAGTGCTGCAGCTGCCGCAGATATTCTTCCCGCGTCATCCTCTCAGTCCCCCTTCCGTGATGTCGTCAATGGTGTTTCGGTACGCATGCCATTCCTCCCGCAGAAACGCAAGCTGTGTGCGTCCGGCATCCGTCATGGCATAATATTTTCTGTTCCGTCCCTGATACTGCCGGTTATAGGTCGTCAGATATCCGGACTGCTCCAGCCGGCGCAGAATCGGATACAGCGTGGATTCCTTGATATCTGACACCAGCTTGACCGTCTGACTAATCTCATACCCGTAGGAATCCTCCCGATCCACAACCGCCAGAATGAGAAATTCCGTCAGCAGGGAAGAAACCGGAAAGTACATCCCCCATCACCTCCATGTAATGAATTTGCATATATAAATATTTTATATATATGATATTACAGCATACTGTCCCGAATGTCAAGCATAGCGGGGGAAAAACTGAATAAAAAAACCGCGATCCTCTCTTTCGAAAGGATCGCGGGATTTATTTAGATTTGGGTTATACCGAAATCAGGAAATTACTCGTTGATAGCGGTAACAACGCCGGAACCTACGGTACGGCCACCCTCACGGATAGCGAAACGCAGGCCTTCCTCGATAGCGATCGGGGTGATCAGCTCAACGTCCATATCAACGTTGTCGCCCGGCATGCACATCTCAACGCCTTCCGGCAGAGAGATAACACCGGTAACGTCGGTGGTACGGAAGTAGAACTGCGGACGGTAGTTGTTGAAGAACGGAGTGTGGCGGCCGCCCTCTTCCTTCTTCAGAACGTAAACCTGGCCCTTGAACTTGGTATGCGGATGGATGGAGCCCGGCTTAGCGATAACCTGGCCACGCTCGACCTCGTTCTTCTGGATACCACGGAGCAGAGTACCGATGTTGTCGCCTGCTTCAGCGTAGTCCAGCAGCTTGCGGAACATCTCGATGCCGGTAACAACGGTCTTGCGCGGAGCGTCCATCAGACCAACGATCTCAACTTCCTCGCCCATCTTAATCTGGCCACGCTCAACACGGCCGGTAGCAACGGTACCACGACCGGTGATGGAGAATACGTCCTCGACCGGCATCAGGAACGGCTTGTCAGCAGAACGCTCCGGAGTCGGGATATACTCGTCAACAGCGTCCATCAGCTCATGGATGCAAGCGTACTCCGGTGCATTCGGATCGGTGGAGTCGCACTCCAGAACGCCCAGAGCGGTACCACGGATGATCGGAATGTCGTCGCCCGGGAACTCGTACTCAGACAGCAGCTCGCGGATCTCCATCTCTACGAGATCGAGCAGCTCCTCGTCGTCTACCTGGTCAACCTTGTTCATGAATACTACGATATACGGTACGCCTACCTGACGAGCCAGCAGGATGTGCTCACGGGTCTGCGGCATCGGGCCGTCTGCAGAAGAAACAACCAGGATTGCGCCGTCCATCTGAGCTGCGCCGGTGATCATGTTCTTAACGTAGTCGGCATGGCCCGGGCAGTCAACGTGTGCGTAGTGACGCTTCTTGGTCTTGTACTCAACGTGAGCGGTGTTGATGGTGATGCCGCGCTCCTTCTCTTCCGGAGCCTTATCGATCTCATCATACTTCTGAACCTCAGCCTGACCCTCCATTGCCAGAACCTTGGTGATTGCAGCAGTCAGCGTGGTCTTGCCGTGGTCAACGTGGCCGATGGTGCCGATGTTAACGTGCGGCAGGTCGCGTACGTACTTTTCCTTTGCCATTTTACATATCCTCCTTAAATTACTTTAGAGAAACATAGTCATTCTAGACTTATTGTATCTTACTGCCTGCAAAAATGCAAGCAAAAACTACGATAACAGGGATAAATTTAGTCCTTCGAGCGGTTGCTGATGATCTTCTCTGCGATCGACTTCGGAACCTCAGCGTAATGGCTGCGCTGCATGGTGTACTGACCGCGACCCTGAGTGCGGGAACGCAGGTCGGTCGCATAGCCGAACATCTCGGAAAGCGGAACCTTTGCAGAGATTGCCTGTACGGCGCCGCGCGGCTCCATACCGGAAATCTGACCACGACGGGAGTTCAGGTCGCCGATAACGTCGCCCATGTACTCCTCCGGAACCAGAACGTCAACCTGCATGATCGGCTCGGTCAGAACCGGATCCGCCTTCTTCATCGCTTCCTTGAACGCCATAGAACCGGCGATCTTAAATGCCATCTCAGAGGAGTCGACTTCGTGATACGATCCATCATACAGAGTAACCTTGACGTCAACTACGTTGTAGCCGGCAAGAACACCGGACTCCATAGCGCCCTGAATACCCTGGTTAACCGGCTCGATGAATTCCTTCGGAATCGAACCGCCGACGGTCTTATTGATGAACTCGTAGCCCTTGCCCGGCTCGTTCGGCTCAAGAATGATCTTGACATGACCGTACTGACCGGAACCACCGGACTGACGCTTGTACTTGCAGTCGACATCTGCGGTGCCGCGGACGGTTTCCTTATAAGCAACCTGCGGAGCGCCAACATTTGCCTCTACCTTGAACTCACGCAGCAGACGGTCTACGATAATCTCCAGATGGAGCTCGCCCATGCCGGAGATGATGGTCTGACCGGTCTCTTCGTCGGTGTAGGTGCGGAAGGTCGGGTCCTCTTCTGCCAGCTTTGCCAGCGCGATGCCCATCTTCTCCTGACCAGCCTTGGTCTTCGGCTCGATTGCAACAGAGATAACCGGCTCCGGGAAGTTCATGGACTCCAGGATGATCGGGTGATCCTCGTCGCAGAGCGTATCACCAGTGGTGGTGTTCTTAAAGCCGACAGCAGCTGCGATATCGCCGGAGTAAACCTTATCGATATCCTTTCTGTTGTTTGCGTGCATCTGCAGGATACGGCCGAGTCTCTCACGCTTGCCCTTGGTTGCATTCAGGACACTGGTGCCCTTGTTGCAGGTACCGGAGTAAACGCGGAAGAAGGTCAGACGACCTACATACGGGTCGGTCATGATCTTGAATGCAAGCGAAGAGAACGGTGCATCGTCATCAGCCGGACGCTCGTCCTCTTCCTCGGTATCCGGGTTTACACCCTTGATTGCCGGGATGTCCAGCGGGGACGGCATGAAGTCAACAACAGCATCCAGAAGCATCTGAACGCCCTTGTTGCGGTATGCAGTACCACACAGTACCGGGATGATCTGTACTTCGCAGGTAGCCTTGCGCAGTGCAGCCTTCAGATCCTCGATCGCAATCTCCTCGCCCTCGAGGTAAGCCATCATCAGCTCCTCGTCGGTCTCGCAGATGGACTCGATCATCTTCTCGTGGTACTCTTCTGCCTTTTCCTTCATATCATCCGGGATCTCTTCGTCGCGGATGTCGTTGCCGAGGTCATCATAGTAAACCTCTGCACGCATGGTCATCAGGTCGATGATGCCGCGGAAGGAATCCTCAGAGCCGATCGGCAGCTGAATCGGAACTGCATTGCAGCCCAGACGCTCGTCCAGCATGTGGAGGACGTTGTAGAAGTCAGCGCCCATGATGTCCATCTTGTTGACGAATACCATGCGCGGAACCTTGTAGTCATCCGCCTGATGCCATACGGTCTCGGTCTGCGGCTCGACACCGCCCTTTGCACACAGTACACAGACAGAACCGTCCAGTACGCGCAGGGAACGCTGAACCTCTACGGTGAAGTCAACGTGACCCGGGGTGTCGATGATGTTGATTCTATGATTCTTCCAATGACAGGTGGTCGCAGCGGAAGTGATGGTAATACCACGCTCCTGCTCCTGCTCCATCCAGTCCATGGTTGCAGCGCCCTCGTGCGTCTCACCGATCTTGTGGTTGATACCCGTGTAATACAGGATACGCTCGGTGGTGGTAGTCTTACCAGCATCGATGTGCGCCATGATACCAATATTTCTGGTCTTTTCCAGCGAATATTCTCTAGGCATGTTGTTCTCCTTTCGTAAGTGATCCCAAACAGATTAATATCTGTAATGTGCAAATGCCTTGTTGGCCTCTGCCATCTTGTGGGTATCCTCACGCTTCTTAACTGCGCCGCCCAGATTGTTTACAGCGTCCAGAATCTCGCCTGCAAGTCTCTGGCACATGTTGCGCTCGGAACGAGCACGGGAGTACTTGGTGAGCCAACGCAGACCCAGGGTCTGACGTCTCTCCGGACGTACTTCCATCGGAACCTGATAGGTAGCACCGCCGACACGGCGAGCCTTAACCTCCAGAGACGGCATGATGTTGTCCATAGCCTCAACAAATACTTCTAACGGATCGCGGCCAGTCTTTTCCTTTACGATGTCAAAAGCATCGTATACTACCTTCTGTGCAACGCCCTTCTTGCCGTCCAGCATGATCGAGTTGACCAGCTTGGTGACGAGCTGGGATCCGTATACCGGATCCGGAAGAACTTCTCTCTTAGGAACAAATCCTCTTCTTGGCACGATACTTCCCTCCTTCACAAAAAAATGATTTCATAGGTACTTCAAAAGCCGCCCCCGGCTTTTGTCATCGCCTGTCCGAGGGTTTGAACAAATATATATCAAACGCTCAGGACAAAGCTTTTTTGCTTTGCTGAAACATGAAAATTTCAAGTCAAATCATGGGTAATGCGGGTTTTGGGATAATGATTACTTACCCGGCTTCGGTCTCTTTGCACCGTACTTGGAACGAGCCTGATGACGGTTTGCAACGCCCTGCGTATCCAGAGTACCGCGGATGATGTGGTAACGGACACCCGGAAGGTCCTTGACACGGCCGCCGCGGATCATAACAACAGAGTGTTCCTGCAGGTTGTGGCCGATACCCGGAATGTAAGCGGAAACTTCCATACCGTTGGTCAGCTTAACACGGGCTACCTTACGCAGTGCAGAGTTCGGCTTCTTCGGGGTCATGGTTCTAACCGTTGTGCAGACGCCTCTCTTCTGCGGTGCGGACTGGTTGGTCTGCTTCTTCTTCAGAGAGTTCAGGCCTACCTGCAGCGCCGGAGCGGTTGACTTATAGGCAACTTCCTGTCTACCCTTACGTACGAGCTGGTTAAAGGTTGGCATTCATTGCACCTCCTTAAATATAGAATAGTTGTATTTTAGCGGACCCTTGTCCGTTAAAAACCGGATTATTCGGTGACCGTCACAACGGCGGCACCGACTGCGATTCCTGCGGCTGTACCAAGTTCCTTCATCGTCGGAACTTCGACAATCTCAACATCGTGCTCCTGACACAGATCGTAAATCGGAGAGATGACGCGCTTTTCGGCGTCCTGCGCGATGAATACCTGACGCGCTTCTCCGTCACGGATGCTCTTTTTGGATTGCTTGATGCCTACGACTTTCGCCGCTGTATGAAGCTGTGAAAGCATAGAACGACCTCCTTATCGCATACCAGAATATTTTAGCGCAAGAATGTGGTTCTGTCAATCACTTTGCCGTTACTTTTTATCGATTTTACAAAACAGAAATAGGATACCCGTCCCCCTCGGTTTTATTCATGATTTTTGCACAAATACAAAAATACGCCGCGATTTTCGGGGTTTTTCCGTGCTGCAGGAGCTTTGTCATTTTCCTGCATTTTCTGTCATCCACTGCTCCGGATTCCGTGCCGTCCGCTCGATCTCCAGCAGCACCTGCGAGGTATGCCAGCCGTCCGCCGCGGCGTGATTGCAGGAGATCGAAACCGGAAGCAGAATCCGTCCGTCCCGCTCAAAATACCGTCCGCCGACGATGATCGGAAACAGCATCTGCGGCGTGGTAAACGTGTCGCTCCCGTGTCCGGTAAAGCTGAGCCATGGCTCGAGCGAGACCGGCGTGAAATTCATCGGCTGGTTGTCCCGCGCCTTGATGCCGTGGACATCGCCGTAGGTGTGCATATCCTCGGTCACTGCACGGTAAAACGCAGAAAAATCCGGGTTCCATTCCGTCCATAGATCGGAGAATGTGTGGTCATCCTCGTGGAAAACCGGATAGACCGGACAGCAGACGTCCCAGTAGCCGGGATTGCCGTCCTTGTCCGTCGTCATGCGCATCTCTTTCCAGTTGTTGACCGTGTGCATGACCATCCAGAGGAAAATCGGATAGAATCTCAATCCCATCTGCCGGCGCATCCGCTCGGTCTCCGTGATGTCAATCTCGGCATTCAGGTTGTATCGGGTAAATACCGTTGTCTGATAATACCGGTAGTGCTCCGCACGCTCCCAGTCCGGCGGCATCGGGCAAAACTTCATACAATCAACCCCTAACTAATTTATTATACCACAAAACAACTTGTTCCGCGAAAAAACTTTTCCTGTTTCCGCAAAAAAGCACCCGTCCGAAACTCGAACGGGTGCTCTTGATTTTATTTCGTATGGGAGATCATCTCATCAGTCCATCTCGACGACTTCTTCGTAATGGCCCTGACGGTAATCCTTCAGACCGGAGCCTGCCGGAATCAGCTTACCGATGATGACGTTCTCCTTCAGACCGGTCAGCGGATCGATCTTGCCCTTGATTGCAGCATCGGTCAGGACACGAGTTGTCTCCTGGAAGGATGCGGCGGACAGGAAGGAATCGGTTGCCAGAGACGCCTTGGTGATACCCATGAGCGTCGGCGAGCAGGTCGGAAGCTCCAGATCCGTCTCGCCCGCATCAATGCGGTCCTGAACCTCATTGTATGCATCCTCGAACTCGAAGCGGTCGATGACAGCGCCCGGAAGCAGCTTGGCATCGCCGGCCTCCTCGACGCGAACCTTGCGCATCATCTGACGGACAATAACCTCAATGTGCTTGTCGTTCAGATCTACGCCCTGCTGACGGTAAACCTTCTGAACTTCCTTGATCAGGTAGTCCTGAACCGCAGTAGGATCCAGAATGCGCAGGATGTCATGCGGATTGAGCGCGCCCTCGTTGAGCTGATCGCCCTGAGCGACCTGGTCGCCGTCCTCGACACGGATGCCGGAGGACGATGCGAGCTGATAGCTCTTGGAGTTGCCTGTCTCGGCGTTGACGATCGTGATGGTCTTTGCGGTCGTGCGCTTGGACTCCTCGACAGTG
The DNA here is from genome assembly GCA_022775385.1 of Clostridiales bacterium. GTDB lineage: Bacteria > Bacillota > Clostridia > Oscillospirales > Butyricicoccaceae > Butyricicoccus_A. Next base: position 30,675 of record JALFIV010000085.1, read on the forward strand.
ACCAGACCGCCGAAATCTGCCAGCGTCGCAACCTTCTTCGGCTTTCTCGCCTCGAACAGTTCTTCAACTCGCGGAAGACCCTGCGTGATATCCGAACCTGCGATACCACCGGAGTGGAAGGTACGCATGGTCAGCTGAGTGCCCGGCTCGCCGATGGACTGTGCTGCGATGATACCGACAGCCTCGCCCATTGCACACTCGGTGCCGAATGCCAGGTTGGAGCCGTAGCAGTGTGCGCAGACACCCTTGCGGGCGCGGCACTGCAGGACAGTGCGGATTTCGACGCGCTTGATGCCGGCAGCGATGATACGTGCGGCATCCTCCTCGGACATCATGTCCTCCTTGCGCTGGAGAACCTCGCCGGTCTGCGGATCCAGAACGTCGTTGACCGGATAACGGCCGACCAGACGGTCTGCAAACGGTTCGATGACCGTGTTGCCCTCGGTGATGTCCTCTACCCAGATACCGTGCTGTGCATGGCAGTCCTCCTCACGGATGATGACATCCTGAGATACGTCTACCATTCGGCGGGTCAGGTAACCCGAGTCAGCGGTTCTCAGCGCGGTATCCGCCAGACCCTTACGTGCGCCTCGTGCGGAGATGAAGTACTCCAGTACGCTCAGACCCTCGCGGAAGTTTGCCTTGATCGGGATCTCGATGGTCTTACCGGAGGTGGAAGCCATCAGTCCGCGCATGCCGGCAAGCTGACGAATCTGGTTGATCGAGCCACGGGCACCGGACTGTGCCATCATGGTGATCGGGTTGAAGCGGTCCATGTTGGAGGTCAGCGCCTCGGTGACGTCGTTGGTGGTCTTCTCCCACTCCTTGACGACCAGACGATAGCGCTCGGTATCCGTGATGAAGCCGCGCTTGTATTTCTTATCAATCTGTGCGACCTTCTTCTCAGAAGCGGCAATCAGGGCCGGCTTTTCTTCCGGAACGAAGATGTCGGAGAACGATACGGTCAGCGCACCCTTGGTGGAGTACTTATAGCCCATCGACTTGATGTCGTCCAGTACCTCAGCGGTGCGGTTGAAGCCGTGGATGCGGATGCACTTGTCGACGATCTTGCCCAGCTGCTTCTTGCCGCAGGTCTCCATGATCTCCAGCTTGAGCATATCCTGCTTGGTCTTTCTCTCGACAAAGCCCAGATCCTGCGGGATCTTCTCGTTGAAGATCAGGCGTCCCGGCGTTGCATCGACCAGACCGGTGAC
>JALFIV010000088.1 GCA_022775385.1 Clostridiales bacterium
GGCTGCGGCGGTTCCTCGTCCACCGGTACGGAGGCGGCAGGCTCTGCATCCGGTTCGGACAGCGCAGGCGGATATAAGATTGCGCTGATCCAGCAGCATCAGACCAATGCATTCCAGATCGCGGTATCCGAGGCTGCCGAGGCAAAGGCGGAGGAGATGGGCGTCGATCTGACCATCCTGAGTGCAGATCAGGACGCGGCAACGCAGATCAGCCAGATCGAGCAGTGCGTATCCGAGGGATACGACGCAATCCTGTTCGAGCCGGTTGATCCGGACGCACTGGGCTCCGCGGCAAAGGATGCGGCTGACAAGGGTGTTGTTGTCATCAACATCATCTCCGCCTGCACCGATTGGGAGGACTACGGCATTTCCGCTCTGTCCTGCGGCGACAACGTCGCTGCCGGCGAGACCGAGATGCAGCAGGTTGCCGACCTGCTCGGCGGCAAGGGCAACATCGCCATCCTGACCGGACCGTCCGGCGACTCCGGCGGCCTGCAGAGAATGGAAGGCTATGAGAACATTCTGGCAAACTATCCGGATATGAAGCAGGTCGTTGAGCCGGCAGACTGCGAGTGGGATACCGCGAGCGCACAGTCTACCGTAGAGAGCTGGCTGTCCGCATACGATCTGGACGCCATCGTCTGTGAGAACGACGGCATGGCAGTCGGCGCAGGCAACGCGGCAGGCGCTGACAGCGGCATCGTCATCACCGGCGTCGACGGAACCCCGGACGGATTCGAGGCAATCAACGACGGCAGAATCACCGGTACCGTATCGCAGGACGGCGGCGCAATGGCGGCAAACGGCATTGAAGCGGCAGTCACCCTGATCGACGGCGGCGAGCTGGAGACCAACACCATCTACACCGACTGTGTCTGGATCGATTCGTCGAATATTGCGGATTATGAGTAATTCTGACTGAATTTATATAGAAATCGGCAAAATCTTCCGGAATTTCTTGTAAATTGAAGAAACAGCAATTATAATATAAGATAATACGGAAAAAGGGAAAACGAGTTCGTTTTCCCTTTTTTTTCCGAACAGACGAGGGGAACAAACAAAGCCGGTTGTTCCGGCTGGACAGGAGAAAAATGTGTAAAACGGGGAGACAGTCAATGATTAAGGTAGTACTTGCCGATGACGAAAAGAAGGTGGTGCTGCTCCTGCAGAAGCTGATTGATTGGGAGAAGCAGGGGTTTGAGATTGTCGGCATTGCGAATGATGGCATTCATGCGCTCGAGCTGGTGCGGGACAAACAGCCGCAGCTTCTGATCACGGATATCCGGATGCCGGGATGTGACGGGATTGAACTGATCCGTCAGGCACGGGAGCTGCAGCCGGGCATTCACTTTGTCATCATCAGCGGATACCGGCAGTTTGAATATGCACAAAATGCACTGAAATACGGTGTGGAGGATTATCTGCTCAAGCCGCTCAAAAAGGATGAGCTGAACGGCATTCTGCTCCGGGTCCGCGAAAAGCTCGGAGAAGAGGCGGCGCTGGAGTATCAGCTCAAAAAGAGCGACGAACAGCGGCAGAGCATGCTGCTGTCCCGGCTCAAGCGGGATATCGAGCGGCAGGAGGATTTCCTGAGCGCCGGACAGGCGAACGAAGCGTTCGGATTCCGGTTCGGCGGCGGTTCGTATTGCTCCGTGCTGATCAAACCGGATATCTCGGACGCCGGACAGCAGCCGGATGCCTATCAGATTCTGATGCAGCACTGTCTGGAGATTGTCCGGCGGGAAATCCCGTCGATTGCGAGCGAGTGGGCGGCCGACATCTGGCGCGAGGGCATCGCCGTGATTCTGAATGCGGCGGAATATCAGATGGTGGACGTCAAACAGTGTCTGACCAGAATCCGCAAGGAGATCGAAAAGCAGCGCGATCTGTTTTGGGACATCCGGATTGCGGCGTTTGTGGGCAGTCCGTATTCCGGTCTGGAGCGCATGACCGACTCGATGCGCGAGGCGCTCTGGCTGTGCCGGGACCGCATCTGCAAAAATCAGGCATGGAGGTTTGCCGACGCCGAGCCGATGGATGTTTCCCGGCGGTACCGCATGGATTCGGCGCAGAAAAAGCGTTTTCAGGAGACGGCGGAGTACCGGAATGCGGATCAGTTTGAACGCGAGCTGACCGAGAGCTTTCATCTGCTGCTCAGGGAAAAGAACCTGAACGGACAGATGGTGGAGGACTGGTTCCGCGAGATTGTCAGCGTCTGTGTGTTCGGCATGGAGGACAACCGGAAGGACGCGGAGCGGACGGCGCAGGAGCTGGAGGAGGACTACTGGTTCTGCACGAATGTGCAGGAGGTCTATGCGCTTTTACTGCGCATCCGTCAGAAAATCGAGCAGGTCAACCGCGAAAAGGCGTCGCAGGAGGCGCGTCCGATCACGCAGGCAAAAAGGTACATTCAGGAGCATTTTCAGGAGCCTCTCCGGCTGGAGGACGTCAGCAGCAGTGTCGGCTTCAACGCGACGTACTTTTCGACGCTGTTCAAAAAGGAAACCGGTCAGAATTTCGTGGATTATCTGACCGAACTGCGCATCAACAAGGCAAAGGAACTGCTGTGCGAGGCGGACGTCTCGGTCAGCGATGCGGCGGAGCTGGTCGGATACCGCGATTTGAAGTATTTTTCGAGGCTGTTTAAAAAGACGACGGGAATCAGTCCATCCGATTACAAGAAACTGTACAGGTAGGTGCGGATATGTGGCTGCGGACACAGAGAAAACTCCATCGGGCGATCCGGCAGTATCAGAAGGACAAAGACCTCGACCGGATTCTACGGGCGGACTGGTCGCAGGAGCCGGAACTGCAGGGATTTTTCGGCGAACTGCGCGAGCGGCTGGAAGGGGAGGAAACCCAGAAACTCCAGCAGAAGCAGGCGGAATACCTCGCACTGCAGAATCAGATCAACCCGCACTTCCTGTACAACACGCTGGAGGCGATCCGCGCGGATGCGCTGATGGCGGACTGCGAGGGAATTGCGGAGACAACCGAGGCGCTGGCGACCTTTTTCCGCTACACGATTTCGGATGTGCAGGAGTCCGTGACGTTTTCGGATGAGCTGGACAATGTGGAAAACTATTTTATCATTCAGCGGTGCCGGTTCGGCGACAAGCTCTCGCTGGAGCTGGAGATGGAGAACGAACGCCTGCTCGAGGCGAAGATGCCCAAGCTGATTCTCCAGCCGCTGGTGGAAAATGCGGTGGTGCACGGACTCGAGGACAAAATTGACCAGGGGACCGTCCGGATTGTCGTGGAAAACAGCGACCGGGTGCTGTTTCTGCGCGTGCGCGACGACGGAATCGGCATTCCCGAGGAGCAGGTGGAGCGGCTGAATGAGCAGTTTGCCGGCGGGGACGGCGGGGAGCATCCCGCCGCACCGCGCCGCGGCGGCATTGCCCTGCGCAATGTCAACAGCAGAATCCGTCTGATGTTCGGGGACGACTACGGTCTGCGCATTTTCAGCGCGCGCGGAATCGGCACGGAGTGCTGTGTGACCCTGCCGCTGCTGTTCGAAGAGGGTTGAGCGATGAAAGAAGAGCTGATACGCATCGAAAACGGACGGTTTCAGCACGAGAGCGGGAGCTATCGGTTTGATATCTCGATTGCTCAGGGCGAGTGCGTCGGCGTCTATGTCGACGAGCATCTGTCGTCGGGAACCGCCTATCTCGGGATATTCTACGGGACATCCGTGATGAAATCCGGCAAGGCATTCTGCCGCGGCAGCCGTGTCCGTCCGGCGGAGATCGGACGGTGGATCTGTCAGAACTGCATGGTCATGGGCAAGCATCGCTTTGCCTCTAAGGAGCTGACGGCGAAGGACTATGTGATTGCGCTCGGAAAGACCATGAGCAGGGAACAGCTTCGCGAGGCGGACCGGCGGATCAGTTCACCGGAATCGCAGAGCATCCGGGAGCAGATGGGAATCCGGTTTGGCTGGGAGGAAAAGCTCACCGCGCTGTCCCTGCTGGACTACTATAAGCTCGCGCTCTATAAGGCTTGGTTTGCCGGCAGCAGGCTGATCGTGCTCGACCGCGTCACCGAGATCCTCCGGCAGAGAGATCTGGAGGCGTTTATGGACTGCGTCCAGCTGCTGCTCGGGCAGGGGAGCGCGGTGTTCCTGCTGGATCTGGACGAGGGGTTTATGTACCGCTACGCCGGACGGGTGGATGTGATCAAAAACCGCAAGCTGTGCTATCATCTCTATCCGGAGGAATACGACGAGAGGCTGTATGAGATTCTCGGATGGGAGCGCCGGAGCGGCGTGCCCGAACGGGAGAATACGGCGGACAGACAGGCGGGGGCGGAGGTGCTCCGCGTCACCGACCTGCTGTTTCCCTCCATGGCGCCGCTGTCGTTTGCGGTCCGCGGCGGAGAGATCGCATTCCTGCGGGATGAGAACTACAACACCGCAAGCCGGATTCTCGACTGTTTTCTGGGCGATACGGACTGGATTTCCGGTTCGTTCCGTCTGTGCGGACGGGAATACAGCCGGACGGAGATGCTGCGGAAGATCGGAACCGAGATCGGCATCCAGATCAAGATGCCCGACCGGAAAGACGGCGTGCTGTTTGACGATCTGACGGCACTGGACAATCTGTGCCTCGGATTGATTCCCAAGGCGGGGAAGCATGTGATCCGCAGACCGCTGGTCGACAGCATTCTGGACGCGGCGTCCGAGTGGTTTGAACGGGAGGAGCTGCTCCGTCCCATCCGAACGTGGTCCATGCCGCAGCGGCTGCAGCTCTCGTATCTCAAGTGGTATCTGATGAATCCCAGACTGCTGATCTGTCTGTTCCCGTTTGCGGGACAGGAGCCGCTGCATCATGAGATGATCATTCAGATGCTGGTCAACTGCGCGAGGCGCGGCATGGCGGTCTGGATTATCTCCTCCGGCATCGATGCGATCTGTGAAAAGACGGAGAACACCGAGTTTGTAACGCGCCTGCGCTATCTGAACGGATGAGAGGCAGGGGAAAACCGTTTGACAGAACCGCGCGGGGACTTTATACTGGAGACAGAAGATTGCAGAAGGAGGGATTGGGATGCAGCTGGTACTGCTGACAGCGCTCGGCGTCGGCGGAGCGACGATCATCGGATCGGTGATCGGATTTCTGTTCAAAGAGATTTCCCATGCGTTTTCGGATATTGTTCTGTCGTTTGCGGCGGGTGTCATGCTCGCGGCGGCGGTATTGGGACTCATCCTTCCATCGGTGGAATCCGGCGGAAAGGCCGGACTGATCGTCACGATTACGGGGATCTTTGCCGGTGCGTTCTGTCTCAACCTGATTGACAAGCTGGTTCCGCATCTGCACCGTCTGGTCGGAACGGATACGGAGGAACACCACAACGCGAATCTGAGCAAGGTGCTGTTGTTTGTGACCGCGATTGCGATCCACAATCTGCCGGAGGGCATCGCCGCCGGTGTGGGATTCGGCTCGGGCGACACCGCACAGGCGATGGTCATCGCGGGCGGCATCGCCCTGCAGAATATCCCGGAGGGC
>JALFIV010000010.1 GCA_022775385.1 Clostridiales bacterium
GTCGGCCGTGAAGGGTGAATATCAGCATACCCTGGATGCAAAGGGCCGCTTGTTCATCCCTGCAAAACTGCGGGAAGAACTCGGAGAGACTGCCATCCTGACAAAAGGTCTGGATGGCTGCCTGTTTTTATTCTCGCAGGAAGAGTGGGGCAAGATGGAGGAGAGAATCAGCCAGTTGCCGTACACTAAGTCGCGCAAGATGAAGCGATACCTGATCTCCTCGGCGGCGGACGTTGCGACGGACAAGCAGGGAAGAATCAGCATCCCGCAGAATCTGCGGGAGAACGCCGGTCTGACCAAGGACGTCACGATCATCGGCGTGCTCGACCGCGCGGAGATCTGGGATACCGAACGCTGGAATGCGTATAACGACGAACTGGATTCGGAGGATATTGCAGAGACGATGGAAGACATCGGGTTCTGACGGAAAGCAGGGGAGGCATATGGAATTTCATCACGTTTCAATCCTGCTTGAGGAGTGTCTGGACAGTCTGAATATCCGGCCGGACGGGATCTATGTCGATGCGACGCTCGGCGGCGCAGGACACTCGCTGCACATCGCGCAGCGGCTGTCTCCACAGGGCAGACTGATCTGCATCGACCGCGACGACATGGCGCTCGCCAACGCGCGCGAGCGGCTGCATGACTATCTGGACCGGGTCTCGCTGGTCAAGAGCGATTTCCGCTACATCGCGCAGGCGGTTTCCTCCTGCGGGGTGGACAAGGTCGACGGCATTTTATTCGACCTCGGCGTTTCGTCTCCGCAGCTGGATATTGCGGAGCGCGGGTTCTCCTACATGAAGGACGCGCGGCTGGACATGCGGATGGATCAGCAGCAGGCGCTCTCGGCCTACGAGGTGGTCAACGAATGGGACCGCGCCGAGCTGAAGCGGATTCTGTTTGAGTACGGCGAGGAGCGGTACGCACCGCAGATTGCCGCCGCAATCGAACGGGCGCGCGGCCAGCATCCGATCGAGACCACCGGACAGCTTGCTGAGATCATCAGCGCAGCGATGCCGCCGGCGGCACGGCGGGAAAAACAGCATCCGGCAAAGCGGAGTTTTCAGGCGATCCGCATCGCGGTCAACGACGAGCTGATGGCGGTCGAGGAGGCCATGGATCAGGCGATCGATTGCCTCGCGCCGGGCGGACGGCTGGCGGTCATCACGTTCCACTCGCTGGAGGACCGCATCGTCAAGGCGGCATACCGCAAGGCGGCGCAGGGATGCACCTGTCCGAAGGACTTTCCGGTCTGCGTCTGCGGAAAGAAACCCAGGATCCGGCTGACAACACGCAAACCGATTGTGCCGGGAGACAGAGAGATTAGAGAAAACCCGCGGGCGAGAAGCGCAAAGCTCCGCGTCTGCGAAAAAATAGGATGAATGGGAAGAAACGGTTCCATCGTTTGGATGAGGGAGAAACCAGAATAAGATGAACAAGAAGACGGCGCGCCGCCGGATGGAAAACGGTGCGGAATATCATGAGACATATCGGGAAAAATCCTCCCGCGAACGTCTGCGCAGACAGCGCAAACGCAGGAGGATGGCGATGCTGCGCACCGTGCTGGCCTGTACGGTGATGGTGGCGCTCGCCGCTTCCGTTCTGCATATGAAGATGGTCAAAACGACGCTCTCCGATGAGATTGTGGAGAAAAAAGCGGCGGTTGCGGACCTGGACAGCGAATACACCAGACTCAAGGCAGAGAAGGAAAGCTCAATGAGCCTGTCTGAGGTGGAGGATTACGCGGAGAATGTATTGGGGCTGGTTCGTCTGGACCGCAGTCAGGAGGAATATCTGGCGGTGGAAAAGCCGGATCATGTTGAGGTAAACAGCGGCTCCAGCAGCATGGACAAGCTGGTTTCGAGCTTTGTCAGGAGCTTTAACGCGGTCCTGTCGTTCCTGCGCTGAGGCGCCGGCGGGAGAAACAATTTGACTGTGCGGCAGGGGTGAGAAGCGGAGCGCTTCTGACCCCTGTTTTTCTGTAGAGAATAAATTCACAAGGTTTCCTGAGAAATACAGTGAATTTATCCGATATCTATGCTATAATAAGATGATTTACTGCTGGATGCCGTATCTTCCGCGCGGACGGGTCGGGATGAATGAACGATCGGCTGCGGCAATACACTGTGTTAGTCGGAAGATGCGGAACATCGGGCATTGTTAGGAGTATTCTATGGCACAAAAGCGACCCAATAGACAGATGAGAATGCGCGTTCGTTTTCTGATCCTCCTGATTGTGGTGGCGGGCTTTGTTCTGGTGGCGGGAAGACTGTTTTATCTGCAGGTGATCAACTCTGCGTTCTATCAGGGAAAAGCCAATCAGAACCAGACCAAGGATCTGATCATCACCCCGAAGCGAGGAACGATTTACGACCGCAATATGACCGAGCTGGTGACGAGTGCGACCACGCAGGAGATCAGCGTGGATCCGTCGGTCATCCGGGAGAACGGCACCAAGAGCGTGGGGAAGAAATACGACGCGCAGGGAAAGCCGCGCAGTGCGACGGAGGAGGAAAAGCAGGAGGCTCTGCTCGAGTACCAGACCGAGATCGCGCAGATTTTGGCGAAGTATCTGGACATCGACGAGGCGACTGCCCTCGAACGCGTACAGAAGGAAGTGGCGTATGCCCGCATCCAGCGTCAGGTCGATGTGGACACGGCGACCAAGCTGCTGGAGGAGATCGCCGATGCCGGTCTGTCCGGCGTCAACGCGACCGAGGACAGCAAGCGCTATTACAGCAACGGACAGTTTGCCTCCCAGCTGCTCGGATTTACCAACAATGACGGAGACGGTCTGTACGGTGTCGAGCTGCAGTACAACAATGTGCTTCAGGGCGTGGCCGGACGCGTAGTCAAGGCGACCAATGCGAAGGGCGCGGATTTGCCGTACGACAATGTCGAATACAGCGCACCGCAGGACGGCGACGGTGTGGTGCTGTCGATCGATGAAGGCGTTCAGCACTATCTTGAGAAGCATCTCGAGGAAGCGCTCTGGGACAACGACGCCAAGGAGGGTGTCTGCGGTTTGGTCATGGATGTCAAGACCGGAGAGATCCTGGCGATGTCCACCAAGCCGGATTACGATCTGAACGCGCCGCGCGTGGTGCCGGAGGAATACACCGGTCTGCTCTCGCAGCTGGACGGACTGGAGGGCGAGGAATACGACGAGAAATACTCGGAAATTTTGCTCAAGCTCTGGAGAAACAAGACCATCAACGACACGTATGAGCCGGGCTCGACGTTTAAGGTGTTTACGGTATCGTCCGGCCTGGAATCCGGTGTGATCACCGAGGACAATACGTTCAACTGCCCGGGCTACAAGGTCGTCGACATGTGGACGATTAAGTGCTGGAAGGACGGCGGACACGGCTCACAGAATTTGAGCGATACGCTGCCGAACTCCTGCAACGTCGCGATGATGGAGATCGGTGCGTCGATGGGTGCGGATCTGTTCCGCAAGTATTTCCGTGCCTACGGTCTGACC
>JALFIV010000025.1 GCA_022775385.1 Clostridiales bacterium
GAGGTCTATGTCGCCGGCGGACGCATTCCGACCGGACTGGACGCGGTCGCATGGGCGAAGGAAGTATACGAACTGGGCGCAGGCGAGATTCTGCTGACCTCGATGGACCGCGACGGCACCAAGTCCGGCTTTGACAACAAGCTGACCAAGATGGTCGTGGATGCGGTCGGCATTCCGGTCATCGCATCGGGCGGATGCGGCACACTGGAGCATTTTGCGGAGGTATTCGAGGTCACCGGCGCGGACGCCGCGCTGGCGGCATCGCTGTTCCACTACGGTGAGCTGACGGTACCGCAGGTCAAGGAGTTTGTCCACTCCCGCGATATCCCGGTTCGACTGTAAGAGGAGAGACCGATTATGAATTTGGATCGATTTTTTGCAAAAAGTGACCTGATTCCGGTTATCTGCCAGGATGAGCGGAACAACGAAATCCTGATGCTCGGATATGCTGACAAGCAGGCACTTCAGAACACGATGGATACCGGAACGGCGTGGTTTTTCTCGCGCAGCCGTCAGAAGCTCTGGAACAAGGGTGAGACGTCCGGGAATTTCATTTTTGTCAGCGAGATTCTGACCGACTGTGACGATGATACGCTGATTTACCGCGGCATTCCGAAGGGGCCGACCTGCCACACCGGAAACCGCACCTGCTTCTTCCAGCCGCCGGTTTGGAAGAAAGACGACAAGTAATTACAAGAAACGAGGAATAGAGCAATGTCGAAAGCATTTGAGAGCATGGAATATGTCATTCAGCAGAGACGCGAGCAGCCGATGGAGAATTCCTACACCTGCTATCTGTTTGAAAAAGGCATGGACAAGATTCTGAAGAAGGTCGGTGAGGAGACCTCCGAGACCATCATCGCTGCAAAGAACGGCGACCGCGAGAATCTGGTCGGTGAGATCAACGATCTGCTGTATCATCTGATGGTTATGATGAACGAGGCAGGCGTAACACTCGCCGAGGTCGAGGAAGAGATGGACAAGCGCGCCGCAAAGATCGGCAACCTGAAGCAGTTCCATGTCTCCGACCACAACACCTGAGATCATAGGAACTATTTATTACAGCAGGACGGTGTGACGCATGCAGTCGCACCGTCCTGCTGTATTTATGGGGACAGAGGACGCCGCCGTGTGGTCTGAGACATGGTTTTAATACACACCACTGGAGAAAATCCATCACTCTAATATTCTTTGTGGAAAATTGTAATGCTTCTACCCAAGAGAGAAAAACTGTGTTACAATGAACAGAAGGGCTACCCTGTTTTAAGAAGGAAGTGTGAGGAACATTCATGGAAGATAAAATTGCAATTATTACCGATTCCTGTGCGGATCTCCGTCCGGAGCTTGTGCAGGACAATCCGATTTTTGTACTTCCGTTCATTGTAAATTTTTCGGATGGGATATATTATGACGGCGTGACGATTCAGCCGGACGAGGTATACCGCCGCCTGCCGGAGGAGATGCCCAAGACCTCTCTGCCGAGCGGTGACGAGTTCGCGGCGGTCATGGACAAGGTCCGCGACGCCGGATACAACAAGGCGATTGCCATCCTGCTGTCCAGCGGACTGAGCGGCAGCTTCCAGATGCTGCGTCTGATGGCGTCGGAGCGCGAGGATCTGGAGATCTTTGCCTGTGATTCGCTGACCGGAAGCCTCGGCGAGGCGGCAATTGTCATGACGCTGTGCCGCCTGATCAAGGAAGGCAGAAGCTGGGAGGAGCTCAAGGAGCTGACGCCGCGCATCCGCGACAATACGACGGTATTTTTCAGTGTAGATACGCTGGAATACCTGAAGAAGGGCGGACGCATCGGTCTGATCACCGCGATGGCCGGCACGGCGCTCAATATCAAGCCGATACTGGCGTTTGCGGAGGACGGACAGCTGCAGAGCGTGGCGAAGGTCCGCGGCCGTGCACTGGCGATCAAAAAGCTGGTTGCGATGGCGAAGTCATGCATTCAGCCGGGAAAACGGTATAATATCATGTGGGCGCACGGCGGCTGTCCGGAGGAAGGCCGGCAGGTGGCGGAGCTTCTGCGCAGCGAGGCGCCGGATTTTGAAGAAGAATTTTACGGAGAAATCGACTGTACGCTCGGCAGTTATGTCGGCCCGCACCTTCTGGGCGCGGCGGTACAGGTTCTCGATGACGATATGTGAGGATATCAGATGAAATTTCTGCATCTTGCCGATCTGCATATCGGCAAACGGGTTCACGGATTTTCCATGCTGGAGGATCAGGCGCACATCCTGCGTCAGATTCATTCGATGGCGATGGAACATCAGGTGGACGCGGTACTGATCGCCGGAGATCTCTATGACAAATCCATTCCTGTATGTGAAGCTGTCGGTTTATTCGACAGCTTTCTTACGTCTCTGCACGATTCCGGCATCGCCGTGCTGGCGATTTCGGGCAATCACGACTCACCGGAGCGTCTGGACTTCGGCGGACGCCTGCTGGAGGAGAGCCGGGTCTGGATTTCCGGTGCGTTCCGCACGCCGCTGACTCAGGTGACGCTGTCCGATGCATTCGGTCCGGTCCGCTTTACCTTCCTGCCGTATCTCAAACCGGCCGCCGCCGCATCCTGCTTTGCGCTGGACGAGCGCACCAGCCAGTGCGCGGTACAGACCGTGCTGTCGGCGGCGTGCATCGACCCGTCAGAGCGCAATGTGTTGATCGCGCACCAGTTTGTCACGGCGGGCGGCACGATGCCGGAGCGCTCGGAGTCGGAGGTCATTCCGGTCGGCGGACTGGATGCGGTGGATGCGTCGGTCTTTGACGCATTTGACTACACCGCGCTCGGACACATCCACCGTCCCCAGCGGATCGCGCGGGAGACCGTGCGCTATGCAGGATCTCCGCTCAAATATTCCTTTTCCGAGGCGCGCTATCCGAAATCCGTCCCCCTCGTCACGATGGGGGAGAAGGGGACGGTCGACATCACACTTCTGCCGCTCACCCCGCTCCACGAGATGCGTGAGCTGCGCGGCACGTTTGCGGAGATGCTGTCGGAGGAGACCATACACAGCGGCGATCCGGACGATTATCTGCATATCACCCTGACGGACGATGACGAGCTGGTCGATGTATTCAGCCGCCTTCAGCATACCTATCCCAATCTGATGAAGCTGGATTTCGACAACCGCCGCACGCAGGCATCCGGTCTGGTCTATCAGACCGAGCGCGTCAAAGAGCGGTCGATCGCCGAGCAGTTTGCGGATTTCTTTGAACAGATGAACGGAAAGCCGATGACCGATCAGCAGAGAATGCTGATCCGCAGTTTTGGGGAAGGAGGGGCGGAATGAAACCGATTCAGCTGACAATGAGTGCGTTCGGTCCGTTCGCCGGCGAACAGACCCTCCGCTTTTCCGACCTCGGCGATCACGGTCTGTTTCTGATCTCGGGCGACACCGGTGCGGGAAAGACGACCCTGTTTGATGCGATCTGTTTTGCGCTGTTCGGCAAGGTGAGCGGCAGTACGCGCGGAGAGGACACCGTCCGTTCGGATTTCGCCGCGCCGTCTGTTCAGACCTATGTGGATCTGACCTTCTCCCACCGCGGAATCTGCTATCAGATCCGCCGCAATCCGCGCTATCTGCGCCCCAAAAAGCGGGGCACCGGCACGGTGGAGGAAAAGGCGGACGCCGTGATGCGGCGGAGCGGAGACGGCGCGGTGCTGGCATCCGGCATGAAAGAGGTCACGGCGGAGGTCGAGGAGATTCTCGGCGTGGATGTCACGCAGTTCAAGCAGATCTCCATGATTGCGCAGGGAGAATTCCTGCGCCTGCTCACGGCGGACAGCAAATCGCGCGCGGATATCATCCGCAGTGTGTTTGAAACCGGAAAGCTTCGCGATCTGGAGCGGAGTCTCAAGGACAGAATGCGTCAGTCGGAGAGCGCGATGCAGGAGACCGAGACGCGGATGAAACAGCTGACAGATAATCTGATTCTGCCGGAAGACGGCGGACTTAACGCCCTGCGCGGACAGCTGATGGATCTCCCCCAGCTGCTCGATGGGCTGTCCCGATGGGATGTGTCTCAGGCGGAACAGCAGCGCCGGCTCACGGAGGAGGAACAGCGGCTGGATAAAAAAGCAAAAGAACTGCACACGGCGGCGGAGCAGGCGGAGCGGGACAATCAGACGCTCGACCGCCTGCATCAGAGTCGGCAGGCATATACCGCGCTGAAAAATCAGGAAGGCGGAATGCGGGAGCTGGAATGCCGGCTTGCAAAGGCGGAGCGCGCCGCGCGCATCGCGGGAGACCGCGAGCGGGAGCAGTCGGCGTCCCGTCAGGCGGTCAAGGCGGAGCGCGATCGGCAGGATACGGCGGCACAGCTGGAGAAATTGCGCGGGCAGCTTCCGGAACTTCAGAAAGCGGCGGAAACTGCCGCCGCACGGGAAAACGAGGCGGCGGAACAGCTGGATCCCGAGCGCGCGTCGCTCCGCGCGATGCAGCAGCAGTATCGGGAGCTGGAGGAAATCCGGACGGCATGCACACAGCGCCGCCGCGAGGCAGAACATCAGAAATCCGAGCTGAAAAAACGGGAACAGAGCCAGACAGAACTGGAAACCCGGCTGGAACAGGCGAGACAGACCGCGGAACAGACCGCACCGGCACAGACGGAGGTCACACGGCTGACGTCTCTGCTGGATCAGCAGAATGCCCGATTGACACAGATTTCATCGCTCCGCAATACGATGGAGAGTATCCGGCTTCAGCAAACGAAACTGGAGCAGGCCGTCGCGGTATATGAGCAGGCGGAGCACACATTTGCAGAGGCAAACCGCCGGTGTGCGGAGGCAGAGCGCCTCTGGAGCCGGGCGCAGGCGGGGGTGCTGGCGCAGAGTCTGCGGGAGGGAGACCCCTGTCCGGTGTGCGGCTCGGTGCATCACCCGATTCCTGCGGCATGCATGGACGGTGCGCCGACCGAAGAACAGCTCAATCGGCTGCGCGCGGCGCGGGATGACAGCCGCGAAGCGATGAACGCCTGTGCGCTCATCTGTCAGGAACGCCGGACCGCACTCCGGAAGGACACCGAGCAGGCGGAGGCATCCATGATGTCACTGTTCGGCAATCCCATTTCGGAGGAGGAGCTCCGGAATCGGGAGCGGGAGGAGCGCAAAGCGCAGAGCGGACTGAAACAGCAGAAAACGCAGGCGGAAGCGGACGCCGAACGGCATGAGAAGGCGAAGCGGACGATGGAGAGCGTTCAGCAATCGCTCCTCTCGGTGCGCGAGCAGTGTCTCGCACAGCGGCAGAAGGCGGAGGAAGCGGACAATCTTCTGCTTCAGGCGGAGACGATCTGCAAAACCCGTCAGGAAGCCCTGCCCTATCCGACATGGGACGAGGCGCAAAAACGGCTGGATGTGCTCGACCGGACGCGCGGAGAAATCACCGAGGCGGCGGAGCAGGCGCGGCAGGCATACCAAACCCATCAGTCTCAGTGTGAGAAAACGCAGACCCTGCTGGAGAGCCGCGGACAGTATCAGGGGGAGGCCGAACAGAGCTGGCAGTCGGCAAAGCAGGATTGGGACCGCATTCGAACCGAAGCCGGATTCCCGGACGATGCGGACTGGCTGTCGGCACAGCTGGAGCCGGACGAACGGGACGAAAGCCGCCGGACGCTGGAGGAATACCGCAGTGCGTGTACCGGACTTGCGGCGCAGGTACAGGAGCAGGAGCGGGCGGCACAGGGAATGGTCTACCGCGATCTGGAGAGCCTGCAGGAGCAGCTCGAGCAGACGGAGCACAGCCGCGCATCGTGCCGCGAACAGCTCAGCCGCATCTGCCGCCGGCGCGAGACCAATGCCGATCTCGTGCGCCAGCTGGAGGAAAAAGAGCGGGAGCGGCAGAAACAGCGGGCGGAGGTCGCCTCGCTGCGCGAGCTTTCCCAGACGGCCAATGGCGAACTGGGAGGCGGAAAAGAGCGTATTTCCTTTGAAAAATATGTTCAGGCGGTCTATTTCGAGCAGGTTCTGGAGCGGGCGAACGTCCGCCTGCGCATCATGAGCGCCGGACGCTACGAACTGTGCCGCCGCCTGCAGTCCAAGGACCGGCGCGCACAGGCGGGACTGGATCTCGATGTGCTCGATCATCACACCGGCCGTCTGCGCGATGTCAAGACGCTCTCGGGCGGCGAATCCTTTTTGGGAGCGCTGTCGCTCGCCCTCGGTCTGTCGGATGTCATCCAGCGATGCGCCGGCGGTGTCTCCGTGGAGACAGTGTTCATCGACGAGGGCTTCGGCTCGCTCGACAGCAATGCACTCGAGCAGGTGCTCCGTGTGCTCATGACGCTCAGCGAGGGACAGCGGCAGATCGGCATCATTTCGCACGTGGCGGAGCTGCAGGAGCGGATCGACCGCCAGATCGTCGTCCACCGCGAGCGGATCGGCAGTTCGGCCGAGATCATCACCGCATAACAGAACAAAAGACCATACCGGAGATCCGGTATGGTCTTTTTCTATGCCTGTTTTCGATCAGTGTATCCGTTTGAGCCGGCGCAGAACAGACCGGCTGACGGCGCGGTGGTCGTTGACCAGCACAAAAACCAGCTGGAAAACGAGCGGGAGAAACAGAATCGACATGCCGGTCCGGATGCCGAATCGGTCGGCCAGCACTCCGATGACAGACGGCATGACAATACCGGCGCTTCCGGCGATGGTCGTGTAGTAGCCCAGTGCAAACGGGTACCGCTGAAAAATCTCACCGCCGTTGGCAATTGCCGTGGCATACATGCCGGAGACGCTCAGCCCGAAGCCGATGGTGGATGCCACCATAAAGACGAGCGAGTGGGAGAGCATCAGACAGAGGAAAAAGATCAGCATGCCGCCGCTGAGCAGGACGAGCAGACGGGAGGTGGAGATGCGCGCGGACAGGGAGGCGCAGGCGAATCGTCCCAGCAGGATGGAGGACCAGAACAGGCCGTTCAAAATCAGGGAGAAGGACTCGGAGGCGGCGCCGCTCTCGGTGAAAAACGAGACCATCCATCCGGTGACCGAGGTCTCCACACTCATGTAGCAGAGCGAGAACAGGACGGTCAGCCAGAACAGCTTGCTGCGGAAGAATCCAAAATCCGCCTGTTTCCCGCCGGACGATGCCGCGTCGTCCAGCTTCATCGGAACCATCATCGCCGCGGATACCAGTGCGGCGGCCGCAAGAATCAGAACAGCGATGCGCCATCCGTGCGGGCTGACCGTATCGAGTCCGAGCAGGAGAAACGGAGCCAGCAGGGCGCCGAGGGCAAACAGCGCGTTGACCAGATTGAGCAGGGACGCGTTGTCATGCGACAGTTCGTTGATCACGCCGTTTCCGTAGTTGACACCGGCGCCGCGCGCGAGACCCGCCATGAGGAACGCGGGGAGCAGAACCGCCGACTGACGGGTTGCCAGCATGAGCAGGAATCCCACCGAGGTCAGCACGGTGAGCACGAGATAACAGCGTTTGCGCCCGAAGAACAGGGCGAGAAAGCCGGTGATCAGACCGATCGCGATGTTCCCGAAGTTGTAGACCGAGACCAGAATTCCGCTGAGGGAATATCCCAGTTCGTACTCCTCGCGCATGGTCGGCAGAAAGGAGCCGATCAGAATCGCGCCGAGTCCGAGAATGAAAAAATCAAAGATAATGACCAAAACCGAATAGCGGTTTCGGGAGGAGAGAGAAGAGAGAGCATTCATACAATCAGCCGTCCTTTTTTAATGTCTCAAGATTTATAACAAAAAACCGTGAAACTGTCAATATGAACGCACTATGAACGCATAAATGTTACAAAATAAAATAGATCGACGTTGTAACGGAACGGTTCAGACCGGCTTCTTTGCCTCGACAAACCACCGGTTTCCCTCCAGAAACAGATAGCTGACCGTGCCGCGGATGCCGCAGGTATAACGGATACCGGCGCCGCCGGCGCGCAGGGATGCAGCGGGGCGGACGTCAAAAATCCGGTCGATGCGGAATCGGGTTCCGTCCTCCCAGATCACGCACAGCGGCTGAATGGTGCCGTCCGGCTGAAAGACGGCGTTGACGGTGACATAGACCTTTTTGGACATGGAAAACAGTCCTCCTTTCCGAAATCAGTGAATCCCGGCGGGCTGCAGCTCCCGGTCGGTATGGATGCCGGTCAGTGCGGGGTCGCGCAGGACGGAGGCGCGCATGACACTGTCATTTCCAAACCGCCGGCGCACGCGGTCGACGGTGCGATCCAGCTGTGATTGGCGGTGTGCGGACTGCGGATCGGTGAACAGATCCAGCTGAACCGGGTCGGAGACCGGGGTCAGACCGCTCAGCTGTATGCCGAGAGAGCGGAGCGGCAGCTTCCAGTCGTAGCCCTGATCAAACAGCGAGACTGACGTCTGAAAAATGGTGCGCGTCGCATCGGTGGGACGGGAGAGCGTACACTGATGTTCCGCCTGCTTCAGCGCCGTGGAGCGCGTGGAGACGGAGATCGTCCGGCAGTACAGCCCCTGCTCCCGCAGCCGTGCGGCGACGCTCTCCGCCAGCACCGTGAATACCAGTCTGGCGTCCTCCGGCGAGGTGATATCGCGGAAGGTTGTCGTGCTGTTGCTGATGGATTTGACCGGCGCGTGTTCGTCGTGGTAGGAGACCGGGGAGCAATCCAGCCCGTTGGCATACGCCCATAAAAGCTCGCCGCTCTTTCCGAGCTTGGCGCGCAGGAAATCGCACGGAACCTGTGCGAGCTGTCCGATGGTGTGAATGCCGAGCTCCGCCAGCTTTTTTTCGGTGGCGTGCCCCACAAACAGCAGCGCGCCGACCGGAAGCGGCCAGACCGCCGTGCGGTAGTTGTCCGGAAGAATCTCCGTAACTGCATCGGGCTTTTTGAGATCCGAGCCGAGCTTGGCGAAGACCTTGTTCCAGCTCACGCCGACGGAAACCGTGATGCCCAGCTCGCGCTTGACGCGGGTGCGGATCTCCTGCGCAATCTGCGTCCCGCTGCCGAACAGCCCCGTCGAACCGGTGACGTCCAGCCAGGCCTCGTCGATGCCGAAGCTCTCAATTTGGTCGGTATAATAGGAAAAAATCTGTTTCACCCGGCGGGAAAATTCGTGATAGAGCGGAAAATTCGGCGGAACAATCACAAGCTCAGGACATTTCCGCCTTGCCTCCCACAGCGGCTCGGCGGTTGTCACGCCGTATTGTTTCGCGAGATCATTTTTCGCCAGAATGATTCCGTGCCGGCGTTCTTCACTGCCGCCGACCGCCATCGGCACCTGCCGCGTCTCCGGCCGATGCAGCATCTCAACCGACGCGTAAAAGCAGTTGCAGTCGGCATGCAGGATGCATCGCTGCATATTTAGTCCCTCCTCTGACACAAGAAAACGAACAAACGTTCTTTATCTATAGTATAGTATCGAAACATTTGTTCGTCAATAGGAAATCTGCGCCCGTTTCCAATAATCCGATTTGATTTTACATAGAATTTACTTAGATCAGATAGAGGACTTTACATGACACGGGTATCATAAAAGAGAATACACAGGAAATCAGACGAAACAAAAGGAGAACAACTGTATGAATACAGAAATTATGACCACATTGGGTGGCCTGCTCGGCGGACTTGCGGTATTTATTTACGGCATGAATCTGATGAGCGAAGGCCTGCAGAAGGCTGCGGGCGAACGGATGAAGCAGATTCTCGGCGTGCTGACGCGCAACCGTCTGGTCGGCGTGCTGGCAGGCGCCCTGGTCACCGCGGTTCTGCAGAGTTCCTCTGCGACAACGGTCATGGTCATCGGATTTGTCAGCGCGGGACTGATGAGCCTCCCGCAGGCGATTTCCGTCATCTTCGGCGCCAACATCGGCACGACGATCACGGCACAGCTGATTGCGTTTAAGATTGACGACTATATCTGGCCGATTGTCTTTGTCGGTTTTGTCATCTATTTCTTTTCCAAAAAGGAGACGCTCAAGAATGTCGGTCAGACGATTTTTGCATTCGGTCTCCTGTTTGTCGGCATCACCACCATGAGCAGCGTGATGAAGCCGCTGGCATCCAGCCAGCTTTTTGTCGACATGATCGGCCGCGTCGCCGATATTCCGGTTCTCGGCGTTCTGGTCGGCGCACTGATGACGCTGGTGGTACAGAGCTCGTCCGCCACCATCGCCGTCCTGCAGAATTTTGCCTCGCAGGCGGGACCGGACGGTGTCACAAGCATTCTGGGACTGACCGGCGCGATTCCGATTCTGCTCGGTGACAACATCGGCACAACCATCACCGCCGTGCTCGCCACCATCGGTCAGCCGCGCGCGGCAAAGCGCACCGCACTGTCCCACTGTCTGTTCAATATTTCGGGCGCATTCCTGTTTATCTGGATTGTCCCGTGGTATGCAAAGTTTATCCAGTATATCTCCCCGCACGGTGCGGAGATCGAGGTTATCTCCCGTCAGATTGCGAACGCGCATATGTTCTTCAACATCAGCATGACGCTGATCTGGCTGCCGTTCCTGCCGATTTTGGCGAAGATGGTCACCAAGCTGATTCCGATTGGCGTCTCGGCAGAGATCGCGATGACCCAGCCGCGCTTCCTCGATATAAATATCCGTCATCAGCCGTCCGCGGCAATCAATCTGACCGTGCATGAGCTTGTCCGCATCGGCGGCTACACCCGCGACATGGCGGACATCGCATGGAACAGCTTTATCAACGGTGCAGATGAGGATGACGATCAGATTGACAATCTGGAAGAAGCGGTCGATGTCCTGCAGGACAAGACGACGAACTATCTGTCCTCGCTGTGCACGACCGGATATCTGACGGAAAAGCAGTCGGGAACCGTGTCCAATCTGATCCGTGCGGCGAGCGATTTCGAGCGGATCGGCGACCAGTTTGTCAGCATTTCCAACTTTGCCAAGCTGAAAAAGGCGAAGGGATATGCGTTCACGGAATTTGCGGTTCAGGAGCTGGATGAAACCTTCCAGAAGATCAAGGAAATGCTGCACAATACGGTGACGGCACTGGATACGCGTGACAAGGAGCTTGCGGCGTCCATCATCCATCAGCAGGAGGACATCGAGGGACTGGAGCGCCGCTTGAGCAAGAAGCATATGGAGCGTCTGCAGCTGGGCTCCTGTTCTCCGGAAAATACGGTAGCCTACACCGATGTTCTGCACGATCTGGAGGCGATCGGCGAGTTCTGCTCGGACATTGCCGAGATTCTCCTGGACGAGGATCTGATCAATGAACTCAAGAACAGCGGTTCGCAGGTGCCGAAGGGGGCGGTCAATGCATGACGGAACATCGACGCGAGCTGAGTGATCTTTTCACGAGGGACAGCAGAGGAAAACTGCACCTGAATGCAAAATCCGTTTTGTTCGGCGGATATGATCCGGAGGAGACCGGCGAGATTGTCGAGGAGATCAATACCTACTACCGCGATATTATTGTCAATCTGCTCCGGGAGTCTGCGCAGAAGGATGAGGAGATCGCGCGGCTGAAGGCGGAGAAGAACTAAAAAAAACAACAGCCGATGGATGGAGAAAAACCATTCATCGGCTGTCTGCGTCATGGCGATCGGGACAGGAAAATGTAAAGAGATTGAAAACATTGCCGCATTCAGCGGGTAACAGCGGGGACACCCGTTGATTTTCCGCCGCACCTGAATTACAATATCAATAACGAGAAAAAAACGCAGATTCGACAGTGTCAATCTGCCTCGGGCAAGCGGAACATTCCCTCGAAGGCTGCGTGGAGCAGGTTCCGGATCAGCTCACGGGAGGATTCGTCCGGACGGGTTTCATACCATCGCTGCAGACTGTTGACGAGACCGCCGATGATGAAATCCAGTGCAAAATCCAGCGATACGGTCGCCTCGAGCTGACCGGCCTCGACGATGCGGGAGATAAAGCTGCGGAGATGATCCCGGAATGCCTTGGTAAATCGGGGATCGCCCTTTTCGGACAGCAGGACACAGATAAACCGCCGGTTGGCGTCCAGCTGGGCGATGGTTTCGCTCAGAATGCGTTCCGCCTCCTGCTCGTTCTGGGGTTTTTCGTGCTCCTGATCGTGTTTTTTCATCAGCGCATACAGCTGATCCTCGACGTAATCGAGTACCTGCTGTGCGTTTTTAAAGTAGATGTAGAATGTTGCGCGGTTGTATCCGGCGCGGTCGGTGATTTCCTTGATGGTGATTTTGTTGATGTCTTTTTCGCAGTACAGCTCCCAGAATGCGTTGACGAGATTACTGCGCGTCTTTTCGCGGGCATCTGCGTAGGTACCGATAGGAATCCCTTCTTTCTTGTTGACAACATGGAAATTATAACAACACGTTGTCGTATTTTCAAGGTATTCAGGTGAGAATCATGAGAAATTTTTTTCAGCGGCTGATGTACGGCCGATATGGAATGGATCAGCTGAACAGTGCGTTCCTGTGGGGATGGCTGATTCTGATGCTGCTCTATCGGATGATCCGGTGGCGCATGATCTATTGGATTGCGATGCTGCTGTTCTGCGGCTTGTTTCTGCGCATGATGTCCCGCAACACATGGCAGCGTCAGAAGGAGAATGAAAAATTCCTCTCCAAAATCCAGTCCGTCCAGTCCGGCGTCCATTTTCAGATCCGCTGCATCAAGGATATCGGACACTACCGCTACCGCACCTGTCCGCACTGCAGCTCCCGCCTGCGTCTGCCGCGCAGAAGGGGAACGCACACGGTCTGCTGTCCGCGCTGTCAGCAGGACTTTTCCGTTACCATCCGTCTGTAATCCAATCGGGGACGTATCACATCGGTACGTCCTTTTTCTTTGGGTTCTTTTGTTTTTTTCGGATTGGTGCTATACTCAAAAACGACAGAAAGAACGGGGGATAGAATATGAATAGTATGACACTGGCGCTCTCCGTCGTGTTTCCGTTGATTGTCTATATGGCGGTCGGCATGCTGATCCGTCGGCTGGGAATTTTGACGCAGCCGCATTTCAAGGCGATCAACAGCATGGTTTTCCGGATTTTTATTCCGCTGACGCTGTTTTTCAACGTGTACCGCGCGGATCTGCGGGAGACGATTCAGGGGGAGATTTTCGGCTATGTCCTTGTGGGTGTTCTGATCACCTTTGCGGTCTGCTGGGTTGTGGTCGGCAGAACGGTCAAAGACGGCGCAGACGCGGCTTCGATGATTCAGGGACTGTACCGCAGTAATTTTGTCCTGTACGGCACCTATGTCGCCTCCGCGATGTGCGGGACGAGCGGCATTGCACTGGTTTCCGCGATGGCGGCGATGGTCGTGCCGCTGTACAATATGCTGGCGGTCATTTTGTTTGAGCTCAAGCGCGGCGGCTCGGTCAGTCCGGGGGAGATTGCGCTCAATATCTGCAAAAACCCGCTGGTGGATGCCGGCGTACTGGGCTGTGTGTTTCAGCTCCTGCACATTCCGATTCCGGATCTGCTGATGCAGCCGCTGATGACGCTGGGAGATCTCGCGACGCCGCTCGCGCTCGTCACGCTGGGCGGTCTGCTGTCCTTTGACAGTCTGCGCCGCCACAAGACCTACCTGCTCGCCGTCAACGCCGGACGGCTGATTGTCATTCCGCTTGTCTGGCTCGGCATCGGCGTCCTGCTTGGCATGCGCGGCGATTTTCTGGTCGCGCTTCTGGCGATTTACGCCTCGCCGACCGCTGTGGCCTCCGCACCGATGTCGCAGGAGATGGGCGGAAACGGCACGCTGTCGGGAGAAATCGTTGCGACAACGACAACGTTCAGTATTGTCACGATCTTTTTGTTCGTATTCGGTCTGTCCGGACTGGGACTGATCTGACACGGGAGGCGGGAACATGCAGACGATTGATCAGGCATTGGAAAAACTGCAGCGGTCGGAGTTCCGCGCCGGATTCCATCTGTCGGAACAGGACCGCCGCTATGTCCGCGAAAAGGGGATGGACACCATCCGGCGGCACGCGGAGGACTTTGTGCGGAAGCGTCTTGCGCCGGCGGTCATCCCCAACGACGGAAAACAGACGCCGATGCGCGGACATCCGGTGTTCCGCGCCCAGCATGCCTGTGCGTGCTGCTGCCGCGGCTGTCTGAACAAATGGTACCGCGTACCCAAGGGCATCGCGCTGTCGGAGGAAAACCAGCGGCTGATTGTCGATCTGCTCATGGCATGGATCGCACGCGAGATGCGCCGTCCGGTTTGACAATTTCAGCCGGTCAGGGTACAATGGGAGCATTCTTTTTGAAAGAGGAACAGCACAGATGAATGAAAAAGAAGTTGCGGAGCTGCGCCGTCAGTTCCGTCCGGATCATCACACCATTACCAAGGTGTATGGATGTTATGTCAATGAAAACAAGACCGTGATCTCCACCTTTGAGCAGTCCATGGCGCTCGCGGCGCAGGAGGAGGCCGAGTCCTATCTCGCCCTGCTCAAAAAATCGCTGTCCGGCACGCTCGGACGCAATCTGCTGGATATCGCGTTTACCAATCAGCAGGTCATGAACGGTGCGGAGCATGCACTGCTCATGAAACTGCGCGAGACCCGTCTGGAGGACGCGGAGACGCGGGAGGCGTTTTATCAAAAGATCATCGACGCGGTCTATCTGGAGTGCAATTATCTGATCCTGATGGCCTTCAACGCGTACGACGTCCCGTACCGAACCAAGGACGATATCGATATGGAGGACTGCTCGGAGGAGATGTTCTCCTATCTGATCTGCAGTATCTGTCCGGTCAAAAAGACCAAGCCGGGACTGGGATACGACTATCATCAGCAGGAGTTCCACACCTTTGCCGGCGATCATCTGGTCTCCGCGCCGGAGATCGGATTTCTGTTTCCGGCCTTTGACGACCGTCAGACCAATCTGTACAACGCGCTGTGCTACACACGCAAGGTGGATGAGAGCCACGAGGATTTCATCGACGCGGTGTTCCACACGGCGGTCCCTCAGCCGGCGGCGGAGCAGAAGCGGAGCTTTGAGGCGGTGCTCTCCGGTTCGCTGGAGGAGGAGTGCAGTATGGAGGTCGTGCAGGCGGTGCACGATCAGCTCAGCGGCATGATCGCGATGCACAAGGAGAATAAGATTGCAGAGCCGCTGATGATTCACAAGGATGCGGTGGAGACGGTGCTGGAGGACTGCGGCGTCTCGGAAAAGCATCTGGACAAGTTCCGCGAGCAGTTCGATGCGGAATTCGGCGAGGACCGTGCGGTCAGCCCGAAGAACATCATCGACGAGAAGAAATTCGAGGTCAAGATGCCGCAGGTGAAAATTCAGGTGAAGCCGGAGGCACGCGATCTGGTCCGGACGGAGACCATCGACGGCGTCCGCTACATCATGATCCGCGCTGAGGACAGCGTGGAGGTCAACGGCGTCAGCATTCAGTTCGAACAGGAGGATGCGTTGCAATCTGCCTCTTCTGTGGTATAATGGAACCAGATCTTACGACAGGAGGCCGCTGTTATGAACCATACCATCCAGAATGAGACGATGTCGATCACGGTTGCCGATCACGGTGCGGAGCTGATCAGCATTTTCGATCAGAAAAACAGCCGTGAGGTGCTGTGGCAGGCAGACCCGGCGTTTTGGGCGCGTCATTCTCCGATCCTCTTCCCGCAGGTGGGCATGAGCTATGGCGGATACTATACGCATCAGGGAATCCGGTACCCGATGGGACAGCACGGATTTGCCCGCGACTGTGATTTTACACTCGTCCAGCAGACGGAAAATACGATTGTACATCGGCTGACTGATTCGGAGGAGACGCGGAAGAAGTATCCGTTTTCGTTCGAACTGACGGTCACCCACACGCTGTGCGGACGGGAGATCTCCGTCGGCTGGCATGTCGTCAACCGCGGCACCGATACGATGTATTTCACCATCGGCGCGCATCCGGCGTTCCGTGTGCCGGTTCTGCCGGATACCAAGCAGTCGGATTACAGCCTGCAGTTTCGTACTGACAGCCTGCAGTATTATCTTTTAGATACCGACAGCGGCACGGCAAACGTCAAGATACAGTATGACATGCCGGTTTCCGACGGAAGCTGTCCGATCGCGGCTGATATGTTTGACAAGGACGCACTGGTTTTCGACAATCAGATCGACTGGGCGGGAATCGCGATGCCAGACGGCACGCCGTATCTGTCGGTCTCCTGCGAGGGATTCCCGAATTTCGGCATCTGGTCCAAGCCGAACGCGCCGTTTGTCTGTCTGGAGCCGTGGGACGGACGCTGTGACAACACCGGATACGCCGGCGAGCTCAGTGAAAAGCCCGGCATCCTCTCGCTTGCACCGCAGGAGCAGTACGACAAAGCCTATCAGATTACCATTCACTGACCATAAAAAAAGACTCTCTCACGCTGTGAGGGAGTCTTTTTGTATACAGAAAGACAGCCGCTTTTAAGCGGCTGCCCGTGTTGGAAATGCGATGTCAAATCTTCAGTGCCCTCTTTGAGAGGGTTAGCCTGTAATGTCCCTTTTCGGGGCTGAGCAAACCACTGGTTTTACCAGTGGTTTTGATTTTACCCATCTCTGTGGTAAAATAAAGAAAACGAATTATTGAATTGACTAAAAGAAAGTGTTGTATTATATGTTCTATATTGTTTTTGACTTTGCAATGGCAGTGATTATGTTTTTATTTGGAATGTGGTTTTCTAATTCAGAAGGAAAAGCAGCTAAATTCTTGTCTGGTTATAACATGAAATCAGTAGATGAGCGAAAGAAACACGATGAAAATGCTATGTGTAAGGCATATGGAAAAAGAATGATGTTTATGTCAATTCCTTTTATCGTTGGAACAATCATAGTTATCCAATATCAAGGAATTGGTTGTTTCATTGCGTGGGTTATATGGTTTATTATGTTTGTTTTATTGCTTATTGATAGACATAAAAGAGAGCGTTAAATTTCAGTTTGTAAAGCGGGAGTAAGAAATTGGAAGTTATCGTTGAATCAGCTTTGTAGAGGATAAACAGATTGACAAGATAGAGATTTCCTGCTAGAATACTGTTTGAAAAATAAATAAAAGTCCGTCAGACTATAATAAGACTATATGGTTTACACTGTTTCTGATATAAACAGCTAGGCCGTATAGTCTTTTTTTATGGAGGAATCGAATGAATCAGCAATTTATGAAAGAGAAAAAAATTGTTCCGC
>JALFIV010000030.1 GCA_022775385.1 Clostridiales bacterium
TGACACAGAATCAAAAGGGCGGGAATGTGACACACAGCCACAGCTCGCTCTTTTGTCGTGGAAAGGAGAAACCTATGAGATATGAAGGACGGGTCTTTCGTCCGCCGAGTGAGGCGTACAGCCTGATTGTGCAGGCGACCGTGGGATGCAGCCACAACAAGTGCACGTTCTGCGACATGTATAAGGAAAAGCAGTTTCATCTGCGTCCGCTGGATCAGGTTCTGGAGGACTTTGACATCGCGCGCCGTACCTATCAGCACATCGACCGCGTGTTCCTCGCGGACGGCGACGCGCTGATCCGCAAGACATCCGATCTGGTTGCGATTCTGGAGCACATCCGCAAGGTGATTCCGGAGTGCACTCGCGTCACAAGCTACGGCTCTCCGGTCAGCATCCTGACCAAGTCACCGGAGGATCTCGCACTGCTGCGTTCGCTCGGACTCAAGATGATTTATCTCGGCCTGGAATCCGGCTGTGATGATGTCCTGACCCATATCAACAAGGGCGCTACGGTGGATGAGATTGTTGCTGCCGGACAGAAGGTCAAGGCGGCAGGCATGAAGGTCTCGGTCACCGCAATCAGCGGTCTGGGCGGCACAGAGATGTGGAAAGAGCATGCGCTCGGAACGGCGGATGCGTTCACCCGCATGAAGCCGGACTACATCGGCCTGCTGACGCTGATGTTCGAGGGCGACACACAACTCGAGCGCGAATGGCGGGAGGGCAAGTTCCAGCTGCTGTCTCCGCCGCAGGTGGCGCAGGAAACCCTGCTCCTGCTGGAGAATATCGACAGCGAGGGCAGTGTGTTCCGGTCGAATCACGCCTCCAACTATCTTTCCCTGCGCGGCACGCTGAATCAGGACCGCGAGGCGATGTGCAGTGTCCTGCGCAAGGCGCTGGATGGACAGATGCGGTATAAAAACGAAATGTTCCGTGCGCTGTAAGTCGGGACGAGAAGGATTTGGCGATTTTAACGAAAATTTTCAAAGAAAAATGTGCGTAAATATGCTATGGGTTTTTTGAGAACTGTGGTATACTGAGTGTAACAATTCATATCGGAGAAAAAAAGAGGATAATTGAAATTTTTCCCTGAGAGGAGTGGTGCCATGGACTCGTTTTCCCATACGACCGTTGCGAGCGGTCTCCTGGACTATCTGGAGCAGACAGAGGGAGTTACTTTTGATCGTAAGGCATTTTATTTTGGAAATTTAAAGCCCGATTTAAAGGGTGAATATCTCACCAAACCGCATTTTCCGTCGCTGATGTTTGAAGAAGTCATGCAGAAAATCCGTGACTTTGTCAAGAATTTCCGCATTGAGAAAGTAAATGGCGCACAGCTGAGTGAGGCACTTGGAGAGATCTGTCACTATATCACGGATTTCTTCAGCTTTCCCCACAATGACACCATTTATGAGCACGGTCTGTTCGCGCACTACGTTTACGAAAAGCGTACTTCGATGGGCATCCGCGGACGTGTGACGGAGGACTGCTTTGCCGGACGGACATCGTATCGGTTCCCTGCAACGACGGAAGACCTGATTGAGGAAATCCGCGTACGGCATGAGGCATATACGCAGCAGCCGCAGCACGGAATTTCGGATGACATCCGTCAGATCTGCGCAATGCTCGCACTGATTGCCGGATCTTTGGTACAGATGATGCGTACCAAGACCACCCAGATGATTCCCAAGAAGCAGGCTCGCACGGCGTAACAGTCGGCAGAAGAAACAGAATGAGCGGAGCGGTCTTTCCGGTTTTCGGAAGGACCGCTTTTTCTGTTCCGCCACGGTTATGGGCAGATGGACGGGATTTCTCCTTGGAAAAGCGGAAAAAACAGTCGAATTTTTTATAGTTTTTTTGCACATGATGGTGAAAAAATGGTATAATTGTTCCGTATTGAGCTTGATTGCGTGGGTTGAGGCCGGCAGAAAGACGGAATAGGCAATCTGTTCCGCACAAGTCGGAAATATTGAGGAAAAACTGTCCGGCCGGACGCAATGGGAGAAGAATTGATCTGGGGAAAGGAAAAACACTGTGAATACGACAAAGCTTTTAACTGTAACAGTACCGTGCTACAATTCCGAGGCGTTTATGGATCACTGTCTGGATACGCTGCTCACCGGCGGAGACCGTGTGGAAATCATCATCATCGATGACGGCTCTAAGGACCGCACCGGCGAGATTGCCGACCGCTATGCGGCGGAGCATCCGGATATCGTCCGCGTGATTCATCAGGAAAACGGTGGACACGGCGAGGGAATCAATCAGGGTGTGCGCCACGCGACCGGACGCTACTTCAAGGTAGTCGATTCGGATGACTGGGTTGATCCGGCATCCTTTAAGCGCGTACTCGACAAGCTGGAAAGCCTTGAGCGCATCGGCGGTGTGGATCTGATGATCTGCAACTATGTCTATACCTATCAGGACGGCCGGCCGAATCAGGTGATCACCTATGCCAATGTATTCCCGGAGGGACGCATCATCGGATGGGGAGACACCAGACATTTTGCGATCAATCAGTATCTGACGCTGCACTCGGCGATTTATAACACGCAGGTGATCCGCGACAGCGCCATTGATCTTCCGAAGCACACGTTCTTCGAGGACAATCTGTTCATCTATGCGCCGCTTCGTCTCACAAAGACGCTGTGCTATCTGGATGAGAATCTGTATCAGTATCTGATCGGCCGCGAGGGACAGTCGGTGTCGGACGCGAGCATGAAGAAAAACTACAAGCATCAGATTCTGGTTGCCACCCGCATTTTTGATGCGGCAAATGTGTCGGCGATCAAGCGGTACAATCCGAAGCTCGGACGGTACATGCACCATGAGGTGACCATGATGCTGGCGATGGCGGCGGCATTTGCGCGGATTAACGGCAGTGAGCAGGCCGAGCGTGATGTCAAGGAGATGTGGGATCACATCAAGAATTCCGGACCGTACGGCAGACGCCTGCGTTATGCGTCTCTGGCGGGTGCGGCTTCCATTCCGGGCAAGCTCGGACGCAAGGGATGTGTGACTGGATTCCGTCTGGCGCATAAGATCGTCGGCTTCAACTAAAGAACCATATATGGGACAGGCACATGTGCTTGTCCCATTTTTTGCACTCTACGATGCATAGGTGGCATCTGCGGACAGATTCGGGTAGGATAAAGATAGAGGTTATCGTGAAGGAGGAAGAACGATGTTTACACCGATTACCCTGAATACATGGCCGCGGCGCGAGATCTTTTACTACTTTTCTCAAATGGCGCCCACAGGATATTCCCTTACCGTATCACTGGATGTGACAGAGCTGTACCATACGGTGAAGAATGCGGGATTCAAGTTTTTTCCGGCGTATCTCTGGCTTGTCACAAAAAATCTGAATGAACAGGTGGAGTTTAAGTGTGCGGTTCAGAACGGACAGCTGGGATACTTTGATGTTCTGACGCCGCTCTATGCAACGATTCATCCGGATGACCACACCCTCTCGCTGATGTGGACAGAGTACTGCGATGCATTTCCGCAATTCCATGAGCGGTATGTGGAAAACCAAACGCGGTTTGGCGGACATCATGGCATTCTGGCACAGCCGCAGACCCCGCCGCCTAATGCCTATACGGTGTCCTGTCTGCCGTGGGTGGAATTTGAACACTTTGCCGTCCACAGTTATGAGAACAAGCCGTACTATTTTCCGAGCATCGAGGCAGGAAAGATTCAGATGCGGGAGGGCAGACGAAGCATGCCGCTGTCGATGACCTGCCATCACGCGACAACGGACGGATACCATATCCATCGCTTTCTGGATCAGCTGCAGCGGGATATGGACACCTTTGAACAATATCTGCGGTGAGCTGACAGAGAGAAACAACCGAAGAAAAACGAAAGGACAGACGGGAATACGCCGCCTGTCCTGTACTTTTTTGGTTTCTTTTTGATGATTTGGGGGGATGGACAGAATCTTTCCGAAAGCTTACCGAAAGATGACCAACGACAGGGATTTTTTATGTTTTGCGCAAAGCCTTCCGTAAAAATTAGTCAGGTTGACCGCTTGATTGTTATGTTTTTCACAAATGGACAATTTGAAAAAGCGGTTGATTGTTAAAAATAACACAAGAGTTTTCGTGGGATTGGGTATCTTGTGCGCAAGTTAGCATATGTTTTTTGTAAAATAAGCAAAAAAACAAAAGATTTTTTTGTCTGTTCTTTTGCGAAAATTGAAATATTGCTTGCAATAGGTAGGGGGCTGTGCTATAATCATTCCAGTGAGAATTGTTAAGGAATTAACATTTTGGATACCCGGCAGGGAGCGGAGCAAACCGGATTCTCTGTCACAGACACAAGAAACTGATTCGTAAGAAAAGAGGTCATTATTATGAAGATTGCAGTAGTTGGTTCCGGTACTATGGGTCTCGGCATTGCGCAGGCATTCGCGCAGGCAAAGGAAGGTTATGAAGTTATCGTATGCGTTGTCTCCGGCAGAGGCTTCGACTCCAAGCGTGAGAAGTTTGAGAAGCCGCTCAAGAGACAGCTTTCCCGCGGCAAGATCACGCAGGAGCGTTTTGATGAGATCGTCAGCAAGGTAACCTTTACCACGATGGACGCGGCAAAGGAGTGCGATCTGGTTATCGAGTCCGCGATCGAGGATATGGCATCCAAGATCAAGATCTTCAAGCAGCTGGATGAGATCTGCCCGAAGACGGTTATGTTTGCATCCAACACCTCGTCGCTGTCTATCACCGAGATCAGCTCTGCGCTGACCCGTCCGATCATCGGCATGCACTTCTTCAACCCGGCAGCTGTCATGAAGCTGGTCGAGGTTATCCCGGGCATGACCACCACGCAGGATATGATCACCGCAGTTGAGACCATCGCGGAGGAAATTGGCAAGGTTCCGGTACGCGTTATCGAGGGTCCGGGCTTCGTTGTAAATCGTCTGCTGATCCCGATGATCAACGACGCAATCGGCATCTATGAGGAAGGTCTGGCTACGGTCGAGGGTATCGACACCGCGATGAAGCTGGGCGCAAACCATCCGATGGGCCCGCTCGCGCTGGGCGATCTGGTCGGCCTGGATGTCTGCTACGCCATCATGGAGGTTATGTATCACGAGACGCTGGATACCAAGTATCGTCCGTCCCGTCTGCTCAAGAAGATGGTTCGTGCAAAGCAGCTGGGTCAGAAGACCGGCAAGGGCTTCTACGAGTACGACGAGAACGGCCGCATGATTCCGGGCTCCGCATTGGATACCATCGGCTGAGTTTCTGCATAATCGCAATAGATCCGCGGCGTTTCCCTCCTCCTTGTGAGAAACACCACCCACCCACCCGCATAAAAAGGAGAATATGATTTTATGAACGTTTACATTTGTGCTGCAAAGAGAACCCCGATCGGCTCCTATGGCAAGTCTTTCAAGGACGTTTCGGCCGCTGAACTCGGCAAGGTAGCTGCAAAGGCTGCTGTTGAGCAGGCTGGTATTGACATGTCCGTGATCGACGAGACCATCGCAGGCTGTGTCCTGCAGGGTGGTCTCGGCCAGAACATTGCCCGTCAGGTTGCACTCGGCATCGGTATGCCGCTCGAGACCCCGGCAATGACCATCAACAAGGTTTGTGCATCTTCCATGCGTGCCCTGAATCTGTCCTCTCAGATCATCCGTTCCGGCGACGATCAGTGCATCCTGGCCGGCGGCGTTGAGTCCATGTCTAACGCACCGTATACGGTAGCAAAGGCTCGTTGGGGCGCTCGTATGAACGATATCGTTATGTCCGATATGATGGTACACGACGGCGTTTGGGATGTTTTCAACAACTATCACATGGGCATCACCGCTGAGAACGTTGCCGAGCAGTACGGCATCACCCGCGAGATGCAGGACGAGCTGGCTTGCGCATCTCAGGCAAAGGCCGCTGCTGCAATCAAGACAGGCAAGTTCAAGGATGAGATTGTTCCGGTTGAGGTAAAGTCCCGCAAGAAGACCATTGTGGTTGACACCGACGAGCATCCGCGCGAAGGCACCACGCTGGAGACGCTGGCAGGTCTGCGTCCGGCATTCAAGAAGGACGGCACCGTCACTGCAGGCAATGCATCCGGCATCAACGACGCCGGTGCGTTCATGATCATCGCTTCCGAGGACTTTGTTAAGGCAAATGGCCTTAAGCCGATGGCGAAGATCCGTGCATTCGGCTCTGTCGGCTGTGATCCGTCTATCATGGGCATTGGACCGATCGAGTCCACCCGTCAGGCACTCAAGCGCGCCGGTCTCACCGTTGCTGATCTCGACCTGATCGAGTCCAACGAGGCATTTGCCGCACAGGCTTGCGCAGTTAACGGTACCCTTGGCTTCGACATGGATAAGGTCAACGTAAACGGCGGCGCAATCGCGCTGGGTCACCCGATCGGTGCTGCAGGCTGCCGCATCACCACCACCCTGATCTACGAAATGATCAAGCGCGACGTCGCGATCGGTCTGGCTACCATGTGCATCGGCGGCGGCATGGGCGAAGCGATCATCGTTGAGCGCGACGAGCTCTGCAAGTAAACTTTGCTAACACCCAATAGGATAACACCCTATTTCTCCAATTTCTTACGAAACAGGTTCCGGTCTCCGGAGCCTGTTTTCGTTTGTCTGGAAAAACAAGTCCGTTTGGAGCCGGAACTGCGGTTGACAAATACCCCTGGGGGGTATATGATGAGAAAAAAAGCATCGTAAGACAGAAACGGAGGTCGCGCATATGGAAGAGCAGGGATGCAAATGCTTAAACAGAAAGAAAGAGCGGTCGGAATCGGAATACAAGAGTCTGATCAACCGGCTCAGTCGCATTGAAGGACAGGTGCGCGGTCTGCGTGGGATGATTGAGCGGGACGCGTACTGCACGGACATTCTGGTGCAGTCGACGGCGGTGACCGCGGCGCTCAATGCATTCAACCGAGAGCTGCTGTCCAACCATATCCGCACCTGTGTCGCGCAGGATATTCGGGACGGACACGATGAGGTGATTGACGACCTGCTCGCGGCGCTTCAAAAATTGATGAAATAAAGGAGGGTTCGATATGGAGCAGTATACCGTGACCGGTATGAGCTGTGCCGCATGCAGCACGCGGGTGGAGAAGGCGGTATCCAAGGTGTCCGGCGTGACCTCCTGTTCGGTCAGTCTGCTGACCAATTCCATGAGTGTGGAGGGTACGGCATCGCCGCAGGAGATTGTCGCGGCGGTGGAAGCGGCAGGATACGGCGCCTCGCGGAAAGGCGGGGAGCATAAGAGTACGGCGGCGGATGCCGATGTGCTGGCCGACCGGGAGACACCGAAGCTCAAGCGGAGGCTGATTGCCTCGGTAGGATTTCTGATTGTCCTGATGTATCTGTCCATGGGACATATGATGTGGGGATGGCCGCTTCCGGCACGTCTGGAGGGCAATCACATTGCGATGGGACTGCTGCAGCTGCTGCTGTCCGGTATCATCATGGTCATCAACCAGAAATTCTTCATCAGCGGATTTCAGGGATTGATTCACCGCGCGCCGAATATGGATACGCTGGTTGCGCTCGGCTCGATGGCATCGTTTGTGTGGAGCGTCTATGCGCTGTTTGCGATGACCGACGCACAGCTGCACGGTGACAGCGACGCGGTCATGACCTACATGATGGAGTTTTATTTTGAGTCCGCAGCGATGATCCTGACGCTGATTACCGTTGGAAAAATGCTGGAGGCGCGCTCCAAGGGAAAGACGACGGATGCGCTCAAGCAGCTGATGCAGCTCGCGCCCAAGACCGCCGTGGTGCGTCGGGACGGTGCAGAGGCCGCGGTACCGATTGAGCAGGTCCGCAAGGGGGATTTCTTTGTCGTCCGTCCGGGTGAGAGCATCCCGGTGGACGGCGTGATCGTCGAAGGGAGCAGCGCAGTCAATGAGTCGGCACTGACCGGTGAGAGCATTCCGGTGGACAAGAATGTGGGAGATTCGGTCTCTGCCGCAACGGTCAATCAGTCGGGGTATCTGGTCTGCGAGGCGACGCGGGTCGGAGAGGATACGACGCTCTCCCAGATCATCAAGATGGTGAGCGACGCAGCGGCAACCAAGGCACCGATTGCGAAGGTGGCAGACCGAGTATCGGGTGTATTTGTTCCGGCGGTCATCGCGATTGCCGTGGTCACGACTGCGGTCTGGCTGCTGGTCGGACAGACCTTTGCGTTCGCCCTCGCGCGCGGTATCTCGGTGCTGGTCATCAGCTGTCCGTGTGCGCTCGGACTGGCGACGCCGGTCGCGATCATGGTCGGAAGCGGCAAGGGTGCCAGAAATGGCATTTTGTTCAAGACAGCGGTCTCTCTGGAGGAGACCGGCAAGACGCAGATTGTCGCGCTGGATAAAACCGGTACGATTACAAGCGGCGAGCCGACGGTCACGGATCTGATTCCGGCGGACGGGATTTCGGAGCAGGAGCTGCTGATGCTTGCCTTTGCGCTCGAGGCAAAAAGTGAGCACCCGCTCGCCAAAGCGGTTTTGCAGGAGGCGCAGCGGCGCGGGCTGCAGGAGTTTGCAGTCACGGAGTTTCAGGCGCTGCCCGGAAATGGTCTGACAGCGGCGCTGGACGGGGAAAGACTGATCGGCGGAAGCATGGCATTTATCGGCGATCAGGTATCCATTCCGCAGGAGATACAGCGCCGGGCAGAGCTGCTGGCGGAAGAAGGAAAAACGCCGCTGCTGTTTGCGAAATCCGGCGTGCTGATCGGCATTATTGCGGTGGCGGATGTCATCAAGAAGGACAGTCCGCAGGCGGTCCGCGAGCTGCAGAACATGGGAATCCGCGTTGTGATGCTGACCGGAGACAATGAGCGGACGGCGCAGGCAATCGGAAAACAGGCCGGTGTTGACGAGGTCATCGCGGGTGTCCTGCCGGACGGCAAAGAGAGCGTGATCCGCTCGCTCGGCAGACAGGGCAAGGTTGCCATGGTCGGAGACGGCATCAACGACGCGCCGGCGCTGACACGGGCGGACATCGGTATTGCAATCGGTGCAGGCACAGATGTCGCAATCGATGCGGCGGATGTCGTCCTGATGAAGAGCAGGCTGAGTGACGTTCCGGCGGCAATCCGGCTGAGCCGCGCGACGCTGCGCAATATCCATCAGAATCTGTTCTGGGCGTTTTTCTACAATGTCATTGGCATTCCGCTCGCGGCGGGCGTCTGGATTCCGCTGTTCGGCTGGAAGCTCAACCCGATGTTTGCGGCGGCAGCGATGAGCTTGTCGAGCGTCAGCGTGGTGACCAATGCGCTGCGCCTCAATCTGTTTCAGCTGCGAGACAGCAGCCGGGATAAGAAGATCAGGCAGGCGGCAGCATCCGTTCCGCAGGACGACGGGATGCAGCGGACGATCAAGATCAAGGGCATGATGTGTGAGCACTGTGAGGCGCGCGTCCGGAATGCACTTGAGGCGCTGCCGGAGGTCTCGCAGGCGGAGGTCAGCCACAAGAAGGGCACGGCGGTTGTCTCGCTGAATGCCGAGGTGGACAATGATAAATTAAAGCAGGCAGTCGAGGAGCAGATGTATCAGGTGCTCTCGATTCGATAACAGCAAGATCAATTCAAGGAGGAAAGTATCATGGTGAAAATCACGGCGAAGGTAGAGGGTATGATGTGCGGCATGTGCGAAGCGCATGTCAACGATGCGGTGCGCAAGGCGTTTCCGTCGATTCAGAGCGTCAAGTCATCCCACAGCAAGAATACGACCGAGATTATCTCGGAGCAGGAGCTGGACGAGGCGGCTGTAGCGGAAGCGATTCAGGCGACGGGATACGATGTCAAGGGTGTGACCACCGAGTCGTATCAGAAGAAGAAAGGCTTCGCTCTATTCGGTCGCAAATAAATCAGGCACAGATAATGCCCCGGACAAACTGTCCGGGGCGTTGTGTTTCCTATGGAAGAATGTTCCGAACTGTGCTATACTTTTCTCAGCCAGAGAACATAAAGGTGCGTGAAAAATTATGATGTACAAACACATTACGTTGAGCGACTCACAGGGAATCGCGGAGCTGTCCGCGCTGGCATCGGCGATTGTGAAGGAACATTACGATCCGATTCTCGGCAGTGAGCAGAACAACTACATGATTGAGAAATTCCAGTCGGTTCCGGCGATTACGGATCAGCTTGGCCACGGCTATCAGTACTATCTCGTACAGCAGGACAACGGTGCGGATATCGGATTCATGGCGATGTACCCGCGGGGAAACGAGCTGTATTTGAGCAAGTTCTATCTGCACAAGGATTACCGTGGACGGGGGCTGTCGCGTCAGATGCTGTCGTTTGTTGAGCAGCAGGCGAGAAAAGCCGGGGCGGATGCCATCACGCTCAATGTGAACAAATACAACAGCGCGGTCTATGCCTACGAAAAGCTCGGCTTTCACAGAATCCGGGACGAGGTCAACGACATCGGACACGGTTATGTGATGGACGATTATGTCTATGAATACCCGCTTTCCTAATCAAAAGAAAAATGACCTCCGAAGTGACAGGAGGTCATTGGTTTGTTCGAAGAAATTACCGGTAGGAAACGTCCGACAGACGAATGTTGTTGAGCGGAATCGGAATACCGTGCAGCTCGAGCAGGAGTTTGACCGTCTCGCGGTCGAGCTGGCATTTCGGGCCGATGGTCACGCTCCGGATAAACGGCTTTTCCTGAGAGGAATGAAACGCGAGATCACGGTACGGGATCAGATTGGACTGGCGCATACGGTACTGCAGCGGGTGCAGACAGAAGCAGTCCAGTGACATCGGCTGTTTCTGCTGTTCGAGCAGCTGCTGGAACTGCTCCTCGTCAAAGGTCTCGCTGAGATACGGCGGAGCGGGGAGCTGCGGGAAGAACACACAGCGCCATTCGGCCTCCTCGGAGAACGCCTGCGACTTGAAAAACGGAAGTGCGGGATAGAGAATACGCACCAGAGAACGCGCCGCCTCGTCGATGGAGATGCGCAGAGGAAGCCAGCCCAAAAAGGTGGAGAACAGGTTCATGACGATTTCCTGAATCTGTTCTGCGCCATACTGTATGCCATAAAAGCAGAGATTGGACGGCAGCTCGTGCGTTGACTGCGGCACACGGAAATACTGCTGGGTACGCTGGTAGGCGGCGTGGAATTGGTGCGCGGAGTCGATGCCGATGCTGACGCCGCAGCCGTTGTCCCCGTAGCCGCGCCACTGGCTGAGAGAATCGCGCTCGCTGGAAAAACAGCAGGCGAGAATCATCATGTTATAGGTGCGGAACTGCTGTTCCATCGAGCCGAGAAGCTGGGAGGCAAGCTCCGGTTTCTGACTGCAGGGATATGCCGGATTGCTGAGATTGCGTTCGATATAGTCAAGAGACTGCTGAATCGCCCATTTTTTCTCCATGAAGTCGTTACTCTTCTCGATGTCGGAGAGCCGCAGGGTGTGATTTTGGATGATCTTGAAAAAGGTCTCCACATTGCAGTAGTGATAGACCGTGGACGGCATTGCGGACAGCAGCAAAGAGGTTGACATGGTTTCACATCCCTTCTGATACTCATATTGTACAACAGGCGGATTCGTCCATCAAGTAAATTGTTTGTATGGCGCGCCGCTTGACAACAATAAGCGGGATTCGATATAATTCCCATAACATTCAGGACAGTTGTGGTATACGGAGAGAGGGGGACACCATGCGGAAGCGGCATCGCAGGATCAATAAAAACCGGCTGGCGGCGGTACTCACCGCACTGCTTCTCGCCGTTTTAGTGCTCGTGCGCGGCTGTGCAGAGCTCCGCCACCGGGAGAAAACCGCGCCGGAAACAGGATCTGCCGTATCGGTGAAAGAGACGCCGGTTCCAGAGGAAGAGACACCGGATCCGGAGGAACAAGCGTATCTGACGATGGAGACGTTCTCCGGCGATGTTCTGGCGTATACGGACTGCCTGACGGTTGAGGCGACCGCGTATTCCGGCGGAGGAAAAACCGCGATGGGAACGGCGGCTGGAGAGGGAACGGTCGCTGTCGATCCGGACGTCATTCCGCTCGGAAGCAGGCTGTATATTACCGCAGAGGACGGCTCCTCGTGGGTATATGGCTATGCGGTCGCAGAGGACACCGGCGGCTCCATTCAGGGGGAGCGGGTCGATTTGTTCTTCTGGTCGGAGAGCGACTGCCGGGCGTTCGGCAGAAGAACGGCAAAGGTCTATGTGCTCGCACCGTGAGATGCGCCCTTGCCACAGCAGAGGCGGACAGGGAATAATACTGGGAGAAAAATGGAGGAATTACTATGGATCTTTGCAATCAAACGATCATCCGTGAGGTGCTGACACGCCACGGATTTCACTTTTCCAAATCGCTCGGACAGAACTTTCTGACGGCGTCGTGGGTGCCGGAGCGCATCGCGGATTCGTGCGGTGCAGACGAACACAGCGCGGCGCTGGAGGTCGGACCGGGTATGGGATGCCTGACGCAGGAACTGTCCCGCCGCGCGGCGCGCGTGTGTGCGATTGAAATTGACCGCGCATTGTTCCCGGTGCTGGCGGAAACGCTGGCGGACTGCGGAAACGTTGAGATTGTTCCGGGTGATGTACTCAAGACGGATTTTGCAACGCTGTGTGCGGAGAAGTTCGGCGATATGCCGGTTCACGCCTGTGCCAACCTCCCGTACTACATCACCACACCGGCGATTTCGGCACTGCTGGACAGCGGCGTGTTCTCCTCAGTCACGGTCATGGTTCAGAAGGAAGTCGCACAGCGCATCTGCTCGTCCGCCGGCTCCAAGGATTACAGTGCGTTTTCCGTCTATGTGCAGTACCATGCGGATGCACAGGTGCTGTTTGATGTGCCGCGCGGATGCTTTGTCCCTCAGCCGAAGGTGGACTCGGCGGTGGTTCGCATGGTACCGTATCAGGCACCACCGGTGGATGCAGGAGATGAAAAGCTGTTTTTCTCCCTTGTCAAGGCGGCGTTCGGACAGCGCAGAAAAACACTTGCCAACGCGCTCGGCACGGTTCTCGGCGGAACGCTCGGCAAGGAAGGCATTCTTGACCTGATTTCCTCCTGCGGCTTTGACACGCGCATCCGCGGAGAACGTCTGAGCCTGGAGGATTTTGCGCTGCTGTCGCGCACGGCGAAACAGCGTCTGGACGTGCTCAAAGACCGATAATCAGAAACAGCACCGCCAGAGCAATCAGCTCGGTGTCCAGTTTTTCTCCGTTGTAGGCGAGAAAGACAAGGGCGGCGAGCACGACGAGATTCTCCGACGAGAGCAGATCGTTCAGCGCGCTTTTCTGACCGAGCGCATTGCTGATGAGGGAAAACAAGCCGCCGCCGGACTCTGAGCAGGAGACCGTCTG
The DNA here is from genome assembly GCA_022775385.1 of Clostridiales bacterium. Lineage (GTDB taxonomy): Bacteria > Bacillota > Clostridia > Oscillospirales > Butyricicoccaceae > Butyricicoccus_A. Next base: position 13,313 of record JALFIV010000030.1, read on the forward strand.
CTCGGCCCGTTCCTCCGGAACCGGCTCCGGAGTCACATCGACGGGTATCTGGCTGAGATATTGATTGTACATGTCATACCTCCTTGGGTGCGGATGGGTTCGAAGACAGAATCTGCACGGCGGCAGTGCGCGCCATGTGGGCGACGGACAGCAGGCGGGCGGCGTGATCCAGCTCGGACGCGGTTGCGCCGGAGACAAACGGTTTGAGTGCGGCGAGAAGGCGGAGACGATTGGGATCGGCGGCGTGCTGACCGCTCTTGGCGATGGATGACAGCAGCGGAACGGCGCGCTGGAGCAGTTCGGCGGAGGGGTCGGACTGAGATTCGGCGGCCGGCGCGGCGCTTTTGGCCGGTGCGGACAGTTCGCTTGCGATTGCGGTGATTTTCTTCATCGCCTCCGGATCGTTCAGAATTGCGGAGAGCGCGTCAGTATTCATTGTGTTCCTCCCTTTCCGGAGATCCGGCCGATCAGCTGCTGACCCTCCGGTGTGTGCAGATAGGCGCGCAGTAATTCGGCGGCGTGGTCAAACTCTCCGCTCTTGGCGAGGGATGCGGCCGCGCTCAGTGTGGGAGACGTCGCACCGGCGATAGCCTGCATCAGCTGCCGACTGCCGGGGGAGGATAAAAAAGACTGAACCTCTGCGGCGTCCGGCATCGGCTTGCCGGTCTGGGCGGAGATCTGAGAGAGCAGCTGCTGTAATGCGTCGTTGGACATGACAATTCCTCCTTTGTTTCTATGGTAATACTATACGAACAGAAGGGTAAAAATGTGCTTTGACTTTCACATGGAAATAGTGTATATTTGGTACAGATTCCTGACAGGAAAAAATTGACGGAGGATGGTATGAAGATTCTGGTTTTTTCGGACTCGCACGGTCGGACCATGCGCATGATTGAGTGCGTGGAAGAAGAAAATCCGGACATGCTGTTCCACTTGGGCGATATGGTGGAGGATACGCGCGATCTGCGTTCTGTGTTTCCGAATCTTCCGCTTGCAAATGTCTGCGGAAATAACGACTGGGGAAGCAACGCACCGGTCGACCGGGTCGAGGTGATACACGGGATCCGGTTTTTCCTCACCCACGGACATCGGCATCATGTCCGAGTAACAACCGAGCAGGTTGTCGATGCGGCGCGGGAGAACGGCTGTCAGATTGCGCTGTTCGGCCATACGCATGAGTCGCTGATTGAAAGCTACGGAGATGTCATTGTCGCCAATCCGGGCAGCATCACCCTGCCGTATGCGGAGCTGCCGAGCTATCTGCGCATCACGATTGAACCGGGGTGTGAGCCGAAGCTGGCAGTGATCCATCTCGAACGGGAGGAAACCCATTGGTTCCGCCGCCGTTTGAATAAGAAGAAAAAGAACTGATTGAATGACGTATGGGAGAACAAAACGATGCTTTTAGCCATTGATGTGGGAAATACCAACACGGTATTCGGTATTTACCGGGGAAAGGAACTGGTCGGCAGCTTCCGTCTGTCGACAACCGCACAGCGCACCTCGGATGAGCTGGGAATGCAGATTCACATGTATTACAGCTTTCTGAGACTGCATACCCGCGATACCGACGCGGTCATTATCGCCTCGGTTGTTCCGCCGGTGATGTATACAATCATCAATGCGATCCGCAAATACATCGGCGTTCAGCCGCTGATTGTCAACAAGGACATCGATACCGGTCTGGTCAACAAGTATGACAACCCGAAGGAGGTCGGCGTCGACCGTCTGGTCAACGCGGTGTCCGCGGTACGCCGCTATGGTGCGCCGCTGATTATCATTGATATCGGCACCGCAATGACGTTTGATGTCATTGACAAGGAGGGCGCGTACCTCGGCGGCGCGATCTTCCCGGGCATCAAGGTCGCGATGGAGGCGCTGTTCCAGAAGGCGTCCAAACTGCCGCGCGTCGATATTGTCCGTCCGGAAAAGGCGATCGGCACCAATACCGTCATGAGTATGCAGTCCGGCGCGGTCCGCGGCTATGTCGGTGCGATTCACGGTACCGTCCACGAGATGAAGGCGGAGCTGGATGGCGGAGAGAACTGCCGCGTCGTGGCGACTGGCGGTATGGGCCGCATGATGGCGGAGTACTGCGATGTCATCACGGATGTCGACCCGGATCTGACGCTGGAGGGTCTGCGCATCATCTATGAAAACAACAAGGAAAAATTTGATGCACAGCCCAAGATCGGCGCACTGCGCGTGTCCGCCGAGGAGGAAGGCGTGCTGTAAGCGGCAGTACCATAAGAAGGGAAAGAAAAAACTGTGTCCATTTATTTGGACACAGTTTTTGTTGTCTATGCAGTTCTTTCAGTTCCAAATGGAATGATCCATTCCGGAGCCGATTTCAAAGTGGTATTTGACGATACCGAGATCGACTTTGGAAAAAAAGCCGAGTCCGGCCTTGGCAGACACCTTTCCGCCGGCATAGGACAACGTGAATTTCTGCTGATTCATTGCGGTGGGGGCGAGCAGAGCGGCCTCCACACCGGAGAGGAACCAGTCGGGTGCCTCACCTGCGGATTTGCTCACCGCACCGGCGGACTTTGATTTGTGTGTGGTTCCCTGATTTTCCCCGTAGCCGAGAGTGATCACTGCGGCCAGCTTCTCATCACTGTTTACCTGAAACGCACTGTGGATTTTCTTATAGGTCAGGGCCACCCAACAGGTGTTCAGTCCGAGCTGCTGGGCGCGCAGGACCAGATGCTCGCCGTAGTAGCCGCACAGCTCGTCGAGCCCATCGCTTTTTTTGCCGATGAGCGCGATGTAGTTTTTCACGCCGCGGAATTTTCCGTAGTGCGCCATAAAACTGCTGAATGCATCGGGCTCGTCGGTGACAAGCTGAATATGCAGGCCGCTCTCCCGATTACAGGCGTCAATTTCGTCTTGCAGAGCGGCTATGGTTTCCGCCTCAATCGGTTTGTCCGTATATTGACGGACACTGTGCCGGCTGCGGATGGCTTCCATAAGTTCCATCGTTTGTTCCTCCGATCTTTGTTTTATTTAAAATTTCGGCGGCAGAAAACCTGCTCTGCCGCCGTGTGTAGGTGTTCAGTTTTGATGCCGGACGAGCGCGTATTCATCTCCGGAGCGGTAATACGGACAGCTGCGCACATCGTAGGACAGGAAGCGGCGCATCTCGTCTTCGTCCAGATCCTGTTCGCAGACGGTATAACCGTATTCTTCGTCGTAGACATAGTACAGGCAGTCGTCACAGCAGGTCTTTTTTTCTTCCATGGGAAAACCTCCTCAGGATTCTTCCCGCCGCTGAATCCGCCGGTTGCGGAAATACAGGCAGATATCGGTGAACACCATGACGGAGTTCAGAATATAGAACCAGAACGCCAGATTCAGGTTGTTCGTCAGCAGTTTGGCGGCGATGCCGAACAGATAGCCGACAAAGATGAAGAACAGGAACAGCAGGCTCTTTCCTTTGGTCGAGCGGGCGGTATACGATTTGTGGATTGAGGTCGGCCAGGAAATGCCGAAGCTGATGATCATCAGCGTCTCGAGTATTTCAGCGGCGGTGAGGTGCATGGGAATTTCTCCTTTCGTTTCGGGGGGACTTGTGAGGACGGGACGGCGGTGTGTCAGGGAAAAGGGAAGTGAACTCGACCTCGGGCACGGTAAATGTCCGTCCGTTCAGATAGGACAGTGCGCCGGCGTCTGTCGTAAAGTCAAAGGACAGGCGGTAGGAGCACAGACACTGGTTTTTTCGGTGGAATTTGCGGTTCATCTCGTTGGAGCCGTATTTGCTGTCTCCGAGCAGCGGATG
>JALFIV010000035.1 GCA_022775385.1 Clostridiales bacterium
GCCGTCCGCAATCCGTGAGATCTTCAAGGTATTGGTTGACCCGACGGTGATTTCCCTTGCCGCCGGTTCTCCGGATCCGGTATCTTTCCCGAATAAGGAAATGGCGAAGATCGGCTCGGAGATCTTCCTCAACGAGGCGGATGTTGCGCTGCAGTACGGTACGACCGAGGGCTATCCGAAGCTCCGCGAGCTGACCGCAAAGCGCATGAAGGAGAAGTACAACGTCGGTACGGACAACGATGATATTCTGATCACCACCGGCGGACAGCAGTCGATCAGCCTGTTCACGCAGGTCATGCTCAATCCGGGCGATGTCGTTGTCAGCGAGGATCCGTCCTTCATCGGCGCCCTCAACGGCTTCCGCAGCATGAATGCCAAGCTGATGAGCGTCCCGATGGACGACGAGGGCATGCGAATGGACAAGCTCGAGGAACTGCTTCAGACTACGCCAAACGTCAAGTTCATCTATGTCATCCCGACGTTCCAGAACCCGACCGGCCGCACCATGTCGCTCGAGCGCCGCAAGCAGCTGCTTGAGATGGCGAGAAAGTATGACGTCCTGATTGTCGAGGACAATCCGTACTTTGAGCTGCGCTATGAGGGTGAGTTTGTTCCGACCATCAAGTCCATGGACACCGAAGGCCGTGTCATCTACTGTGGTTCGTACTCTAAGGTATTGTCTCCGGGCATGCGTCTGGGTTACTGCATCGGGGCGAAAGATATCATCAACCGCATGGTCGTCTGCAAGCAGGTAAGCGACGTACATACCAATCTGTATTTTCAGATGCTGGTTGCCCATTATCTGGAGGAGTGCGATCTCGACGCTCATATCGCAGAGATCTGCGACAACAACCGTGTTAAGCGCGACGCGATGATTGCCGCCTGCGAGAAGTATTTCGATCCGCGCGTCACGTTCACCCGTCCGAATGGCGGTCTGTTCATCTGGGCGGAACTGCCGGAGGGCTATGACAGCTTCAAGCTGTGCAAGATGATCAGTGCGAAGAAGGTTGCCTGCGTTCCGGGCAATGCATTCCTGAGCGACGACGAGGGAATCAGCAACGGCTTCCGCATGAACTTCTCCCTGCCGAGTGTCGAGCAGATTGAGACCGCCATCCAGCGTGTCGGCGAGACCATCACGGAATTTTTCGCGGCAGAGGGCTGATCTGTCAATTATCATTAGTAAAGGACCACAAGAATTATGGAAACACAGAATAAAAAGAGAATGCTCTCGATGGTACAGCCGAGCGGTCATCTGACCCTCGGCAACTATCTGGGTGCAATCCGCAACTGGACCACCCTGCAGGACGAGTACGACTGCGTATTTGCTCTGGCCGACCTTCATGCAATCACGGTTCGTCAGAAGCCGGCCGACCTGCGCCGCAACACTTATGAGGTGCTCGCACAGTACATCGCCGCGGGACTGGATCCGGAGAAGAGCGTGCTGTTCATTCAGTCGCATGTTCCGGCACATGCTCAGCTGGCATGGGTGCTCAACTGCTACACCATGTTCGGCGAACTGTCGCGCATGACCCAGTTTAAGGATAAGTCCCGCAGTCATGCGGACAACATCAATGCCGGTCTGTTCGACTATCCGGTGCTGATGGCGGCGGATATCCTGCTGTATCAGCCGGACTATGTTCCGGTCGGTGTGGATCAGCTGCAGCACATTGAGATCTGCCGCGACATCGCGCAGCGCTTCAATGCGGCGTACTCCGAGACGTTCACGATTCCGGAGCCGTATCTCGGCAAAATCGGCGGCAAGGTCATGAGCCTGTCCGAGCCGACCAAGAAGATGTCCAAGTCCGATCCGAACCCGAACGGTTTCATTCTGCTGATGGACAAGCCGGAGGACATCATGCGCAAGTTCAAGCGCGCGGTGACCGACAGCGACATGCGCATTGTATGCGGCGAGGACAAGCCGGGTGTGACCAATCTGATTACCATCTACGCACAGGCGACCGGCAAGTCGATTGAGGAGGTCGAGGCACAGTTCGCCGGTAAGGGATACGGCGAGTTCAAGCCGGCGGTCGGCGAAGCTGTTGTTGAGATGCTCCGTCCGATCCGTGAGGAGACCGAGCGCCTGCTCAAGGACAAGGCTTATCTGGAGTCTGTCTACCGAGACGGCGCGCAGAAGGCAGAGCGCATTGCACAGCGCACGCTTGACAAGGTCTATCGCAAGGTCGGTTTTGTTAAGAGATAAGAGCATTGTCATTCGAATCTGAGGGTTATTGCATTGGATGAAATCTATCAGGTAGTACTATCTGTTCTGGCGGCTTTTTTCCTGTCCGGCATCATCTCCTTTCTGCTGACACCGCCGGTGAAAAAGCTTGCGTACCGCATCGGCGCGATTGATGTGCCGAAGGACGGACGGCGCATGCACAAGCGTCCGACGCCTCGTCTGGGCGGACTGGCAATATTCGGCGGATTTCTGATTGCGGCAGTTCTGACCGGACAGCTGACACCCCAGCGGCTTTGGATTCTTGCCGGTGCCGCGGTCATTGTCGTGCTCGGCATTTTTGACGACCGCAATGCACTGAGTGCAAAGTTCAAATTTGTCATTCAGATCCTGGCGGCGGCGATTCCGGTCATTTTCGGTGACCTGCGCATCGCGATGTTCACCAATCCGTTTTTGTTTTCGGATTCGCTGTACTGGAATCTCGGCGCACTGTCCATCCCGATCACGATTCTGTGGATTGTCGCCATCACAAATGCCGTCAACCTGATCGACGGTCTGGACGGCTTGGCGGTCGGCGTCTCGTCCATCGCCTCGATGACGATGCTTGCGGTCGCGCTGTTTATCGGAGAGACGGAGATTGCGGTTATTCTGGCGGCGCTGGCGGGAGCCTGCGTGGGATTCATGCCGTACAATCTGAATCCGGCGTCGATCTTTATGGGAGACACCGGCTCGACGTTTTTGGGATACATGCTTGCGACCCTGTCGATCCAGGGCCTGTTTAAGGTCTACGCCCTGATCTCGTTTGCCGTCCCGTTTCTGATTCTCGGTCTGCCGATCTTCGATACGGCATTTGCGATTGTGCGCCGCGTCCTGTCCGGACGCAGTCCGTTGGCTCCTGACCGCGGACATGTCCACCATCGACTGATTGATATGGGATTCAACCAGAAGCAGGCGGTCGCCATTCTGTATGTCATTTCGGTGGTGCTCGGTCTGATCGCCGTCGTCCTGACGACCTCGGGCGAGCTGCGTGCGATGGTGCTTGTCGCCGCAGTCATCATCGGACTGATTGTCAGCGGATTTTTGTTCCTGTCAAACGGACAGCACAAGATCAAGGAGTCCGAGCGGAGACACCGGCAGGAGATGGCAGAACAACAAGAACAAACGGAGGAACCACATGAAAACGATTAAGGTCATGACCGTATTCGGCACACGGCCGGAGGCGATCAAAATGGCGCCGCTTATCCATGCTCTGGAGCAGGCGCCGGATCTCGAATCCGTTGTCTGTGTGACCGCACAGCATCGCGAGATGCTCGATCAGGTGATGGAGATCTTTCGCCTGAAAGCGGATTATGATTTAAACATTATGCAGCCGCGCCAGACACTTGCGACCATCACGACCAAATCGCTGGTTGGATTGGATACGGTGCTGGAGGAGGCAAAGCCGGATCTGGTGCTCGTCCACGGCGATACGTCGACGACGTTTGCCGGTGCGCTCGCGGCATTTTACCACAAAATTCCGGTCGGTCATGTCGAAGCCGGCCTGCGTACCTTTGACAAATATTCACCGTTCCCGGAGGAGATGAACCGCAAGCTGACCGGTCAGATTGCGTCACTTCATTTTGCTCCGACCGAGCGCAACCGGCGCAATCTGGCGGCAGAGGGAATTACGGACGGTGTTCTCGTGTGTGGCAACACGGTTGTCGACGCGATTCACACCACGGTCCGTCCGGACTATGTGTTCCGCGATCCGACGCTGCAGGGACTGGATTATGACGGCCGGCGCGTGATTCTGGTCACGGCGCACCGCCGCGAAAACTACGGCGAGGCGATGGAGAATATCATGCGCGCCCTGCGCCGTCTTGCCGACCGGTACGAGGAGATTGACATCGTCTATCCGGTTCATCTCAGTCCGTATGTCCGTGAGACCGCCGCGAAATTCCTGAGCGGCCATCCGCGCATCCATCTGATTGATCCGCTGACCGTCGACGAGATGCACAATCTCATGGGACGCAGCGCGATGGTGCTGACCGACTCGGGCGGTCTGCAGGAGGAAGCGCCGAGTCTCGGAAAGCCGGTGCTGGTTCTGCGCCGCGAGACCGAACGTCCGGAGGCAGTAGAGGCCGGTACGGTTCGGCTTGCCGGTGTGGATGAAGAGCGGATCTTTTCCATGGCGTGCACCCTGCTGGATGATCCGGCGGAGTACGCCGCAATGGCGCATGCAGTCAATCCATACGGTGACGGTCAGACCTCGCGGCGTATTGTGCAGGCAATCCGCTGTTATTTCGGACTGACCGATCAAATGCCGGAACCATTCCGGCCGTGAGGAGATCTGAATATTGAAGTGGAATATACCGAAAAAATCATCTGACGGACCGCGACCGGGTACTGCACCGCGCATTGCCGCCTGTATTGTCGTTGTGGCGGCGCTGATTATTGCGATCGCACTATCGACCGGTCTGTTCGGCAGATCGTCCGACCATATTTCTTTGCCGGAGGGGAGCGCCGACCCGGCGCAGCCGACAGTCGAGAAACAGAACTATCAGCTGTCTGATGCGGACATCACGCTGGAGAATGTCCAGCAGGTCATCGAACAGCTCCGCCGTCCCGAGGCATACTCGGTCGCAATTGACAACACGGTGTTCTGGGATCAGGACTGGAGTACCTGTCAGGTCAACCAGTATGTCCGAGACGGCGTCTGCCTGACCGAGTATCTGGACACGACGCAGGAGATCGAGCGATATGAGATGATCGACGGGAACACCTACTATTCCTGGCGTTCTGGACGCAAGGGCTATCACAAGAGTTCTACCGGCAGTGTGACTGCCGACCAGACGGCGATGATCCCTACCTATGAGACCATTGTAGATACCGAACCGAGCGAGCTGACGGACGCAGGTCTGCGTTCGGTAGGCACGATCCCGTGTATTTACTGTGTGGTGAAGGATCCGATGTCTGGTTATACCATCACATACAGCGTGTCCACGGTGACGGGACTGCTTGTGCAGGCGGACTACTCGCGCGGGGACGAGATCGTGCGAAGTGTGTCCGTTACTGCGGTCAACACAGAGACCCCGGAAAAGGAACTGTTCGAACTGCCGGACGGCACACAGGTGCTGGATGATAGCCTGTCATGAGGACAGCATAAACTGAGAAAACAACCACGGAGGACGGATTTCATTTGCTGATCCGTCCTTTCCGCTGTTATACTACAATTGGAATGGAGCAACAAAACATGAATTCATTGACGATTTCTCCGGAGATCCGGGAACTTGGCCGCAGAGCGGAACAGGAGATTCTCCCACTGTTTGCGCGCATTGACGAAATCTGTGACCGCAACACTGAAAAGGTGCTGGCGGCATTTTCCAAAAACCGTGTCTCGGCGAGCATGTTCGCCGGAACCAACGGCTACGGCTATGACGATCAGGGCAGAGACACGTTGGATCAGATCTATGCGGACATCTTTGGCGCGGAGGCGGCGCTTGTCCGCATCGGCTTTGTCAACGGTACGCACGCGCTGTCCTGTGCGATGTTCTCGGCAGTCTCGTGCGGAGACATTGTTCTGAGTACAACCGGACCGGCGTATGATACCCTGCAGAACACGATTACCGGCGACATGTCGGGAAGTATGAAGCGCTATGGCATCGGCTACCGTCAGGTCGATATGAAGGACGGACTGCCGGACCTGCCGGCAATTGAACAGGCGGCCGCGGATGAAAAAATCAAGCTGGTATTCATCCAGCGCAGCAAGGGATATGCCGTGCGCGAGACGCTCTCGGTGGAACAGATTGGAGAAATCTGTGAGATTGTCCACCGTGTCAATCCGGGCGCGGCAATTCTGGTCGACAACTGCTACGGTGAGTTTGTAGAGGAACTGGAACCGACGCAGGTCGGCGCGGATCTGGTTGCCGGATCGCTGATCAAGAATCCAGGAGGCGGACTGGCACCGACCGGCGGCTATATCGCCGGACGGAAGGATCTTGTTGAGAATGCGGCGTACCGTCTGACGGCTCCGGGCATCGGCGGAGAGTGCGGCTGTACGATGGGACACAACCGTCTGCTGTATCAGGGACTGTTCATGGCACCGCACACGACAGCGCAGGCGCTCAAGACCGCAATTTTCGGTGCAAAAGTCATGCAGATGCTCGGATTCACGGTGGCACCGACCCCGGAGGAAGTTCGTCATGACATTATCCAGACCATCGCATTTGGTGCACCCGAACCGCTCTGCAAGTTCTGCGAGGGCATTCAAGCCGGCGCACCGGTGGATTCCTATGTCACGCCGGTGCCGTGGGCGATGCCGGGTTACGATGACGAGGTCATTATGGCGGCAGGCGCCTTTGTGCAGGGCGCATCCATTGAGCTTTCGGCGGATGCACCGATGCGTGAGCCGTATATGTGCTATATGCAGGGCGGCTTGACTTATTCTTCCGGTAAGGTCGGTATCCTGCTTGCGGCGGAGCGCATCTGCGCGGCGGGATACGGCAGTCTGAAGGAGTAACCCGTTCTGTCGAGATGAAAGGAAGGAACAGGATGAAAACACTGGTGATCGGCAATGAGGATCGCTACCGCAAATACATGCCGGCAGACATTCCGTTTGTCCGTCAGACCGAGCTGATATTCTGTCCGCGCGGATCGTCGGACGAAGAATTGCTTGCGGCGGCACGCGATGCGGACTATATCGCGGCGGATCCGATGACACAGGTGAGCGGTGCGGTGATCCGCAGTATGCCGAATCTCAAGATGATCCATTCGGAAGGGGTCGGATTTAACGGCTTTGATCTTGCGGCCGCACGGGAGCGAGGAATCTATGTCTGCAACTGCAAGGGCGTCAACGCCGGTGCGGTCGCGGAGCAGACGATTCTGCTGATTCTCGCTCTTCTGCGCAATGCGGTGGTCGGCGATCGGGTGGAGCGCGAAGGCGGTCAGATTCGCATGAAAGAGCGCATGATGTTCGAGGGCATTCGGGAGGTGTCCGACTGCACGGTCGGACTTGTCGGTTTCGGCGACATCGCCAAGGCAACTGCCGAGCGTCTGATCCCGTTCGGATGCAATTTGGTTTACACCGCCTCTCACAAAAAGGATGCAGAGACCGAACAGCGCTATCATGTGACCTATCTGCCGCTTTCTGAGCTGATTGCGCAGAGCGATATTGTCAGCCTGCACGTCCCTGTGACCGACGAGACGCGCGGCATGGTCAATGCGGAGTTCCTTGGACGGATGAAAAAGGATGCATTTTTGATCAACACCGCGCGCGGCGATCTGGTCGACAATCAGGCGCTGCGGCAGGCACTCATCGACGGGACGATTCAGGGCGCGGGCTTGGATACCATCTATCCCGAGCCGACACTTGCGGACAATCCGCTGGTCGATCTGCCTGCACAATGCGTTGACCGCGTGATCTATTCGCCGCACATCGGCGGCATCACGACCAGCTCGTTCCGCCGATCCCACCGCATGATCTGGCAGGGCTTTGCGGACTGTGAGAGCGGTAAGCGTCCACACAACATCGTCAACGGACTGTGAGGTGCAGTATGAATCGGAAGGTTTGTGTTCTCATGGGAAGTCCGCATCCGGACGGCAACACCGCCTCGCTGCTGAGTCCGCTCGTCCGTCGTATGGAGAAACACGGCTGTGCGGTCACAACGTTTCACTTGTATGATTGCGACATTCGTCCATGCATCGCCTGCCGCGCCTGTCAGACCGACTGGGAACGCCCGAACTGCTGTCAGTGTGACGGGATGCAGGAGATCTTCGATGTGGTTCTTTCCAGTGATCTTTTGATCCTTGCGACGCCAATTTTTTCCTGGTACTGTACACCACCGATGAAGGCAGCGCTGGACCGCATGGTGTACGCGCTGTGCAAATACTACGGCGGCAAGCGGGGACCGTCTCTGCTCACAGGGAAGAAATTGGCCTTGCTCTCCACCTGCGGATACCGTCCGCAGAACGGAAGCGATCTGTGGGAGACCGGTATGCAGCGTTACTGCCGCCATACACAGATGCAGTACTGCGGTGCAATTGCCGAGCGGCATCTGGGCTATGACGTACCGTTTATGGACGACGGGAAGTCAGAACGGGCGGAGGCGTTTGCTGACCGGCTGGTTCCACTGATTTTAAACTGAAACGATATAGAAACAAAAGCGGCGTACTGTCCCAAAATGCGGAACGGCACGCCGTTATCTTATTTGTTTGTCTGCTGAATCACGCGAGCGATTTCCTCGAGCACCTGATCGACCTCCGTCCGGAAGGAGGATGCTGACACGCGCTGAGCACCGTGGCCGAGTATGACGATCTGCTCCACACCGTCTGATGTCGCAACACGGACATTGTGCTGACCGCGCGCGGCGAACGAGACCTTCTCGATGAACATATCGGCGGTCTCTGCCTGCTTGGTGTACACCACATGGATGTTGTGGTAGCGGTCGATGATGCCTGTCCGACCGGGAACGCGGTAGGCGTCGAATACCACAATGACCTCACAATTCTTATAGGCCTGATAATTGCAGAGTTTGTCCAGAAGCGCCTGACGCGCCGCATCCAGATTGTCCTTTGCAAGTGCATTCAGGTCATCCCATGCAAAGATGATGTTGTAGCCGTCGACGAGCAAATAATTGGTCGTCGGTTCCAGCTGACGAAGGACATCGCGCGGGTTTTCATAGCGCATCGGGCGCTGGGAAGAGAACGCGCGCGGTTTGACCGCACCATACGTCCGCTCAAAAATCTTCTGCAGTTCCTTGTCCAGTTCGAAGGAACTTGTATAGCTGGCGGTGTTGCGCGGGATGGAGATTGTCTGCTCCGACGGCTCCTTCTCCGGCTTGAGCACCGCTGGCAGATGCATATGCTGCTCGACCTCGTTCCACTTGACATTGTATCCCGCGCCATGTGAGCAGAACACCGAATCCGGTGTGTTTTCCACGTCGCTCTCGCTGTCATATCCGATCGCGGCGACCACCTCGTCGGTGTTGTGGCACGCCTGATAGCCCAGTACGGAGAGCGACAGCCTGCCGCGCCCCTTGGTGTAGGCGAGCACTTCCGTCGGATAATCGCGCATAGTGGAAACCGGTGCTGTGCCGGTGAGTACAGCGAGATCTCCGACGCTCTCCGGCGGATCAAATGATCCGCACCGCTGCTGAATATCCGACATTGCGCGTCCGACACAGTCCTGCGGCAGTTCCAAACGGAAGGAATACCACGGCTCGAGCAGGATAGATTCTGCTTTGTGCAGTCCCTGACGAACCGCACGGTAGGTTGCCTGACGGAAGTCGCCGCCCTCGGTGTGCTTGGCGTGCGCGCGTCCGGTCAGGAGTGTAATCCGCATATCGGTGATCGGAGAGCCGGTCAGTACACCGAGATGCGGCTTTTCCGCGAGATGAGTGAGAATCAGCCGCTGCCAGTTTCGGTCGAGTACATCCTCGCTGCATACTGTGGCAAACTCCAGTCCTGCACCGCATTCCAGCGGCTCCAGCAGAAGATGCACCTCTGCATAGTGGCGGAGCGGTTCAAAGTGGCCGACACCCTCCACAGGTGCGGAAATCGTCTCCTTGTAGACGATATTGCCCGTGCCGAATGTGACATCGATGCCGAATCGCTCCGCAATCAGACTCTGCAGTATTTCAAGCTGGATTTCGCCCATCAGCTGAATCTGGATCTCCTGCAGCCGTTCGTTCCACACGATGTGCAGTTGCGGGTCCTCCTCCTCAAGCTGACGCAGCTTGGCGAGCGTCGTCGTCACGTCGCAGCCGTCCGGCAGGATGAGCTGATAGGTGAGCACCGGCTCGAGCAGCGGTTCGGGGGAATCCGGCTCCAGACCGAGCGCATCGCCCGGCTTGGTCCGGGTCAGACCGGTCACCGCACAGACACTACCGGCGGAAGCACAGTCGGTCATCTTGTATTTGTCGCCCGAGTACAGGCGGACCTGATCGGCTTTTTCTTCCCATTCGATGTCGGACTGCGCGCGCACGGAGTTAGTGAGCTTGGATTTGACGCGAAGTTCGCCGCCTGTGATCTTCATCCACGTCAGGCGATTGCCCTGTGCATCGCGCGAAATTTTGAAAACCTTCGCGCCGAACACCTCCGGATACTGCGGTGTCACGGTATAGCGCGCAATACCGTCCAGAAACTCCTGTACGCCGTCCAGCCTGAGCGCGGAGCCGAAAAAGCAGGGGAACAGACGGCGGCGGACAATCGCATGGCAAATCTGCTCGTCGGTCAGCGTACCGTTTTCAAAATAAGCGGTCATCAGCTCTTCGTCGCAGGCGGCGATATCCTCGTCGCGCGCCTCAGCATCCCGATCGGCGGAAAAGTCCACACAGCCTTCGTTCAGACGATCTTGCAGCTGGGAGAGCACCGCGCCGTGGTCAGCAGTGTCGAGATCCATCTTGTTGATAAACAGAAAAGTGGGAATGTGATACTGCTCGAGCAGATTCCAGAGCGTCTCCGTGTGACCCTGTACGCCGTCGCTGCCGCTGATGACGAGAATCGCATAGTCCAGCACCTGCAGTGTGCGCTCCGCTTCGGCGGAGAAATCCACGTGTCCGGGCGTGTCCAGCAGCATAATCTCCGCATCCGCGAGCGGAAGAATCGCCTGCTTGGAAAAAATCGTGATGCCGCGCTCCCGCTCCAGCCGCTGGGTATCGAGGAAGGCATCCTTGTGGTCGACACGGCCGAGTTTTTTGAGCACACCGCTGAGATATAGCATACCCTCTGACAGCGTCGTCTTTCCGGCGTCGACGTGGGCGAGTATTCCGATAACAAGTCGTTTCATAGTGTTCTCCAATTTCAGATTTCGGTTAGATATAGGATACCACAGCTGACGAAACCTGTAAAGTTTGCGCGGAAAAGGCGAAAAGACGAGACAGATGATGCATTGCGTAACATACCTACAAATTTTATAGGAAATATTGAAATTCCTATTGACAGAGTGGGGTTTGTTTGATATGATAAAGGCACATTAAACATACTAACCGACTAGGTTATAGGAAATGAGGAAATATGAAACCTGAAATTGTCGTCGTAACGACGCTTCATCACTCCTACGGGCGAATGTGATTGTGTCAGCCGCTCGCGCGGAGAAAAACAGATTTTTGACACACACAGACACACATTGCGCCATCAATAAAGGAGATACTATCATGAGCGAAAGAAAATTTAGATTTGAGACCATTCAGCTTCACGCAGGCCAGGAGCAGGCAGACCCGACCACCGACGCACGTGCCGTTCCGATTTATCAGACCACGTCGTATGTCTTCCACAACAGCGACCATGCACAGGCTCGTTTTAATCTGAGCGACGCGGGCAACATCTACGGTCGTCTGACCAACCCGACGGTTGACGTTCTGGAGCGCCGCATCGCCGCACTTGAGGGCGGCTCCTCCGCACTTGCCGTTGCATCCGGCGCCGCAGCGCTGAGCTACACCTTCAAGGCGCTGACCTCTGCCGGCGACAACATCGTTGCAGCAAAGACCATCTACGGCGGCACCTACAACTATCTGGAGCATACCCTTACGCAGGACGGCATCAAGACGACGTTCGTCGACCCGGACGATCCGCAGAACTTTGAGAAGGCGATTGACGAGAACACCAAGTTCCTCTTTTTGGAGACGCTCGGCAATCCGAACTCGAATATCACCGATCTGCGCGCCGTTTCTGAGATTGCGCATAAGCATCAGATTCCGCTGGTTGTCGACGCGACCTTCACCACGCCGTATCTGCTCCGCCCGTTTGAGTACGGTGTCGATATCGTGGTTCACTCCGCAACCAAGTTCATCGGCGGACACGGCACGACGCTCGGCGGTCTGATTATCGAGAGCGGCAAGTTTGACTGGAAGGCATCCGGCAAGTTCGGCAAGATCGCAGACCCGAACCCGAGTTACCACGGCATCAGCTTTGTCGATGCCGTTGGTCCGGCGGCATTTACTACCTATATTCGAGCGATTCTCCTGCGCGATACCGGCGCAACCCTTTCTCCGTTCAACGCATTCCTGCTCCTGCAGGGTCTGGAAACCCTGTCTCTGCGCGTCGAGCGCCATGTTGAGAACACCAAGAAGGTGCTGGAGTATCTGCAGTCTCAGCCGCTGGTTGAGTCCATCAACCACCCGTCGCTCGATCCGAAGTATCAGGAACTGTATCAGGAGTATTTCCCGAACGGCGCCGGTTCGATCTTCACCTTCAATATCAAGGGCGGAGAGAAGGAAGCAAAGCAGTTCATTGACAGCCTGAAGATCTTCTCGATTCTGGCAAACGTTGCGGACGTCAAGTCGCTGGTCATCCATCCGGCAACCACGACCCACAGCCAGTGCACCGTAGAAGAGCTGGAAGAGCAGGGCATCCATCCGAATACGATTCGTCTGTCAATCGGCACGGAGCATGCGGATGATATTATCTGGGATCTGGATCAGGCGTTTGCCGCTGTCAAAGAAGAGCAGTAAGAAAGGAACAAACCATTCATGATACGAGAGATTCAGGAAGAGATTCTCCGACTGAAACAAGAAAAAGACGTGTGTATTCTCGCGCACAGCTATCAGGCAAGCGAGATCACGGAGATTGCGGACTTTGTCGGTGACTCCTATGCACTGAGTGTCAAAGCGCAGGATGTCCCGCAGAAGAATGTCATGATGTGCGGCGTCCGATTCATGGCGGAGACGGTTAAAATCCTTTCTCCGGAAAAAACCGTCTATCTCGCCAATCCGATTGCCGGATGTCCGATGGCGGAGCAGATGGATCGCGAGTTGATCTCGGCGGTGAAAAAGCAGTTTCCGGATTACGCCGTCGTTGCGTACATCAACACCACAGCAGATCTGAAAACCGTCTGTGACGTCTGTGTGACCTCGTCTTCTGCGGTGCGCATTGTCAAGGAGATGGAAGCGGATAAAATTCTGTTCATTCCGGACTGTAATTTGGGACAGTATGTCGCGGATCAGGTTCCGGACAAGCAGATCAAGCTGTTGCAGGGCGGATGTCCGATCCATGCGCGCGTACAGAAGCGCGATGTGGACAAGGCACGTGCGCTGCACCCGAATGCCAAGCTACTGGTTCATCCGGAGTGTCAGCCGGAGGTTGTCCGAGAGGCGGACTATGTCGGCTCGACCAGCGGAATCATGAACGAGGCAAAGCAGTCGGACGAGAAGGAATTCATCATCGGAACGGAAATCAGTATTGCGGAGCATCTGCAGTACGCCTGTCCGGAGAAGAAATTCTATCCGCTCACCAAGGAGCTCATCTGCCCCAATATGAAGGCAACCACGCTGGTCGATGTGCTGAATGTCCTGCGTGGAGAAGGCGGCGAGGAAATCGTGCTGGAAGAGGAAACCCGTCTGGCGGCAAAACGCTGTATCGACGAGATGATCCGCCGCGGCGGCTGATCACAGCATCGCAAAAAAACACGAATACAATCAGAGACGCGGTATCCGGCCATTTTACCGGATACCGCGTCTGTTTTTTGTAGATGGGCAAGGCTTTCTGTGGTATAGTAAGAAAAAATAGAAAGAAGGGAAGTCATGATATGGCGATAGAAAAAGTGAAAGAGTATTTCCGTCAATTCGGTATGGAGGACCGCGTACAGGAATTTGATGTGTCGAGCGCAACCGTGGAGCTCGCCGCCGAGGCGCTGCACTGTGAACCGTGCCGAATCGCAAAGACGCTGTCTTTTCAGGTAAACGGTGAGCCGATTCTGATTGTAACTGCGGGCGATACCAAGATTGACAATCCAAAATATAAAGCACAGTTCGGAACCAAGGCAAAGATGCTCTCCGCATCGGAGGTCGAGAGCCGGATCGGACATGCCGTGGGCGGTGTTTGTCCGTTTGCGATCAATGACGGCGTTGCAGTCTATCTGGATGTGTCGATGAAGCGGTTTGAGACCGTATTTCCCGCCTGCGGGAGCAGCAGCAGTGCGATCGAGCTGACGATGGATGAGCTCGAACGGTACTCGTCCTTTACCGCTTGGATAGATGTGTGCAAGGGATGGAACTAATACATTTCGGACAGAAAAAGGGAGACAGCCGGTGCTGTCTCCCTTGCTTTTTGCAGATTACTGCCGCCGATTGATGCTGCTTCCCATGATATCTGAGACATCGGAAATTGTGACAAACGCGTTGGGATCAATGCGGTGGATGATAGATTTCATCTTTGCAATCTGGAATCGGTTGACGACGAAATAGATAATCGTCTGTTGGCGCCCTTTGTAATATCCCTCGGAGTCGATCAGCGTGATACCGTGGCCAAACGCATCTGACAGCTCCTTGCTGATCTCTTCTTCTTTGGTGGTGATAATCATCGCGGATTTCGCCTTGTCAAAGCCCTCAACGATGAAGTCGACAGTCTTGATGGCGGCACAGTAGGTCAGAATGGAGTACAGCGGCAGAATAAAGCTCTGCAGGACGATGCCGCACACCAGATATAAGATGACATTGTAGACCATGACAAAACTGCCGACGGTCAGTCCAAGCCGTTTTGCAAACAGCACCGCCATGACCTCGATACCGTCGATCGCGCCGCCAAAACGGATGGTCAGACCGCTTCCGACACCGGAGATCAGACCGCCGAAAACCGCGCAGAGCAGCAGATCATTGCCGGCGATGGGGGAGGACGTCGAGACATCGATCGGGAGCACATAGGTGATGACATACGAGGATGCCGAGTAGACCGCCACCGCGAAAATCGAATAGATCGTGAACGATGCGCCCTGCTTTTTCGCACCGTAGGCGAACAGCGGGACGTTGAGCACGATCAGGAAGAACGAGAGTGGAAGCCATTCCGGTGTCAGCTGTCCAAGCAGCATAGAGGTGCCCGAAATCCCGCTGTCGTAGAGATGAACAGGCGAAAGAAACAGAACGACACCGATCGAATTGATGATGCCCGCCGCCAGCAGAATCAGAAACGAGAGCAGGCGGAGTTCGGACTTGAGAGAGGAAACAGACATTACGTAATTCTCCTTTTTTGCGTTGGGGGATTATCCGAAGTGTTTCTGCAGGAGATACAGTTCTTCGGGGTAAATACAGTGCGCAAAGCGGTTTTCCAGAACACCGCGGAGGCACTCGTCAAACGGCATCCATCGGACAGAGGCGACCTCGGACTGCTGGAGTACAAAGTCCTGTTCCTCACAGTCGAGCCAGAGCAGATAGATATTGCTCACTTGGTTGTCGTGAAACGGTTTTCCGTGAAAAACAGCATCCAATGTAAACACGCGCTGTCCGCAGAGAATCAGCTCGGACGCCTGTGCATGGACGCCCAGTTCCTCCTCCAACTCGCGGAGGGCGGAGGGGACAAAGTCCACGCCGGCGGGAATGTGTCCGGCACTGGAGATGTCATAGCAGCCCGGATGGGAATCCTTATCAAAACTGCGCTGCTGCAGGAGGAGTTCCACACGATCGTCCCGCTTGCGTGCGATCCAGACATGAGACGTCCGATGACGGATTCCCTGTGCGTGTGCGGTCTCGCGGTCGACGGTTTCACCCGTCGGGATGCCGTGTTCGTCGACAATATCAAAGCGTTCCATAGGATTCACCGCTTATCAAATCGAGGCGAACACGGCGTCGACCAGCTCGGAGATGCGTGTACCGGTCACCGAACGATCCGCCGCCGCGCGGTAAATCGGCTTGCGCTTCTGATACAGCGTGCGGGTCTGCTTTTCCTTGTCGCCCTGCAGGAGCGGACGGGACGTATCGCGGCTGAGATTCTGTACGATGCGGTAAAACGGCGTGTTCAGATGGATCAGAATGCCGTTTTTCTTATACAGTGCGACATTCTCTGCGCGAAGAACCGCGCCGCCGCCCAGTGCAATCACACAGCCCTGCTTTTCAGCCAGCTCACGTGCGCAGTCGGTCTCAATATCGCGGAAGCCGGACTCGCCGACTTCGTCGAAAATCTGAGAAATCCGCTTGCCCTCACGCGCCTCAAGGTAATGATCAGCATCGATAAACTCACAGTCCAGCGCACGCGCAAGCTTGCGTCCGATCGTCGTCTTGCCGCTTCCCATGAAGCCGCACAGGACGATGTTGGACTTACCGTAGATGTCGTGCAGACGTTTTCTCGCCATTTCGCCGGCGAGTCGGCGCAGGACGCCGTTCAGACTGTTGTTGTCAAACTGCGTTCCCAGCCAGATGGTCTCAGCGTATGCGGCCTGCTGAACCAGCATAAGCAGACCGTTGCGTGTGCGGACATCTCTGCCGCCGAGTTTCATAATCGAAGTTTTCGGCGGATTGTATACCGCATCAAAAACATATTTGGTGTGCTGAGGGAGCTTTTCCAGCGGACAGCCCTCCTCATGCGGATACATGCCGAGCGGCGTTCCGTTGACCACAATTTCCGCCGCACGTGGAAGCTGGGTGTCCGGCATGATCTCAATGTCCTTGTCCGGCAGCATCTCCCGCAGCTCGTTGCGCAGCGTTTTTGCCTTGCCGAGATTGCGTCCGGTGAGGATGACCTTGGCATCTGCCGCCGCGAGATGATAGGCCATCACGCGGGACACGCCGCCGTAGCCGCAGACCACAGCGATCTTTCCCTCCGGATTGATGTGATCAAACTCCAATGAGCCGGAAAAGCCCAAAATATCGGTGTTGTAGCCGATGGCCTCGCCCTCGTTGAATAAAACGGTGTTGACCGAGCCGAGATCACGGGCGGTCTCATCCACCGCGTCCAGATGATCAAACACGGCGTGTTTGTGCGGAATGGTAAGATTCAATCCCTTGCACTTCTCACGGGCGATCTGCATAGCCTCGCCGAGCTGCTCAGGCGGGACATCGACAGCAAAATAGTCGCAGTTCTGACCGGAGATGCGGAACAGGGAGGCATGAAGCTCCGGCGACATCGTATGTGCAATCGGATGACCGAACAGCGCGAAGGTCGTGCGGGACGGTTGATAGGCACGGAATTCATCCATCGTAAGAATCATTTGGAATTCGCCTCCAATGCTGATAACGTCGAGAAAAAGTCTGGGTAGGAAATTGCGACGCAGTCCGGATCGTCAATCTGAGATTCACCGTCACAGGCGAGGGCACAGACTGCCATGCTCATCGCAACGCGGTGATCTGCATAGCTTTCAAAACTGCCGCCGTGCAGCGGCGCACCGCCGCGGATGATCATGCCGTCCTGAGTCTCAGTGATGTCTGCTCCGGTTTTGGAAAGTTCCGCCGTCATCGTCGCAATGCGGTTGGACTCCTTGACCTTGAGCTCCTGTGCATCACAGAATACGGTCTCCCCTTCGGCAAATGCCGCGGCGACTGCAAGAACCGGAATTTCATCGATCAGGCGCGGAATCAGATCGCCGCCGATGGTCGTTCCATGAAGAGCAGAGGTGCGGACGAGCAGATCACAGACCGGCTCGACATCGCCGCGTTCATTCAGACGGGTGATGTCCGCGCCCATCGCCTCGAGTGCGTCCAGAATACCGGTGCGCGTCGGATTGACGCCGACATTTTGAATCAGAATCTCGCTGTTCGGGACAATCAGTCCCGCAACGAGGAAATACGCCGCAGAGGAGATATCGCCCGGAACCGCGACGTCCACAGCGGTCAGATCGTCCGGCGGCGTCAGTGTGATGACAGTGCCCTCGGTTTGGATGTCCGCACCCAGACCGCGCAGCATGCGCTCGGTGTGGTCGCGGGACGGAGCAGGTTCAATTACTGTAGTCTCACCGTCGGCGTACAGACCGGCGAGCAGGATAGATGATTTGAGCTGTGCGGAGGCGACCGGCATCTCATAGCGGATACCGTGGAGTTTTGCTGGGGATACCGTCAGCGGACAGAGGTTTCCGTCCTTGCCCTGAATGTTCGCGCCCATCTGCGTGAGCGGTTTGATGATGCGTCCCATCGGACGTTTTTGAATGGAGGCATCGCCGTTCAAAGTACTGGTAAACGGCTGACCGGCGAGAATGCCGCACAGAAGGCGGGTGGTTGTGCCGGAATTGCCGGTGTACAGCAGCTCTTCCGGTGCGGTCAGTCCATGCAGACCGACTCCGCGGACAACGACCTCGTCATCGGAGACCGTAATGTCTACGCCCATTTTCCGGAAACAGGAGATGGTGGACAGGCAGTCCTCGCCCATCAGGAAACCGGTGATATGTGTCATTCCGCTGGACAGCGCGCCCAGCATGACCGCGCGGTGGGAGATGGACTTGTCGCCCGGCACCGTGACGGTTCCGCGCAGACCGGAGACAGAGGAAATCAGATCAGTCATTTTCGTTGAGTCCCTCCTCTTCGATCACCGGGAACGAGCCGAGAATACGGACGACCGGAATCTCCTGCGTGAGCTGATAGATCATGGTTCGGGTGTCCTCATTCAAAATATTTCCTGCAAAATCGATGTAGAAGCAGTAGTTCCATGGCATGTTAGCCAGAGGACGCGAGTGAATCTCCGTCATGTTCAGACCGTAATCCGAGAACACAGACAAAGCCGCATACAGGCTTCCGGTGACATGCGGGATGATGAGAATCAGACTGACGCGGTTGTCCTCCTCTTTGGCAGACAGACCGCGGGTCACCGCGATGAAACGGGTCTGATTGAAATCGCCGTCATTGATATTGTGCTGGAGCACAGTCAGACCGTACAGCTTGGCCGCTTCCTCCGAGCAGATTGCGGCGCGGGTCGGATCACCGAGCCTAGCGATTTCCTCGGCAGCAATTGCCGTGTTGGACTCTTCTACCTCGGCAAGATTGTGATCCTGAATATAGTGATGGCACTGCCGCAGAGCCTGTGGGTGGGAATGAACGGTTTTTACAGTGTCAAGGGTTGCATCTTTACATGCGGCCAAACAGTGACGAATTCGTCCGATATAGGAATGAGAAATGTACAAACCGTGCTTTTCCAGCAAATCATACACTTCGTTGATCGTGCCGGCGGTGGAATTCTCAATCGGAACGACACCGGCGTCCGCGCGTCCCTCGGAGACCTCGAGGAACACATCCTCAAAGGTCTTGAGCGGATAGCGCTTCGCATCGGGGAACAGCGCCTTCGCCGCGGCATCCTGATAAGAAGCCTGCAGACCCTGATAGCAGACGGTGTGCGGGGTATCGATGCGCGCCGTAATCGGGAGCTGAAGGCGGAACGGCTCCGCCTTCAGAATCCGTGTATACTGATACTTCCGGCTGATTCGTGTTGTCGTGCGCAGCAGGGAGGTGTACTCCTGCTTGAGCGAATCCGGCACGTTTTCCAACATCGTATTGAGCAGTTCGTTTTCCCGCGCGGTGACAAGAACCTGACCGCCGGTGTGCATTTTGAATTCGGAGACCTCTTCCGAACATTTCATGCGGCGCAGAAACAAATCGACGATCTGACGGTCGATCTCATTGATCTCCTTGCGGACTTCTTCAATTTGACGCATAGCCGTATGCCTCCATATACAAATCTGTCACAGCGATGGCGACCGCCGCCTCGATCACTGCGGCGGCACGGGTGACGATGCAAGGGTCGTGCCGTCCCTTGATGACCAGCGGTTCGACTTCACCGTGTGCAAGATTGAGCGTCATCTGCTCCTTGGAAATAGACGGTGTCGGCTTGATCGCGGCGCGGACAATCACCGGCATACCGCTTGTGATACCGCCCAGAATACCGCCGTTGTTGTTGCTCTCTGTGCGAACCGCACCGTCCTCCATCGTCATACGATCGTTTGCCTCCGAACCGAACATCGAAGAGATCGCAAAACCGGCGCCGAATTCGACACCCTTGACAGCCGGAACCGCGAACAGGAGGGAGGAAATACGTCCCTCTGCCGGTTGCAGCATCGGGGAGCCGAGACCGGCGGGAAGTCCGGTGACAGCACACTCAATCACGCCGCCGACGGAATCCTGATCCTGCCGCGCCTGCTCAATCAGATCAAGCATCGCCTGCTGTGCGCGCGGATTGATGATCGGATAGGCCTGCGTACGCAGGGTTTCCAGCTGTTCTGCGGGAATATCGATGTCGTCAAACGGCGTGTCCATGATCTGACCGACTGAAGCGATGTGCGAGCCGACGGTGATGCCCTTGCTTTTCAGAAACATCTTGCACATAGCACCGGCGAATACCATCGGCGCCGTCAGGCGGCCGGAGAAATGACCGCCGCCGCGCGGGTCGTTGCAGCCGTGGAAGCGGACGCGTCCGGTGTAGTCGGCATGTCCCGGACGGGGATGCTCAACGAGGTTTTTGTAGTCACCCGAGCGGGTGTCGGTGTTTTCAATCACACAGGAAATCGGCGTGCCGGTCGTTTTTCCCTCAAAAACACCCGAGAGGATTTTCGGCAGATCCTTTTCGCGGCGCGCCGTGGACTGCTTGTTCTTTCCCGGTGCGCGTCGGTCCATCTCCGTGAGAACAAAGCCCTCGTCGAATGCAACGCCGGACGGGAAACCGTCGAGAACACAGCCGATGCCGCCGCCGTGCGATTCACCAAAGATACTGAGTTTCAGGTTATTGCCCCAAACAGAGCCCATGAAGATCGGGTCTCCTTTCTGAATCAAATCATTTTATGTATAACAGAGTCGTTTTTGCCCCTGAAATCGGGACAAAAACAACGGAAAAAAACGGTTTTACAATTGTGTAACCAGCGTATGCAGCTCATCGAGCGGCAGCTTGCGGATATCCGCCTTGCCGAGCTGATCGACGAGGATAAAGTTCATCGTGTCGGACATGCGCTTCTTGTCAGATAACAGTGAACGGTAGATCGCCTCGGTGTCATACGGAAGCGCCGTCGGAAGCTGATGCATCCGGCAGGCATTGGTAATCGGCTCGGTATAATCCGTGCCGCCGAGAAGGACATTCAGCTTTGCCGCCGCACACATGCCGATGGCAACCGCCTGACCGTGGCTCAGGTCGACGTAATTGCCGAGCTTTTCCGCGGCGTGTCCGATGGTGTGACCGAAGTTGAGCGTCATGCGCAGACCGGTGTCGCGCTCGTCCTGCTGAACGACGTCACGCTTGATGCGGACACACTCGTAGACGATGCGCTCCATATTGTCTTTGAACGCCGGATCAGAGATCAGCTCAAGGATATCGCGGTTTGCAATACAGCCGTACTTGATGACCTCCGCCATGCCGTCGCAGAAAATGCGCTCCGGCAGAGTGGAGAGAATATCCGTGTCAATAATGACCAGCTCGGGCTGATAGAACGATCCGACGAGGTTCTTGCCCTGCGGCAGATCGACGCCGCACTTGCCGCCGACCGAGGAATCCACCTGCGAGAGCAGGGTGGTCGGAATCTGGCAGATGTGGATGCCGCGCAGATAGGTGGACGCCGCGAATCCGGCGATATCTCCGACTACGCCGCCGCCGAGTGCGATGAGCAGATCCGAGCGGGTCAGCTCCGCCTCGCAGAGATCCTGGTAGATTCCCGCAACGGTTTCCAGATTTTTGTGCTCCTCACCTGCGGGAATGACGGTGTAGGTGACCGTCAGCGGGAACTGTGCGCACAGCGCGCGCAGGTAAAGCGGCTCAACATTGGCGTCCGTGACCACATGGATGCGGGTCGGATGGAATTTTTCCGCGACATGCTTTGCCGTGCTCTGGAACACACCGCCGCCGATATAGATGTCAGACAGGCTGACTGCGCCCCGAAGAGAAAGATGATACATGATTAAATCTCCTTGCCGATGGCCGCTGCAATGCTGCGGATTTTGCCCATGGTGCGTGCGAAATGCGTGTAGGTCAGGGACTGTGCGCCGTCGGACAGCGCGTGGGCGGGATCGTTGTGAACCTCGATGATCAGACCGTCCGCGCCCGCTGCGACAGCGGACATGGCGAGCGGTTCAACCATCCAGTAGATGCCTGCCGCGTGGGACGGGTCGACAACGACCGGAAGGTGGCTCAAGCGCTTGAGCGCCGGTACTGCGCTGATATCCAGCGTGTTGCGGGTGTAGGTCTCGTAGGTGCGGATGCCGCGCTCACAGAGGATGACCTGTTCGTTGCCCTCCGCCATGATATACTCGGCGGACATGAGAAATTCCTCGAGCGTGTTGGCAAAACCGCGCTTGAGCAGAACCGGCTTGTCGGTCTTGCCGATTTCCTTCAGAAGCTCGAAATTCTGCATATTGCGCGCACCGATCTGGAAGCAGTCGACCTTGTCGAGGAACAGCTCGATGTGCGCCGGATTGGTGATCTCGGTGACGATCGGCATACCGGTATTCTTTTTTGCCTCGTAGAGCAGATCCAGACCTTCCGCCTTCAGACCCTGGAACGAGTACGGGGAGGAGCGCGGCTTCCATGCGCCGCCGCGGAGGATGGTCGCGCCTTGGCGCTGAACCTCTTCCGCAATCTCGCAGATCTGTGCCTCACTCTCGACCGAGCACGGACCGGCCATGACGGCGATCTTGTTTCCGCCGACCTCGACGCCGCCGATGTTGACAATAGTGTCATCCGGATGCATCGCGCGGTTTGCGCGCTTGAACGGCTCCTGAACCTTCATTACACGGTCAACCCAGTGGTTGAGCATGAGGGTATCCTTGTCGATGGCGGACGTATCGCCGACCAGACCGAGGATTGTGGTTTCTGCACCGATGATCGGATTGACGGTGACGTTGAAATGTTCGAGCCATCCGGAAAGCAGCTCGATCTCCTGTTTCGGAGCACCCTTTTTCATTACTACGATCATGATTATTTCTCCTTTGTTGCGTCAGAATTTCCCGGCAAAACGGAAACAGCTGGGCATAAAAAAAGCCTTTCTCCCCCAGAGAACAGGGACGAAAGACAAACATTCCGTGGTACCACCCAAATTCGGCCGATAACTCAGCCGCACTTCTTCAAATACGGGGCCGGGAAGCCCGATATTCTATCCCGGTAACGGAGGAAACCGTCCGCGCCTACTTTTGCTGTTCAGCGCGAAAACTCAGGAGAGAACTTCATACCATGCAACCCTGCGCCTGCTTCCAGTCTATGGCAGACGCTCCCTGGCGGGCGGACAATGGAACTACTTTTCTCCGTCATCGCTTTTGCTGTTTTTCAATTCACGGTTATTATAGAATACTTGTTGTGTGCTTGTCAAGTGATTAGGGGGAGAAAAACACAATAACAGAGGTTTTTTTAAAGAAACTCGGCGGAATCTCTTGACATTTCACGCAGAATCGGATAACATATATTCAGTTTTATATTTTCAAATGTTATGAACGGGTAAAGTAACCGGCAAGCGCTTTCAGAGAACTGCCGTTTGGTGCGAGGCAGCAGCGTGACGCGGCGAAGCTCACCCGGGAACAGCCTGCTGAAAGACCGGATTTGGTTCGTAAGTGTGGACGGAATCCCACCGTTATGCGGGAAATGCATTGCTGGATGCATAAGTGGTCGCCTCGGGCGGCAAAAAGAGTGGTACCGCGGAAGTATGCTTTCGTCTCTTATCTGCAGAATTGGGGAAAGAGATGGAGGCGTTTTTTATTGCCCTCCGGTTCGCTTTTGACCAGTAAATTTATATATTTATGGAGGATATTGATATGTCAAAAATGATTAAGATTTTTGATACCACGCTCAGAGACGGTGAGCAGTCTCCGGGCTGCAGCATGAACCTCTCTGAGAAGATTGAGGTTGCCCGTCAGCTGGAAAACCTGGGTGTTGATATCATCGAGGCCGGTTTTGCTATCGCATCTCCGGGAGATGCCGCTGCCATTGCGGCGATCGCGAACACGATCAAGGATTCCACGGTCTGCTCGCTGGCCCGCACGATGGAGAAGGATATCGATGCCGCTTACAATGCAATCAAGGACGCGGCCGATCCGCGCATCCATACCTTTATTGCGACCAGCCCGGTTCATATGCAGTACAAGCTGCGCATGTCCGAGGATGATGTCCTGCAGAGTGTCGCACATCACGTCGCTTACGCAAAGAAGTATGTCTCCAACATCGAGTTCTCCGCAGAGGATGCAACCCGTTCCAATCCGGACTTCCTGTGCCGCGTACTGGAGACTGCCATTCAGAGCGGTGCGACCACACTGAATATTCCTGACACCGTCGGCTACATGACGCCGAAGGAGTACGCATCGCTGATCACCTATATCCGCGAGCATGTCTCCGGTGTGGAGAATGTCATCCTGTCCTGCCACAACCACAACGATCTGGGTATGGCGGTTGCAACCTCTCTGGCAGCTGTTGAGGCAGGAATCGGTCAGATCGAGTGCACGGTCAACGGCATCGGCGAGCGCGCCGGCAATGCCTCCATGGAGGAGATTGTCATGGCACTCAAGACCCGCAAGGACTACTTCGACGCGGACACCCGTATCGACACCAAGCAGATTTACCGCTCCAGCCGCATGATCGAGACCATCACCGGCGTCGGCATCGCACCGACCAAGCCGATTGTCGGCGCGAACGCATTCGCACACGAGTCCGGCATCCATCAGCACGGCGTGCTCAACAACGAGCAGACCTACGAGATCATGACGCCGGAGTCCGTCGGCATCCCGCAGAACGCGATCGTCCTCGGCAAGCATTCCGGACGCCACGCATTCGAGGCTCGTCTGAAGGATCTGGGCTATACGCTGACCACCGAGAAGCTGGATAAGGCGTTTGAGAAGTTCAAGATTCTGGCAGATAAGAAGAAGGTCATCAAGGATCGCGACCTCGAGGCAATTATCGGTGTCGTTCCGGTATCCGGTCCGGTTCGCTACACGCTCAAGAACTACGTCATCAACAGCGGAAATTCGATCAACACGACCGCAGTCATCAAGCTGACCCGCGGCGACGAGGAGTTCGAGCGCGTTGCACTGAGCGACGGTCCGGTCAACGCGTCGTTTGCTGCGATCAACAAGATTGTCGGCTGCGACATCGAGCTGGAGGATTACTCGCTGCGTGCACTGACGGACGGTCAGGACGCACAGTGTGAGGCGGTTGTCAAGATCAGCTTTGACGGCGGAAAGGATGTCATCACCGGCCGCGGTATCTCCACCGATATCGTCGAGGCTTCCATCAAGGCATACATCAACGGCATCAACAAGTACTTAAACGACTAAGAAAGGGGTACACCGAATATGGCTATGACGATGACACAGAAGATCCTCGCAAAGCATGCGGGTCTCGACAGTGTTTCTGCCGGCCAGCTGATCGAAGCAAAGCTGGATCTGACGCTGGCAAACGATATCACCGGTCCGGTTGCAATCCGCGAGCTGGAGAAGGCCGGCTTTGAGACGGTATTTGACAAGTCCAAGATTGCACTGGTCATGGATCACTTTGCACCGAACAAGGACATCAAGTCCGCCGAGCAGTGCCTGCAGTGCCGCACGTTTGCCGGCAAGCATGAGATTGTCAATTTCTTTGACGTCGGCGCGATGGGCATCGAGCACGCGCTCCTGCCGGAAAAAGGTCTGGTCGGTCCGGGTGAGCTGATTATCGGCGCGGACTCCCACACCTGTACCTACGGCGCACTGGGCGCATTCTCCACTGGTGTCGGTTCGACCGACCTCGCAGCCGGCATGGCAACCGGAACCGCATGGTTCAAGGTACCGTCCGCAATCAAGTTTAATCTGGTCGGCAGCCTGCCGAAGTACGTCTCCGGCAAGGATGTCATCCTGCATATCATCGGTATGATCGGCGTCGACGGCGCACTGTACCGCTCGATGGAGTTTGGCGGCGAGGGCGTTGCGTCCCTGTCGATGGACGACCGCTTCACGATCTGCAACATGGCGATCGAGGCGGGTGCAAAGAACGGCATCTTCCCGGTCGATGACAAGACCATGGAGTACTTCCGTGAGCGTTCCGACCGCGAGGTCACCGCATATGAGGCGGACGCCGATGCGGTTTACGATGAGGAGTACACGATCGACCTGTCCGCACTCCGTCCGACGGTTGCCTGCCCGCATCTGCCGGAGAACACCAAGACGGTCGACGAGCTGGGCAAGATTGAGATTCAGCAGTCTGTCATCGGCTCCTGCACCAATGGCCGCATTCAGGATATGCGCGACGCCGCTGCCATCCTGAAGGGCAGAAAGGTCAAGAGCAACGTCCGCACGATTGTCATCCCGGCAACTCAGCAGATCTATCTGCAGTGCATCGAAGAGGGTCTGGCAAAGATCTTCGTCGAGGCGGGCGCAATCCTGTCCACCCCGACCTGCGGTCCGTGTCTGGGCGGTCACATGGGCATTCTGGCACACGGTGAGCGCGCGGTCTCCACGACCAACCGCAACTTTGTCGGTCGTATGGGACATGTCACGTCCGAGATCTATCTGGCAAATCCGGCTGTCGCTGCGGCATCCGCAGTTACCGGCTACATCACGGACCCGGCTGAGCTGGACTAAAAAGGAGGATACAGACAATGAAGGCAAGAGGTTCTGTTTTTAAATATGGCGACAACGTCGATACCGACGTAATCATCCCGGCACGCTATCTGAATATCGCAGATCCGGTCGAGCTGGCAACCCACTGCATGGAGGATATTGACACCGAGTTCGTCAAGAACGTCAAGAAGGGCGATATCATGGTCGCAACCAAGAACTTTGGCTGCGGCTCCTCCCGTGAGCATGCGCCGCAGGTCATCCGTGACAACGGCATTTCCTGTGTCATCGCGTCCTCGTTCGCACGCATCTTCTACCGCAGCTCGATCAACATCGGTCTGCCGATCATGGAGAGCGAAGAGGCTGCCAATGCCATCTCCGCCGGCGATGAGGTCGAGGTCGATTTCGACACCGGCATCATCACCGACATCACCACCGGTGAGACCTTCCAGGCAGCGGCATTCCCGCCGTTCCTGCAGAATATCATTCAGGCAGGCGGTCTGCTCAAGAGCCTGAAGGAAAGAGAGGGCAAGTGAGATGGAATACAATATCGCGGTAATCAAGGGCGACGGCATCGGTCCGGAAATCGTCACCGAGGCGATGAAGGCACTGGAGGTCGTCGGTGAGAAGTACGGTCACATCTTCCATTTCACCGAGTGCTATGCCGGCGGAAACGCCATCGACAAGTTCGGCATCCCGCTCCCGCAGGAGACGCTGGACACCTGTAAGGCATCCGACTCCGTTCTGCTCGGCGCAGTCGGCGGTCCGAAGTGGGACTCCGTTCCGTCGGACAAGCGTCCGGAGCGCGCTCTGCTCGGACTGCGTTCCGGTCTGGGTCTGTTCGTCAACCTGCGTCCGGCACAGATGCACGCGGCGCTGGCGGATGCCTGCCCGATCAAGCCGGAGATCATCGGCGACGGCTTTGACATTCTGGTCTGCCGTGAGCTGACCGGCGACGTTTACTTCGGCAAGCGCGGCCGCCGCGAGTCTCCGCTCGGCGAGACCGGCTGGGACGATATGAACTACTCGGTCTCCGAGGTAGAGCGCATCGCCCGCCGCGGCTTCGACATGGCGATGAAGCGCGGCAAGAAGGTCGTCTCCGTCGACAAGGCAAACGTGCTGGAGACCTCCCGCGTCTGGCGTGAGACCATGCACCGGATCGCCAAGGAGTATCCGGAGGTTGAGTACTCGGATATGTACGTCGACAACTGCGCGATGCAGCTGGTCCGCAATCCGGGTCAGTTCGATGTCATCATCACGGGCAACCTGTTCGGCGACATCCTGTCGGATGAGGCGAGCATGATTACCGGCTCCATTGGTATGCTGCCGTCTGCATCCATCGGCGAGACCACGCTCGGCATGTACGAGCCGATTCACGGCTCCGCACCG
>JALFIV010000060.1 GCA_022775385.1 Clostridiales bacterium
GATCTCGCTCGGCGATTTTGTGCTGACCGGCGGCGAGCTTCCGGCGATGGCGGTGGCGGACGCCGTCTGCCGCATGGTCCCCGGTGTACTGGCAGACGAGGTCTGCTTCACCGACGAGAGCCACTGGGACGGTCTGCTGGAATACCCGCAGTACACCAAGCCGGCGGTCTGGAACGATCTGCCTGTTCCGGATATCCTGCTCTCCGGACATCACGGAAACATCGACACCTGGCGCCGCAAACAGAGCCTGATGCGCACCAAGCAGCGCCGTCCCGACCTGTTCGCGCAGTTTGAGCCGGCAGATAAGCGCGACCGACGTCTGCTTGAGGAGATTGCCGCGGCATCTTCCGAAGAATAATGCCCGAAAAACTGGGAAGCACTGTTTGAAATTCCCTCCCTTTGCTTGCTTTTGTGACAATTTTCGTTTATACTAGACTGGTAATGAAAGGAGCGATTTGATGAAGAAATTTTCTATTGTCATCTACATCTGTTTGGTACTCGCCATCATCGGCGGTATCGGCTTCGGAACATTCCACTACCTGTTCGGGGGACTGGAAAAGGATACGTCGTTCCGCGACACGCTGGATCGTCTGGAACAGGACTACTCCAGTGCATCCAAGGATTCTGATGTTCTGAACAATGCAAAAATTACGAACATCGCCATCTTTGGCGTCGATACGGAAGCCGGAGACAGCGGCCGTTCGGACGCAACCATGATTGTCTCGCTGGACAACGAGCACAACAAGATCAAGATCACCTCGATTGCCCGCGACTCTCTGGTTCACATCCCCCAGCGCGATACCTATGAGAAGCTCACCCATGCCTATGCATACGGCGGCGCCAGCCTGGCGGTTGCCACTATCAATGAAAATTTCAACACCAATATCAATGACTATATCTCCGTAAACTTCAGCGAAATGTCCGACATCATTGACCTGGTTGGCGGCGTTGAAATCGATATGTCCGAGGAGGAACTCAACCACATCTCGAAGTACACCAAGGATCTCTCCGGTCTGTCTGTCGGCAAGATCACGGTCAACGGCGAGCAGGCAGTTGCGTACTCCCGTATCCGCTACATCGACAGCGACTACCAGCGCAACGGCCGTCAGCGCGAGGTCCTCAACTCCATGTTCAACAAGGCCAGAAAGATGAAGAAGACCGAGTATCCGGCATTCATCAAGAAGTGCCTTGAGCTGTGCATCACTTCGCTCGACTACAAGGAGCTGGTCTCCATGTCCTCGATCCTCACCAAGTCGGATCTGGAATTCGAGCAGTTCTCCGTTCCGCTTGAGACCACCTGTGATGTCTGGGGCGGCATTCAGGCTTCGTCCGGCGCATGGGTTTACATCTACAACACCAAGCGCGCTTCCGGCGATCTCCTCGAATTTATCTACGAGGATATCTACGACGATGCCAACATCAAGCTCCCGGATGCCACCGTCACCCGCGACTTTGTCAAGCCTGAAGATAAGCAGAGCTGATTCATCCGCACTTTACCGTCGAACCGATTCTTTCGGTTCGGCGGTTTTTGTTTTGCCATGGAAATATTTACAGATCCCGTTTTCTCTGCTACACTGACAGTAACAACAGCTGCGAAGGAGGTTCTCTCTATGCCAATGGCGTACAATACCCAAGAAGAATTTCATCTGCTGATTCGTCCCGGCGATGTCGGACACTATGTGATTCTGACCGGAGACCCCGGGCGCTGTGAGACCATCGCATCCCACCTCGACCAGGCACATCCCGTGGCCTCCAACCGCGAATTTACGATTTTTAGCGGTCTGCTGGACGGTGAGCCGGTCTCGGTGTGCTCCACCGGAATCGGCGGTCCCTCCGCCGCCATCGCGCTGGAGGAACTCGTCCACTGCGGCGCGCACACCTTCATCCGCGTCGGCTCCTCCGGCGGCATGGATCCCGATGTACTGGGCGGCGATCTGGTCATCGCGACCGGCGCAATCCGTGCCGAGGGCACGACACGCGAATACGCCCCGATTGAATTCCCCGCCGTGTCCAATCTGGACGTCACGGACGCCCTGCGCCGCGCCGCAGGCAGTCTCGGATACCGGTATCATGTCGGCGTGGTACAGAGCAAGGACTCGTTCTACGGTCAGCACGATCCCGACAGCATGCCGGTTTCCCCCATGCTGAACGCAAACTGGAGCGCATGGCTCCGGTGCGGTGCGCTAGCCAGTGAGATGGAATGCGCCGCACTTTTCATCGTCGGCAGTGTCCGCCGTGTCCGCGTCGGCGCTGTTCTGACTGTGCTCGGCAACCAGACACGCCGCGAACAGGGACTGGAGGACATCCAGTATCACAAAACCGACCGCGTCATCGCGGCGGCGGTGGAGGCGTTCCGTATTCTCATTGCACAGGATCGGAACTGAGATTTCCATTCACAAAAAAACTCGCTGTCAGCTTGGACAGCGAGTTTTCTTGTGGGTAATTTTATTTTTCCAGACGGGCACCGCACTTGATACAGAAATTATCCGAACGGCTCATCCGGTTTCCGCACCGTGTGCAGAATACAACGTCCGGATTGATCGGACGGTTCGGCTGTGCCGGCTGATCCATCATATCCTGAATATCCGACGATACCTGCTGCGGCATTCCGCCAAACGAATCCTGCCGCTGAATCTCCTCCAGCGGGACCTGAACGGTCGCATCCGGAACGGATTCCTCCGGCTGGGGCGGATCGTTCGGAGCCGGTTCCTCGAACGTACCGTAGCTCGGTGCCGGCGTCTCCGGGATTTGTTCCGGCTCGGTATAGGGATTATCCTGTGCTGTCCGTGTCTCCTGCACCGTCTCAGGCTCCTGCTGAACGACGGGCGGGACGGGTGCGGACGGAGCGGACTGCGGATACTCCGGCTGAGATGGCGCAGCATACGGCGTCTGCATCGGCGGAACCGGCGGGGTCTCCTGATATGCCGTCGGCTGATACGGAGCCTGATACGGCGGCTGATACGCCTGCTGTGCCTGCCGCGCCGCGGCATATTCCTGCTGACGCTGGTTGGCGGCGGCCGCCTGATCGTTTGCGCGTCCAACCAGTTTCTTTCCGCGCTCGGTCTTGAGGAACGCCATCAGAGAGAGGACATCCAGATAGATGACCACGGCGACGCCGCAGAAGTAAACCCATGTGCTGACCTGACCCATGCAGTACGACAGCAGATCCAGATCGTACGGAATCGCACGGAGCAGGAGCAGTGTCAGGCTGATGAAGATCGCCTCAAACCGCTGGGATGCAAAGCACAGCAGACAGAGCAGAAGCGGAATGACAAACATGGTTGCGCTGTCGGTCAGGACCAGAATGGCGGTGACAACGTACAGAATGATATGTGCGTACGGGAGAAGCGGACCGGCAATCTTGCTGCCCTTGAGGTACGCCGCCGCATTGTCGCACAGCTCCGCCGTCTCCCTGGAAATCTCCATGTCCTTCAGATGCTGAGCGAGCGAGCTGGTCGCCGAAGATGCCGCGCCGGTCGCCGCCGTCGCCGCATTGGCAAATCCGCCTCCTGTTCTTCCCTGTTCCGCCGCATCATACTTGCGCGAGCGCGGTCCCGGAAGCGTGCCGGGCGGGTTGCATCGGAACTGGTAGTAGATGCCTGCCGCGGTGCAGATCAGTCCGATGACCCAGCTGACTGCACCGGTGTTCTGATGCAGGGCGGTTATCAGACAGCTCACCGCACTGAATCCCTGCAGACCGGTGGAAATGATGATCAGCGGACGGGCGAACAGCACACCGAGGACGCCGCCGACGATAAAACCGACAAGGAATGCGATCACGAGTGTCGCACCATTGGAATCCTGCGAGAGCAGCATAGAGATCATCGCAATCAGCAGACAAATTGTGCCGATGTATCCGCCGGTCGTGAGAAAGACTCCGATCTGATAGACTCGATATGCCAAAATCGCGCCTCCGATACCGCCTGCGAGCAGCAGGATAAATGTGACAAATCCATTGTCCGTGGCAGATCCGATTGCGCCGAACAGTACAGCGCCGATAAAGAATCCCTGAATCGCCGCAAAAATCCGGAACAGCCGGTATCCGAAAAAGCACTGTGCAAAGCCGATTATCGCGTTGATCAGGAAGAAAATGGTCAGAACAGTGATCACTGCCTTCATTCCCGGGACATATCCGCTCAGCGAGTCCAAAATATCCCAGATGCTGTAATCTCCTGACAGAATCTGCTGGAGAATCTCATCCGAATTCAGGCCGCTGTACAGACCATATGAACCGTACATACGTATACCTCCTTATTTGTGAAACTATTGTAACTATACCATATTACGGTATTTTTTGCAATCCAGAGGTAGGACGGGATGTGCATTTTCGTTCGATTGCAAGGCTCATTTGAGGCAGAACAAAACCGCCGATCCAAAGAAGGGCGGTTTTAGCGATATACAATTTCATGCGGTGCTTCCTGCTGTCTCACGTATTCCGGCACAATCACTCTTGAGAGAGGAATCCCCCTTTTACAGGTATTGCACCAAACAGACCCATATCCCATGCGTGTGTCTTTTTTATCACTGTAAAACCATGGTCGGTATCGGGACTGCCGCAATACGGACAAACTCCAGTTTCACCGCATGCAAACACAGTAATCAAATTGTCAAGCCATTTCATGTCCATGCTGTTTTCACCCTGAGCATACGCAGCCTGATTCGTTTATCCCGCATGATCTCCCTCTTTTCTGTGATTCAGAATCGTCTGTGCAATCACCTGCGCCGCCAGACGCGAGCCTTCCGCATTGGGATGGCTTCCGTCCGGTGCATACAGATTGACCGTCCGGCTCTGCTCATAGAACGCCGTTCCGACCTCCGCAATCAGTGCACGGTTCCGCTCCGCCGCCTCCCGATACGAGTCGGTCAGCGCACGGTACATCTCCTCGTACGGCATGCCGAATGACGCCAGCTGTTTGCCTCCCTCCTGATATGCCCATGTGGCATACAGCACCGGCTCTGCTCCCGCCGCACGAATCTTCTCGCACAGCGCTGACACGTTGTTTTGAAACTTCTCCCGTGAGGTAATCGGCGCGTTGCTCATCTCCTGCAGGACGACATAATCCCATGTCTCCTGTTCCAGCGCCGCCAGTGTCTTTGCACCCATTTGCGTATTGGGATTGCGCTGTTCGGCAAGCCGTGCACCGCCGCGCGTATGCGCCGTCACTTCCGCTCCGGTCAGCTGTTCCAGCATCGCAGGCAGGTCATTGGTAAACGTATAGCTGTTTCCCAGCATCAGTATCCGCATCTTGTATTCCTCCTAACCGGATTTTTCGTCATTGTCCTATCGCACCGTGAAATCCGTTCTCGCTTTTGAAAAAGAGCTGATGTCAAGGACACCAGCTCTTTCCAAACTCTATTATGCGTTTTCTTTAGGCATTTTCTTCGGATTTTCTGCGAATCCATCCGGCTGCGGTGACAAACATGCCGCCCAGTGCGAGCAGAGCTGCCGTTGCCCAGTTCTGACCGGTCTGCGGAAGTGCATCGTCTGCTTCCTCCTCCGGCTCTTCTTCGACAGGCTCCTCCTCCGGTTCTTCCTCCGGCTCCTCCAGCTCGGGCTCCTCGTCCTCCTCGGGCTCCGCGCTGCTCAAGTTCGGCACGCAGAGCGATGAGGTGCGCACCCTTCAGCAGAACCTCAAGACGCTGGGCTACTACTCCGGCTCCATCACCGGCAATTTCGGCTCGCTGACCAAGGAGGCTGTCTACAACTTCCAGAAGTCCACCGGCCTGACGGCTGACGGCGTGGCCGGCACAAAGACCCTCGCCATGATCGCCAGCAAGCTTGCCGGCGGCTCCTCGTCCTCCGGCTCGTCCGGTTCCTCGTCGTCCTCCTCCAGTTCGTCCACGCAGCTTGACACCAGCGCAACGCTCCAGCTCAACTCCAAGGGCGATGAGGTGCTCAAGCTTCAGAAGATGCTGACCAAGCTCGGCTACTACAGCGGCAGCCTGACCGGCAATTTCGGTGAAAAGACGCAGGCGGCGGTCGTCTCCTTCCAGGCCTCGAAGGGCCTGACCGCGGACGGCATCGCCGGCAAGAGGACGCTCGCCGCCATCAATGCGGACTATGCAAGCGGCACCACGGCGGGCAGTGGCTCCTCCGGCAGCTCCTCCTCTGGCAGTTCCTCCTCCGGCACGAGCGTGAAGGCCTCCAGCGTCATTTACGAAAACTTCTACTCCTGGCGCCGCAACTATGAGAACGGCGAGTATTGCACGGTCTATGATTTCTCCACCGGCTACTCGTGGCGGCTGCGCATCATGACCAAGGATGCGCACATGGACGCGGAGCCCGCCACCGCCGAGGATACGGCCATCATGCTCAAGGCCTTCGGCAACAAGACGACGTGGACGCCGAAGGTCGTCTGGGTCACCTTCTCCGACGGCAAGACCTATATCGGCTCCACGCACGACGTGCCGCACTCCCCGCAGCACCTGACCAACAACAACTTCAACGGCCACCTCTGCGTCCACTTCCCGATTTCCATGGATGCGGCGAAGGCCATCGG
>JALFIV010000064.1 GCA_022775385.1 Clostridiales bacterium
TTTTCACTTCTCCATCTGTGCGATGACTGCCGGAATGTCCGCCACGGTCTTTGCCGTCGGGTATTCGCGGTCGACCGTGCCGAAGCCGTATCCGGCAAACAAAAACGGAACCTCCGCCTCTGCACACGCATCGGCATCCCCCTGCGTATCGCCGATATATACGACATTTTTCAGTCCGTTGCGCGCCATCAGCGTGCGGATCGTCTTTCCCTTTGAAGTGAGTGTATCCCCATAGCACAGGAAATCATCAAAACAGTCGCGCAGATTGCCGGTATCGAGCATGACGTCGATATAACCGCACTGACAGTTGGAGACAATATACAGCGGATATGTCTTTCTCAGCTCGTCCAGCATCTCGCGGACACCGTCGAAGATCACACCCGGATTCTGGCGCAGCAGCTTCAGTTCGCCTTCAAAGCACTCCTCGCCGTAGGCAAGTGCCTGCTCCTCCGGATAGTTCGGGAACAGCTCAAAACAAATTGCTCTCATCTCCTTGCCGAACAAACTGCTCAGCTTTTCAAACGACCAGTCGGTCGTCTCGCCCGTCATCTGATACTTGACTTCAAACCACGCCTCGCCGACCTGTTTTCTCGCGTCCCAAAGGGTTCCATCCACATCAAAAATGATTCCATCCAGCATGAGAATACCATCCGTTCCTGTTTTTCCCCAGTATACCGCAATTTGACCTGCATGACAACATCCGCTTGTTCTCCATCCGGATTGCTGTGCGTCCAATCGGTATCTTTTTTGAAACATTGTCCCAATTTGCACAAGAAACCAGCTAATTTCTTCACCAAACGGGGAAATTTTCATTTTCCTCCCTGTTCCTTTTCCTAAAAATCACAGAAATTCGCGGGAGGATTGCGGCTATTTTTACAAAAATGTAAAATCGCACTGCGAATTTTGCAAGTTTTTCTAAAAAGACTTTGAAAATCTGCAAATTATGATATAATAGACTCTACATAGGGAGGACATTAGGGAGGACTTTCCATGAGCTTTATCAAACCAGTGTTAATTGCAGTCCTTGTTGTGCTGACTGTACTCATTATTATAAAGGCAAACCGATTTGCAACCTCTAGTCCGTCTCCGCAGCCGACGCAGAAGCCAAAGCCGAGACGGTCTTCGCCTGCCGGCGTTGATTTTTACATCGTCTATGTCGGCCGCCGGGTTCCGGTGACACACTATCCGTTCACCATCGGCAGCCGGAGCGACAACGACCTTGTGATCACCGATTCCACCGTATCGAGAAAGCATGCGGAGCTGTTCCTGAAAAACGGACATGTCTGCCTGCGCGATCTCGGTTCGCTGAACGGCACCCTGGTCAACCGTGTTTCCCGCTCGGAGGCGACGATTGTCGGCGGTGAAAAGGTCCAATTCGGCAAGACGATTGTTCAGATCGAACGCGCCTATGGGGATGAAGTCAGCGACGAAACCCAGTTTATCCGGAGGTAAATCCGATTATGTCCAAAAAGCAAATGCATAAGCAGAAAAAAGCAGGGACAAACAAACTGAAACCAAACGCGGGAACACAGCCAGTGTTCCTGTTCGTTTTATTTCAGATAGTTGCGTTCCTCACCGTATTCAG
This sequence comes from Clostridiales bacterium, assembly GCA_022775385.1. GTDB lineage: Bacteria > Bacillota > Clostridia > Oscillospirales > Butyricicoccaceae > Butyricicoccus_A. The sequence continues at coordinate 1,586 of JALFIV010000064.1, forward strand.
CGCAGGCCGCGGAACCGCGTATCTGTACATGCTGGCGCCGCTCACGGTCATTGTGTTCGGCGGCTGGGTGATTGTCTATCAGATCCGCGCGGAGACGGCATTCTTCCTGAACGCCGCCATGCTGCTGACATTCGGCACGATGATCCAGTGTATGCTGATGTCGGAGGATGTCCGTCCGACCTCGCTCATGATCCACTACATCGCCGCCGCAGTCGTCGGTCTCCTCGCCGGATTCCTGTATAAGCGCCTGCCGATCATCGCATCCGCCCGGGGTACGATGCTTCTCATCATCATCTCGGTCTCGTTCTACGTGCTGACGCTCCTGCTCGGTGTTGCCGCCGGCGACGGCGTCACCAACTGGCTGTCCGTCGGTTCGCTGTTCACCTTCCAGCCGTCCGAGTTCAACAAGGGCATCTATGTCCTGATTCTCGCCGGTCTGCTGTGTACCAAGGATAATCCCGGACGCAAGCGCGTGATCGCCGCACTGCTGATTACGCTGGTCAATCTCGGTTTTCTCGGTATGCAGGGTGAGTTCGGTACGTTCCTGCTGATCCTCTGCACATTCCTGTGCATGGTCTTCCTGTTCGTACCGGATATCCGCGTATTCGGCGTGATTTTCCTCACGCTGATCGGATCGTGCGGCGCAGTCGTCGCGCTGTGCTCCTTCCTGCTCCGTGTGACCGGCGGAGAGAGCAACATCGGCTTTATCGCCTTTGGTCTGCGGCAGATTCACAAGATTCAAAACCGATTTGTCTACTGGCTGGATCCGGCCAGTGATGCACAGGGTGCGGGCTATCAGATCCTGCAGGCGCGCAAGGCACTGCTCAACTCGGATCTGTTCGGCAGCGATACCACCACCGCACTCATCAACCCGACCAATGACATGGTATTCCCGGCGCTGACCGAGCGCTGCGGTCTGCTCATCGCGCTGACCGTCTGTCTGCTGTTCGGCCTGCTGGTCATCCGCGGCACGCGCATCTACTTCAGCTGTGCCGACCGGTATCATCAGGCGGTTGCAGCCGGACTGACCTTCCAGCTGATTCTGCAGGCATTCATCATCATCGGCGGCTCGATCGGTCTGCTGCCGCTGACGGGTATCACTCTGCCGCTGATTTCACGCGGCGGTTCATCCCTGATGTCAACATTCGTTTTTCTGGCTGTAATCCTTGTGATCTCATCCGGAAATCTCTGGGACGGAAGGAGGGACTACTCCCAATATGCACTTAAGCTTCAAAAAACGAGTGCAATGCATACTAAGCGTATTCGTGCTCTGCGCGATCGCACTCGGCGCGGGTCTTCTGTGGACGACGCTCGGCAATCCGGAGAGTCGTAAGGAAGCCGCGGCGGAAACCGCACAGAGAACCTATAAGCGCGGAACGATCTATGACCGCGACGGAAACCGCCTCAATTACTCCAAGAAAGTCGGCGGCAAACGGTATTACCGCGGCGGACGCGCCTACTCCACACTGACCGGTTATTTCTCTCAGACCTACGGTTCGATGGGCATCGAAAAGACGTTCAACACCGATCTGGTCTCCTACCGCAGTGTCGGTGGCAAAAAGCAGGGCTGTGATATCGAGCTGACCACCAGCACCAAGCTCCAGCAGGCCGCCTATGATGCGATTTCGGATATTCCGAACGGCGCCGCCGTCGTGCTGGATGCCAAGAGCGGCGAGATCCTCGCCATGGCATCCACGCCGACCTATGAGCCGGACTCCGTCGACAGCAACTGGGCGGAGCTGTGCGAGATTGACGGCCTGTTCCTGCCCAACGCATACAAGAATACGTTCGCGCCGGGTTCGGATTTCAAGATCATCACCGCCTGCGCGGTCATCGACAACGGCGTCGACGGTCCGACCGTCGAGGACAACGGCTACCTGACCTTCAAAAACGGTCAGACCATCACCAACTACGACGGCAATGTCTACGGCACGCTGGATCTGGACGATGCGATCAAGTATTCCTCCAACGTCTACTTCATGCAGAAGGCGATGGATATGGGCGCCGATGCGCTGGAAAAAAGCATCCGCAAGTTCCTGGTCGGCGAGTCCATTGAGCTGGACTTCACGACGCTGAAATCCACACTGGATTTTGAAAACCGTGAGGATCAGGAGATCGCCTCCATCGCATTCGGACAGGGCAAGACCGAGGTCTCTCCGCTCCACATGGCCATGGCGGCACAGGCGATTGCCAACGACGGCGAGATGCTCAAGCCGTATCTGATTCAGCGCATCACGACGCCGAACGGAGACACCAAGCAGGAGGGCGAAACCGAGGTGCTCAGCGAAGTCACCTCCAAGGAGACCGCCGACCGCGTCACGAGTGCGATGACACTCGCGGCTGTCCGCTACGGCTTCGGCTATATCGGACCGGAGGGCTGGGACGTCGCGGCAAAGACCGGCACGGCGCAAACCGGCAAGAGCGACAACGGCTGGATTGTCTCGTTCGCACCGTCTGAGGATCCGAAATATGTGGTTGTCGTCATGGCAGCCGATCAGGATCACGACGGCATCTATTACAAGTATGCAGTCGATCAGATCTATGATGCACTGGTCGATTACGATCAGCTCCGCGACTCGTCCTCTTCGTCGGACGAAGAATAAGCAGACAAAAAATGACCTGCAGGGTATTTCACTCCGCAGGTCATTTTCTTTTTTGTCGGGACAGCCGTTCTGTCCAAACGGCTGTTCAGGCCGGGCTGTCCGTCATCTCAGGCTCATCCGAGCTTGAACGACTCACAGTCCGTGCACTTGATTTCAGTCGGATTCATCTCGTGCGTACCTACCTTGATGCTCTCGAGCGCACAGTAATCGCCCTCCGAGCAGTGATTCGCACACTGGCTTACGCTGCAGTGGATCGACTTGTTCGCATGACATTTCATTGCGACGTCCTCCTTTGTTTGATTTCGTCCCTAGTATGGACGATCTCACCGGATTTTATTCCGACGTCACAAGTTCTGTCCGCCGATCATACAGCGCCTGCTCGACCATTGTGAGAAATTCATCCCATCGATTCTCCGTAATCAGTGTCGACGGGCAGATTTTTCCGGAAAAATCACGATGCTGTTTGACATCGTCGATCGTCAAATCGTATTTGTCCAGCAGATACGCGACGAGCACCGCCGCATTGTGCATCGTCTGATCAAAATCACTTCCCTGATTGACACACAGCTCAATGCCGATTGCATTGCGGTTTCCCCCGCGTTTCCGGATGTTGTCCCCGGCATGAAACGCGGTCTCATTGTCCGGAATGTGGTGATACACCTCGTTCTCATCCACCGTGTAGTGCCAGGACAGCGGATGATCCTTCGCATAGGTGTGCAGATATTCATCGTGCGATTCTGCCGTCGCATCCGGCTGTGTATTGTCGGTCTCATGAATGGCAATCCAGCGGATTTTCCGCTCGGTTCCCGTCCGCCCCTGGTAGCCGACCGGCAGGTAATGGGTCGTCACGTGCAGATTTCCGATCTCCGTCGGACAGTCCGACTCGGTCTGCTCGGGATGCAGGTTGTAAATATCCTGCACATACACCGCCTGAAACACGCAGTACGCCGCAAATACCGAAACCACCGCCGCCAGCGTGAGCCAGGCCATCTTGGCCTTGGACTGTTTCTTTCTGCTCTTCCGGCGGCCTGTTTTTTTCCGCGCCATCCCTGTCTCCCCTCTCTGTCCGCGCGTTCGGGTATTCAGCTTCTATTGTACTACAAATTTCCCGTTTTTTCACCCCTCCATCGCCCTTCTCCTCATCCTATTCGGTTTCTGAGTAAAATACAACTGCCCCGCGGCGGAGACCGCAGAGCAGTAAAGAAAATAGGGATGTATGGAAAGGTGTTTTGCGTTGTTCTGATTATTCGCCGTAGACCTGCTTCATTTCCTGCATATCCGCCATGACCGCGCCCTTCTTTCCGATGGTCAGCGCCGCATAGCGGGAGGAGAAGGTAATCATCTGCTTGAGATCCTGCTCCGTCAGGGCATCCAGATCGTCCAGCGTACACGAGCGATTGACCAGCTGGAACAGGAACGATCCGGCAAACGAATCGCCGGCGCCGGTGGTGTCCACGACGCGCTCAACCGGAAGCGCCTCGATGTGCGCCTCCGCACTGCGTGTGTATACGCTCGAGCCGTTTCCGCCCTTGGTGAGGATCAGCATACGGCAGGCGCCCTGCAGCAGCTGTTCGGCGGCTTTCTTCTCGTCGGCACAGCCGGTGACGAATTCCAGCTCGTCGTCCGACAGCTTGACGACATCCGCGAGCGGAAGGAACTCCCGGATGGTCTTTTGACACGCCGCCGGAGAATCCCACAGCGGGAGGCGGACGTTCGGGTCAAAGCTCACGATGATCCCTTTTTCGCGCGCCAGCTCAATCAGACGCGCGTGCGCCTTGCGCACCGGCCAGTCCACGAGATCCACCGAACAGAAATGCAATACCGCGGCGTCCGCGAGCATGTCCGGTGTGATCTGCTTGGGGGAAAGGAACAGGTCGGCGCTCGGATTGCGGAAGAAAGAAAACTCGCGGTTTCCGGTTGCGTCCAGCGACACGAACGCCAGACCGGTGTTCGCCTTTTTGGTTTTGAATACGTAGGTGGTGTCCACGCCGTTTGTCTTGAGCACGTCGATGATGTGCTCGCCGAATGCGTCGTCTCCCACCTGCGAGACCATCACGCCCCGTCCGCCCAGACGGCTGACCGCGGCGGCGACATTCGCCGGTGCACCGCCCGCCACACGCTCAAAATGCGTGACCTCGCGCAGGGCACAGCCCTTTTCCTCCGGTACAAAATCAATCAGCAGTTCGCCGATCGCAACCACTCGCTTCATTTTCTGTCTCCTCCTTCACGGTATTTTTATTACGCCCAGTCAAATGTCATGGCACGCAGATCGTACTGCTTCACACGGCACGTACCGTCGATGTCCAGCGTATTCGCTTCAGACGGATAATACCGCGTACTCATGGTCTGCTCTCCGCCGTTGACGAACACCTCGATGGATGTCGTGTCGATCAGCACGCGCAGATCGGTCAGGCTGTCCAGCGGGAGCACACGCTGCGTGCGTCCATATCCCGCCGCCTCGCTCAGGCGGAGCGTCAGCAGACCGTCCTCCCAGCGCAGTTCCGCATCCGCACCGACCGCGATGCGGACCGGTCCCAGAATCTCCGAGAGCATCAGATCAGCGCCCTCGCCCATGCTGAGGCGGATCGAACCGGACACCTTCGCCGCCCGTCCGTTCTCGCGCAGCTGTGCGATCTCCTCCACCGGAACCGCGGTCAGCCGCTCGCCGTTCCAGTGCAGCTCGCGCGGCACGCTCATGCAGTGCTGCCAGCCGGTTTCAGTCGGGTTGGTATAGTCGGCGTCCGGCATGCCCATCCAGCCGATCACGATGCGGCGTCCGTCCGGCGCCTCGAATGTCTGCGGCGCGTAGTAATCAAAGCCGACGTCGGTCTCGACGTAATCGCCCAGCGCACATTCGCCGCGGAAATCGCCGTACAGCGGGAAGTAGCCGCAGGTGTAGACGTTCTGATAGCGGTACCCGTCCTGCCCGATGCCCTGCGGCGACAGCGACAGAATCCACTGTCCGTCCACACAGAACAGATCCGGACACTCCCACATGTAGCCGAAGATCTCCGGCGTCGTGATCGTATTGCACAGCGTCCAGTTCAGCTTGTCCTCGGACTGATAGACCAGCAGCTCGCCGCGGTCGTCCTTGGTGCGCGCACCGAGCACCATGTAGTACCTACCGTCCTGCTTCCACACCTTTGGGTCGCGCACATGACAGCTCACATCCGCCGGATAGTCCTTGTTCTCCATCAGCAGCTGTTTGCTCTCGATGTGGATACCGTCCTTGGTGATGCCGAGTGCAACATTGTGACCGCGTCCCTCATAGATGTAGTCGTAGTCTCCGGCGAACTTGACGTTGCCGGTGTAGTAGAGATACAGCGCGTCATCCTCCACAAGCGCGGAGCCGGAATACACACCGTGAACATCCCACGGCTGGTCGGGATACATCGCGGTCGGCTGCTGTGTCCAGTGCAGCAGATCCGGACTCGTCCAGTGTCCCCAGTGCTTGACGCCGCCCGTCGGGTCGAACGGTCCGTACTGATAGAACACATGGTAGTTCCCGCGGTACCAGCACAGGCCGTTCGGGTCGTTCATCCAGCCGACCGGCGGCATGAGATGAAAGCGCAGCCGCGTGCGGTCTCCCTCGCGCAGCACCCGTCCCCGCTCCTCTGCGAGCGGGACGAGCCGTTTTAAATCTCTGTGCAGTGCATTCATGGTAATTCCTCAATTTACTTTCTTACCGTCAACAGTGTACCACCCGCGGCAACCGGATGTCCAGTCTGACCGGTGATTTCCTGATAGTCGTACGTGTTGGTGATGATGACCGGTGTGACAACCGGATAACCCTCTTTCTTGATCGCATCAATGTCAAATTCCATCAGCAGATCGCCAGCCTTGACTTCATCGCCCTCCGCGCAGTGCGGGGTGTAGTGCTTACCGTCCAGCTTGACCGTGTCAATGCCGATGTGAATCAGCATCTCCACGCCGTTTTTGCCCTCGAGACCGACCGCGTGGCCCATCAGGGTTGCAACCGTCGCATCAAACGGCGCGTAGACCTTGCCCTCGGACGGCTGAATCGCAGCGCCCTTGCCGAGCACCTCCGCCGCAAAGGTCTCATCGCCGGTGTCCTGCAGCGTGACTGCCTCACCGGTGAGCGGTGCGGGGATGTCCAGTGCGCCGTTCTCTTCCTTCGGCTCAGTGAATGCCGGCGCCTTCGGAGCCGGTGCGTTGTCCGCTGCCGCCGGAGCCTTGTCCTTGTAACCGAACAGCCAGGTCAGGACGAACGAAACGCCCGCCGCGATTGCGAACATCAGGATGTACTTGATCGGGCTGCCCAGACACAGCAGGATACCGAAGATACCGGTGACACCCGTGCCGCTTGCGCCCAGTCCGGTGATGGAGGCGAACATCGCGCCGACACCGCCGCCGATGCAGGCACAGACGAACGGGCGGAAGAATCGAACGTTGACACCGAAGATTGCCGGCTCGGTGATGCCCATGAATGCGGACAGCGAGGACGGCAGAGCCATCGCCTTGAGCTTCTTGTCGCGGGTCTTGAGTGCGACTGCCAGCGCGGCGGCGCCCTGTGCGATATTCGCAGCGGATGCCAGCGGTAGCCAGTAGGTGTAGCCGTACTGCTGAATCTGACCGAGGTCAATGATGGAGTACATGTGGTGGATACCGGTGATAACCGTCGGTGCGTACAGCGCGCCCATGACCAGGGAGCCGAGACCGAACGGAATGGAGATCAGCGCCTGAACACCGCCGATGATGCTGGTCTCTACCACATTGAACACCGGTCCGATGATCGTCATGGTGAGGAAGCCGGTGACAAAGACCGAAACCAGCGGGGTGACAAACAGATCAAACATCGCCGGAACGTGCTTGTGCAGGAACTTTTCGATCTGCGCCATCACAAAGACCGCGATGATGACCGAGATGACGTGTCCCTGATAGCCGACAAACGGAACTTTCCACAGACCGAACACATCGAGATACTGTTCGACGCCGCCGGTCATTGTCCATGCGTTCTGCAGATTCGGATGCACCATAATCATGCCGATGACGCCGCCGAGGAACGGATTGGCGCCGAATACCTTCGCACCGGAGAAACCGATCAGAACCGGAAGGAATACATACGCGGTGTTGGAGAACATATTCGCCAGTACAAACAGCGCACTGTCGGTGGACAGATTCAGATATCCGCTGTTGATCATGAAGTTCAGCGACTCCATGATGCCCATCAGGAAACCGGAGGCGACAATCGCCGGGATGATCGG
>JALFIV010000084.1 GCA_022775385.1 Clostridiales bacterium
CTCGGAGAGCGGCTCGCCGAGGTAATCGCGGTACAGGATGCGGATCTCGGGGTTCTCATGCGAGAAGCGCAGCGGGCTGAGGCGGTCGAGCTTGTACAGCAGACTGCCGCGGACGTCCTGCAGTTCCTCCTGATTGAAGGAGATCGGCTGTCCGCCGCCGCCGACACAGCCGCCCGGGCACGCCATGACCTCGACGAAGTCGTAGTGGACGCGTCCGGCGAGCAGCTCCTCGATCAGCTTGCGCGTCTCACCCAGACCGCTGACAATCGCACAGCGGACGGTGTTTCCGCCCATCTCGAACTCCGCCTCGCGCCATCCCTCGACGCCGCGGACCGCGCGGAACGCATCCGGTGCGGCGTTGACGCCGGTGACCGAGTGATACGCCGTGCGCAGGGCGGCCTCCATGACGCCGCCGGTCGCACCGAAGATGATGCCGGCGCCCGAGCCGATGCCGAGCGGGGAGTCAAACTCCGCGTCGGGCAGGGTGGTGACGTTGATATCCAGCGAGCGGATCAGACGGTTGACCTCGCGCGTGGTCAGCACGATGTCCACATCGCGCACGTTGAAGGTGCGCTGGGATCTGCCGTTGCTCTCCGCCTTCTTCGCGAGGCACGGCATGATGGACACACAGCAGATCTTCTCGGGCGGAACGCCGAGCTTTTCTGCGAAATAGGTCTTGGTGATCGCGCCGAACATCTGCTGCGGGCTCTTCGCGGTGGACAGATGCGGCACGAGCTGCGGATACTGCGACTTGACAAAGCGCACCCAGCCCGGACAGCAGGAGGTGAACATCGGCATATCCTTGAGCTCACCGGCGGTAAAGCGGTGCAGGAACTCGGCCGCCTCCTCCATGATGGTCAGGTCGGCGGAGAATGCGGTGTCAAAGACGTAGTCGAAGCCCATCGAGCGCAGGACGGCGGCGAGACGGCGGACGGTCGCCTGCTCACGCGGCAGACCGAGATGCTCGCCCCACGAGGTGCGCACCGCCGGTGCAATCTGGACGACGGTGATCTTGTCCGGATCCTCGAGTGCCTCGCGCACCTCGAGCAGGTCGTCGCGCTCGCGCAGGGCGCCAACCGGACAGTGGGTGATGCACTGGCCGCACAGGACGCAGTCGGCCTCCTTGATGCGGCGGTTGTAGGAGACGTCAATCGTGGAACGTCCGCCCGAGCCGGTCAGCTCCCAGACGCCCAGTCCCTGAATCTTCTCACAGTACTGGACACAGCGCATGCACTTGATGCACTTTCGCGCGTCGCGGTAGAGCGGGAAGGTCGTCGTCCACAGACCGCGCGGCAGCTCCTGCTGATAGGGATTGCGCAGGATGCCGAGGTCGTTGGCGACCGACTGCAGACGGCAGTTGCCCGAGCGGACACAGGTGGAGCAGGTGCCGTCGTGCTGCGACAGAATCAGCTCGACATTGATGCGGCGTGCCTGACGGGCGCGCGGGGAGTTGGTGTGGACGACCATGCCCTCGTAGACGAGGTTGTTGCAGGAGGAGACCAGACGGCTCTCGCCCTCGACCTCGACACAGCAGACGCGGCAGGCGCCGATCTCGTTGATGTCCTTGAGATAGCACAGGGACGGGATCGTGATGCCGGCCTGAGCGGCGGCCTCCATGATCGTGGTGCCCTCCGGTACGCGGACGGCGATATTGTTGATGATGACGTTAACCATAGTCTCGTTTACCATTGTCTCATTCTACCTCCCCGGAAGTTGCCGTAGCCGTAGTGGTCGCAGCGCAGGCAGCGGGATGCCTCCTGCATTGCTTCCTCCTCGGTCATGCCTTCCTTGATGTCGTCGAAGTTGCAGACGCATTCGGAGGCCGGACGGGTTTTCAGGTTGACTCTGCCGCAGGCGCGTGCCGGAGACAGCGGCGCCTCCGGGATGTCCTCGACGGCGGCGTGGATCACGTGGTTGTAGCCGAGGAAGTTGTCGATGTTGGCCGCGGCGACCTTGCCGGCGGCAATCGCGCGGATGACGGTGGACGGACCGGTGACGGCGTCGCCGCCCGCGAATACCTTCGGACTGCCCTCGACAAAGCTGTCCTCGAGCGCGTTGATACGTCCGTGGACGGTGGAGACGCCCGCGTCAATGAACGCCTTGGCGTCGATGCCCTGACCGATGGCGACGATGACGGTGTCGCACGGGATGACCTTCTCCTGCTTGCTGACCGCGCGGATCGGCTTGGGACGGCCGCGTTCGACCGGACCGATCTGCTGGGGCAGGGTGACGAGGGCGGAGACGTGTCCGTTCTCGTCCGCCTCGATGCGGAGCGGGGACTCGAGCGGCAGAATCGTAGCGCCCTCGGCCGCCGCCTCCTCGATCTCCTCCTTGAGGGCGGTCATGTCCTGAACACGGCGGCGGTAGACCGTCGTGACGCTCTCGGCACCCAGACGCAGGGCGGTGCGGGTGGCGTCCATCGAGACGTTGCCGCCGCCGATGACGCAGACGCGCTTGCCGGTGAAGTCCGGCGGATTGCCCTCGCCTATGTCGCGGAGCATCTCCACGGCGGAGATGACGCCCGTGCTGGTCTCACCCGGGATGCCGATCTTTTTATCGATATGTGCGCCGATGCAGAGGAACACGGCGTCGAATTTTTCTTCAATTTCCTTGAACGGGATGTCCTTGCCGACCGAGACGCCGGTGTGCACCTCGACGCCGGTGTCCAGAATGACGCCGATGTCGTTGTCCAGCATATCCTCCGGCAGACGGTAGCGCGGGATGCCGTAGCGCAGCATGCCGCCGAGCTTCGGACGCTGTTCGTAAACCACCGTCTGATGTCCCATCAGCTGGAGATAGAACGCCGCGGACAGACCGCCCGGTCCGCCGCCGATGATGGCGACGCGCTTGCCGGTGGACGGATTCGGCTCGATGGCCGGCACGTGCAGGGCGTTGTTGACCGCGAAGTGCTTGAGTCCGCAGATGTTGACCGCGTCGTCGATCATATTTCTGCGGCAGCGCGCCTCACACGGATGCTCGCAGACATAGGCACAGGCGGTCGGGAACGGATTGTCCTTGCGGATGAGCTTGACCGCGTCGGCATACCGTCCGGCGCGGATGAGGGCGATGTAGCCCGGGATGTCGACATGAGCCGGACACAGGGCGACACACGGCACCGGCTGGGTCAGTCCGCTCGTACAGCGGTTGTTCTTGACATGTTCGATGTAATCGTCGCGGAAGCCCTTGACGCCGCGCAGAACCATGGCGGCGGCCTCATAGCCGATGGCACAGTCGGCGGAATCCGCAATGGTGCGCGCGGTCTTTTCGATCCGCGAAATGGTGTCCAGCGTCGCGCGTTCGCTGAGGACGTCGTCCATCAGGTTGGCGAGCTGGCCGAGTCCGATGCGGCAGGGCACACACTTGCCGCAGGTCTGGGCATGGCAGAGCTTGAGGAAGCCAAGCGAGATATCAACCGGGCAGAGTCCCGGCGGGCTGGCGGCAATACGCCGTTCGAGGTCCTGATACAGACCCTCGACGACCTTCTGCGCCTGATTCGGGGTTTCCAAACTGAGTCGGCTCAAATTCATTCACTCCTAGTTTCTCTAAATCAATTTCTCGGCATCTGTTATTGGGAAGAACGCAAGACTTACCAATAAATGATGCAACTTATACCCATTGTATCAGGAAACGGGAAAAAATCAATGGGTTTTTCCATTTGGCAGAAAATATTCTGAAAAATTCAGAATCTGCATGGAAAACTGCAGTTGTTGTGAAAAATAAAACAAGGACATGTGAAGTTCTTGACGAACACAGCAGGAAAAAACCGCGTCCGGAATGACGGGTTCCGGCCGCGGTCTTGCATGAATTGGATATTTTTTGATGGTACTCCGGTGCCGGAGCGGGCACACGGCGGGCACAGCCGCCGGTAGTTTGTGAAATAACAGATGAAGGGTCTCTCACAGACCGGAGTGGTCGAGCGAGATCCAGCGATAGTCCTCGGGGTCCAGCTCCTGTTCACGCTCGCCGAAGTCGTGGACGGTCAGCTCGGGGTTCTTGATGCTGACGCGGGAGAACGGCGGGATGGAGGAGGTGATGAAGGCGTTGCCGCCGATGGTCGAGCTCTCGCCGATGACGGTCTTGCCGCCGAGTATGGAGGCGCCGGAGTAGATCGTGACGTTGTTCTCAATCGTCGGATGGCGCTTTTTGCCGGCGAGCTTGAGACCCGCGCGGGTGGACAGCGCGCCGAGCGTGACGCCCTGATAGATCTTGACGTTTTCGCCGATCTCGGTGGTCTCGCCGATGACGACGCCCGTGCCGTGGTCGATGAAGAAATACTCGCCGATGGTCGCGCCCGGGTTGATGTCGATGCCGGTCAGTCCGTGGACGTATTCGCTCATGATGCGCGGGATATAGGGGATGTCGCGCAGATACAGCTCATGGGCGATGCGGTGGACGAAGATGGCGTTGAGTCCCGGATAGGAGAAGATGACCTGCTCACGGCTGCCCGCGGCCGGGTCGCCGTTGAGCGCGGCCTCGACGTCGATGAACAGCAGCTTCTGAATGCGCGGCAGCTCCTGAAAGACCTCGCTGGAGACCTCCTTGGCGCGGCGGGCGACCGCCTCGGTCTTTCCGCCCTCGCGGTAGGCGAGCGCCAGCTCGAGCTGGCACAGCAGCTTGTCGTGCAGGGAGGTGAGCATATGGCCGACAAAATACGGCGCGGAGGTGCGCGTCAGCGTCTCCGAACCGTAGTAGGTGGGGAACAGAAGCTGGCGGAAGTCCGAAATGATCTCCAGAATGACCTTGCGGTTGGGACGGGGCAGGCTGGAGCGGTTGAAGAACAGGCCGCTCGAACGGTAGCCCTCATTCAGCTGGCGGACGATGTCGTCCAGATGCTGATTGAATTCATAGTTGTGATTCGACATAATAACTCCTTATCCGCCAGCGGAACAGGCCGCGGCGGAGCGATGTAATTCCTACTAAAACAGTATAGCAAAGTCTGCGGAAAATGCAAGACGCGATTCAGACAAACAGATTGTACAGACTGAGCAGGAGCGGCATGGTGACCGCGGACAGCAGGGTGGAACACGCGATAATCCGGCTGGCATAGCGGTAGTTGGTGCCGAATTGCTGGGCGAACATGGAGGCGACGATGGCGCAGGGGGTCGCGGCGCTGACCATCATGACCTGCGCGACGAGCGGGGTCCACGGGAAAACCAGCAGAAGGACGAGCGCGAGCAGGGGGATGACCGCGAGACGGGTGAGCGAGACGGTGTAGATCGTCCGGTCGCGGATGATGTCGAGCAGCTGAGACTGCGCAAGGTAGACGCCGAGGACGATCATCGCGAGCGGGGTATTGAGCGCGGCGAGGTATTCGATCGGCGTGCCGACGATGGCGGGCAGCTTAAACGAGGTGGCAAAGATCACAAGACCGACTGTGAAGCCGAGGGTGGCGGGGTTGAGGAACATCTTATACCAGCGGCTGTTCCCGGTCTGTCCGGACGCGGTGCACAGCGTGCGCACGCCGTACGTCCACAGAAACAGGTTGGTGACGACGATGTAGACCGAGCCGAGGAACACGCCGTCCCCGCCGCACAGTGCCTGCAGCAGCGGCAGGGCCATAAAGCCGTTGTTGGGGAACACGACGCACATGCGCCGGTCGGCGTAATCGGGCTTGCCCTTCCGGAACACCGCGGCGGCGATGCCGATGGCGGCAAAGGTGACCGCGACGGACAGGATGAGCGCCTCAATCAGCTGATGGAAGATCGCCGGATCGTATTCGCGCCGGAACGACTGAATGATCAGGCACGGCGTGACGACGTTGATGAGCAGTGCGGAGATGTCCTTGGAGCCGCGGTCGGTGAGGATGCCGCGGCGGTAGCAGAACGCACCGATGCCCATCAGAAGGAACATGATTGCAATCTGTGTATATAGGATAGGGAGATTCAAGCTGAACTCCTTCTTTCATAAGTATTCGGCCGGGAAACCGGCTGTAACCATCATGATAAAACAAAAGGACAGGCGTGTCAATTGATTTCGCCGGACGCGCGCTCCGCCCGGATGATTTCCTCGACCGTGCGCCGGTCGTCATTTATAAATTCGTACTGCCGGTCGATCCGGCCGATTTCTTTCAGATACCGCAGGACGTCGATGCGCTGTTCGAGATCGCTGAACCCGATCAGCCACTCGATATCGCCGCCGAGCTCGAGATATTCCTCGACGCCCGCCTGAATCTCATCGATCTTCCGCATTTCGTCCGCGTAGGTGCCGGTTTCGATGACGGAGGTATCAAACAGATGGAGCGCAGTGCATCCGACGCTGTCGAGATATTCCTGCATCTCAGCCTGCCGCTCCTCGAGCATCTGCAGCTGTTCGCTCCAGTCCGGCTCCTCCGGCTCGCAGGACTGCTGCGCCTGCTGCATCATGCCCGCCATCGCGGTGATCATCCAATACTCCTTGAACTTCATACAAATTCCTCCTTTATATCCGGTTCGCTTACCCAAAGCATACCATAAAAAGGGACAGGCCTCAACGGATTTCGCCCTTTTGCCATTTGACAGGCGGGATGGGAAATCGTATACTTAAATCAATCTTTGGACAAAACGATTTCTCTCAGGAGGAAACCGACGTGAAGAAAACTTCCCTGCTGAATAATTCCGCGGTATGGCTCGGCGCATCCATCTCGGTGGCGGAGATCATGTCCGGCGCCTATCTCGCCGGCATGGGCCTGCGGCGCGGTCTGGCCGCCATCGTGATCGGCCACCTCATCGGCGGTCTGCTGTTTTATCTATATGGAAGAATCGGCGGGGAGACCGGCCGCTCCTCGATGGACTGTGTTGCGTTCTCCTTTGGTTCGCAGGGGGCGAGCCTGTTCGCCGGTATGAACGTCCTGCAGCTGACGGCGTGGACCGCGATCATGCTGTATGTCAGTGCGCTCGCGCTGAACGCGATCACCGCAGGGATGTTCCCGACGTGGGCGTGGTGTCTGCTGATTGGTCTGTCGGTCATGGCGTGGGTGTACGCCGGCGGCGCGGAGATCAACCGTCTCAACCTGCTCGCCTCGACGCTGCTGCTCATCCTGACCTTTGTCATGTGTCAGCACGTCATCCAGAACGGCAGCGGCGTCACACGCGCCCTGCTTCGCTTTCCGTACCTGACCTTCGGCTCCGCCGTCGAGGTATCCCTCGCGCTGCCGCTGTCGTGGATTCCGCTCGTCGCGGACTACACCAGCAAGGCGGAGCGTCCGCATCTGAATAATGTACTCAGCGCGCTGATCTACACGACCGGCAGCGGCTGGATGTATACGATCGGCCTGCTCGCGGCGCTGTACTGCGGCAGCAGCAACATCATCGAGATTCTGATCAGCACGGGCATCGTCCGCATCCCGCTGCTCATCGTCGTGCTTGCGACCATGACCACCACCTTTATCGAGGCGTGTTCGGCGGGCATCAGCGCACAGACCATCTCCAAGCGGTATTCCGTCCGGTTCCTCGCGCTGATAGTTCTGATCGCCGCTACCATCGTGTCGGTCTTTTTCTCGCTGCAGGAGTACGACCGCTTCCTGCTTCTCATCGCGTCGGTGTTCTCCCCGATGGCGGCGATTGTCATCACGGACTATTTCTTCCTCAAAAAGAACCGAACCGGCCAGTCGCTCGATCTGGAGACCATGCTGCTGTGGGCGGTCGGATTTGTCCTGTACCATCTGTTCATGAGCATCGGCGGCGTCGTGGGAAGCACGGTGCCCATGCTGCTCATCGTCGGCGTCATCCGCTTTGTGACCGAGCGCGTGCGGGGTGGATCATGAGACAGTCCATCGCCCTGCGCGGCGCAATTTTTGATATGGACGGGACGATTCTGGACTCCATGCCGTGCTGGGAGACCGTCGGTCTGCGCTATCTGCTCGACCGGCACATTCCGGTGCCGGATGCGGACGGACTGGCGCGCCGGCTCAAGACGACGACCCTGCCGCAGGCGGCACAGCTCTACCGCGACGAGTTCGGCATCACGGACGACATCCCGCGCATCTGCGCGGACATCACCGCGATGATCGCGCGCGACTACCGCGAGACCGCCCCGCTCAAGCCGCACGTCCGCGGCATGCTCCGCCGCATGGCGGAGGCGGGGGTGCGCATGTGCATTGCGACCGCGACCGACCGCGCGCTGGCGGAGGCCGCACTCGACCGCCTCGGTGTGCGCGGATATTTTTCCTTCCTCTTTACCTGTCAGGAGCTGAACACGAGCAAGCGCGAGCCGTATATCTTTGACCGCGCGGCGCAGGCGCTCGGCACCGCCAAGACGGACACCGTCGTGTTCGAGGACGCCCTGCACAGCATTCAGACCGCCGTGCAGGCCGGCTACCGTGTGGTCGGCGTGTACGACCGCTCCGCCGAGGCCGAACGCGGGCAGATCCTGCCGCTGTGCACCTGCTATCTCCGCGGCTGGGACGAGCTGCAGATTGAAACAAGCTGACTCCTGCTGTACACCGGAACCGGTTGCTGTTCCGGCCTGCAGTGGGAGTTTTTCTGCACAAAGCACAAGATATTGTGGCAATCCTGCACAGCAACACACAGGGTATGGAAAATCAAAAAATTTTTTTCGAGAAATCAATAACATTTTTAGAAAGCTTCCAAAAAATTCTGAAAAATTCTGACAGGAAAAAACAGGACAAGCAAAAGTTGTGTGATTGGGAGATTGCGGACAAAAACCGCGGCCGAGGGAAGGGAAACGTGATGGTTTTGCGCCCGAGACATCGGATGTTCTACTGGAAAACATTTGGAAAGGCCGTTCGCGCGGTGCGGAAAAAAGAACGATTTTATCATAATTACACAACTGTCCGCTCTGACGGACGCCTTGACAACGCCGTCCGTCCGTACTAAAATAAAAACAGTTTTCGGCTCCTGCCCGCAGATACTATATCTTGTGTTATACAGAGAGTTGAATCCATATATTTTGATTTTACGACACGGAGGATTTCCTGATGATTCAGCAGATTGAAAAAAGAGACGGTAGATGCGTCTTTTTCGATTTAACGAAAATCGCAAATGCTATCTATCAGGCTGCTGAAGCATCCGGCGGCCATGATTACCAGCTTTCCATGCGCCTCGCGCTGGAGGTAGCGGACTATGTCGAGAAGAACTGCGGCACGGCTACCCCGAGCGTTGAGTACGTACAGGACGCGGTGGAAAAGATTCTGGTGGAGAGCGGCCACGCCAAGACGGCGAAGGCATACATCCTCTACCGCAACGAGCGCTCCCGTCAGCGCGAGATGAACACCGGACTGATGAAGATCTACGAGGATCTGACCTTCCAGTCCGCGATTGAGAACGACGTCAAGCGTGAGAACGCCAACATCGACGGCGACACCGCGATGGGAACCATGCTCAAGTACGGTTCCGAGGGCGCCAAGCAGTTCAACGAGATGTTCCTGCTCGAGCCGCGCATCGCCAAGGCGCACCGCGAGGGCGATATCCACATCCACGACTTTGATTTCTACACCCTGACCACCACCTGCACACAGATTGACCTGCTCAAGCTGTTTGAGGGCGGATTCTCCACCGGACACGGCTTCCTGCGCGAGCCGAACGACATCGCAAGCTATTCGGCGCTCGCCTGCATCGCGATTCAGTCCAACCAGAACGACCAGCACGGCGGTCAGAGTGTCCCGAACTTCGATTACAGCATGGCGCCGGGCGTCCGCAAGACCTACTGGCACCGCTACCGCGACAACCTCGCCAAGGCGCTCGAGGCGTACGGTCTGGAGGAGGACGGTCAGGAGGCGGCAAAGACCCTGCTGGCTGTCAGCGAGGAAAAGCCGAACATGGCGGACGACAACGGTGTCAGCGACTGCATCCGCGCGCGTCTGCTCGAGCGCACGGACGAGGAGACTGCCGACCGCATCATGCACTTCACCCTCAAGTTTGCGCGCCGCGAGACCGAGCGTGCGACCTATCAGGCGATGGAGGCGCTGGTTCACAACCTGAACACCATGCACTCCCGCGCCGGCGCACAGATTCCGTTCTCGTCGCTCAACTACGGCACGGACACCTCGCCGGAGGGCAGACTGGTCATGAAGAGCCTGCTGCTCGCCACCGAGGCGGGTCTGGGCAACGGCGAGACCTCGATCTTCCCGATCCACATCTTCAAGGTCAAGGAAGGCGTCAACTACAACCCGGGCGACCCGAACTACGACCTGTTCAAGCTGGCGATCCGCGTTTCGGCCAAGCGTCTGTTCCCGAACTTCTCGTTCCTGGACGCGCCGTTCAACATCCCGTACTACAGGGAGGGACATCCGGAGACCGAGGCGGCATACATGGGCTGCCGCACCCGCGTCGTCGCCAACAACTACGACAAGACCCGTGAGATCGTCAACGGCCGCGGCAATCTGAGTTTCACCTCGATCAACCTGCCGCGCATCGCCATCAAGGCGGATCACGATGTCGGCGTGTTCTTCAACGAGCTGGATAAAAAGCTCGATCTGGTCATCGACCAGCTCAAGGCGCGCTATAAGATTCAGGCCAACAAAAAGGTCCGCAACTACCCGTTCCTGATGGGTCAGGGCATCTGGCTGGACTCCGACAAGCTCGGTCCGGATGACAAGGTCGGCGAGGTGCTCAAGCACGGCAGCCTGACCGTCGGATTTATCGGCCTTGCCGAGTGCCTCAAGGCGCTGACCGGCAAGCACCACGGCGAGTCGGCGGAGTCCCAGCGTCTGGGTCTGGCCATCATCACCCGTATGCGCGAGCGCATGGACCGCGAGAGCCGCGAAACCGGCATGAACTTCACGGTCATCGGCACGCCGGCAGAGGGTCTGTCCGGCCGCTTCGTCCGTCTGGACCGCCAGCGCTACGGCACGATTGAGGGCGTCACCGACCGCGATTACTACACCAACTCGTTCCACATTCCGGTGTACTATCCGATCTCCGCGTTCGAGAAGATCCAGCTGGAGGCACCGTATCACAACCTGACCAACGGCGGACACATCAGCTATGTCGAGCTGGACGGCGACCCGTCCCAGAACCTCGAGGCGTTCGAGATGATCGTCCGCTACATGAAGGAGTGCGGCATCGGCTACGGCTCGATCAACCATCCGGTCGACCGCGACCCGGTCTGCGGCTACACCGGCATCATCGGCGACGTCTGCCCGCGCTGCGGCCGTCACGAGGGCGAGGGCGTCAGCGTCGAGAAGCTGCGTCAGCTGGGTGTCTACAAAAACTACAACAGCACAACCATCGGATATCATGGTGATCCGGCAGAGGAGAGGGATCGCAGACCGAATCCGGTCTGCTGCAGCACCAATGATGTCTGATTCCGGATAGAATACAATTTGTTTGATTACCAGAGAGGAGTATTTGTTATGCAGAACGAAAAGAATTTCAAGAAGGAAGCAGAAACCGTCGGCGAGGGCGTCGGCTTTGAGCGCATCCGCCGCATCACCGGCTATCTGGTCGGCACGCTCGACCGCTTCAACAACGCAAAGCGCGCCGAGGAGCACGACCGCGTCAAGCACGACATCACCACGCCGGCTGAGGAGATGAGCAAGCCGGCATGAGTTCCATTCGCATTGCGGGCACCATCAGCGAGTCCATCGTCGATGGCCCCGGATTCCGCTATGTCGTGTTCACGCAGGGCTGTCCGCACCACTGCGAGGGCTGCCACAATCCGCAGACGCACGACTTTGCGGGCGGCACGGTGGTGGATACCGAGACACTGCTCGGACAGATCAAAGCCGACCCGCTGCTGTCCGGCGTGACCTTCTCGGGCGGCGAACCGTTCTGTCAGCCGAAACCGCTGATCGAGATGGCAAAGGAGATCCGCGCCGCAGGACGCAATGTCATGGCGTACTCCGGCTACACCTATGAGCAGCTGCTGACGTCGGACGATCCGGATGTGCGCGAGCTGCTGAGCCTGTGCGACATTCTGGTGGACGGACCGTTTGTGCTCGCCGAGCGCGACCTGACGCTCCGCTTCCGCGGCAGCCGCAACCAACGTCTGATCGACGTACCCAAGTCGCTTGAGCAGGGCGAGGTCGTCCTGTACGCAGACTGAACACCCCCAACACACCCAAAGAACAAAACCGCTTTCTGTCACAGGCAGAGAGCGGTTTTTTCGTCATTTCGTATCGAATTTTCCCTGCCAGCTGTCCCGCCGCCGCAGTTCACGGTCGATGGCGGCGAGCACACGGCGCTTGTTCCGGCTCCAGTCGGGGGCGATCAGATCCTCGCCGCGCCCGTCTCCGGTCAGCCGCTGGATGATCACCGTGGGCGGCAGAACCTCCAGCTGGTCGCAGACGACCGAGACGTATTCCTCCTGCGTCAGACAGGTGTAGCCGGTCTCGGCGAGCGGTGTGCCGCGCAGGACATGCAGCAGATGCAGCTTGACCGCGTCGATGCCGAGCCGTCCGACCGCGCGGGCGGACTGTACCATCTGCTCGTGCGTCTCACCGGGCAGACCGTCGATCAGATGGACGCAGATCTGGACATCCATCCGTCGCAGACGGCGCACCGCCTGCACAGTATCGGCATAGGTGTGGCACAGGTTGCAGTGCGCGGCGGTCTCGTCCCACACGGTCTGGACACCCAGTTCGACCGTCAGATCGGTGCGGTCGGCAAACTCCGCGAGCACGGCGCAGACGGCATCGTCCAGACAGTCCGGACGGGTGGCGATCGACAGTCCGACCACATCCGGGAGCGCGAGTGCCTCGGCATACAGCGCGCGCAGGAGGTCGGGCGGGGCGTAGGTTCCGGTGAACGACTGGAAGTATGGGATGTATCCCACGGGAGACCATTTTCCGGCGAGCACGCCGCGGTAGGAGGCGAACTGATCGGCGAGAGAGCGGGCGGGATGCGCGATAAAGTCGCCGCTCCCGCGGGCGGAGCAGTAGACGCAGCCGCCGGTGCCCTTGGTGCCGTCGCGGTTGGGGCAGGTGAAGCCGCCGTCCAGCGGAATTTTGGCGACGCGGCCGCCGTACCGCTGTTTGAGATAGGAAAAATAGGGATAAAACCGCTTGCCGGTCTCGCAGAACGGGTTGTCAGACATGGGGAACGTCTCCTTTTTGACGAAAAAGAGAGCCACCGGACGGACCGATGGCTCTCATTGGGTTTGCTTACTTGGTGCCGTACATGCGGTTGCCGGCGTCGCCCAGACCCGGGACGATATAGCCCTCTGCATTCAGACCGTCGTCGATGGCGGCGCAGTAGATATCGACATCCGGATGGGATTCCTGAATCGCCTCGATGGAGTCCGGAACCGCGAGGATCGAGATGATCTTGATGTTCTGAACGCCGTAGTTCTTGAGGAACTGAACCGCAGCGATTGCGGTGCCGCCGGTTTCGAGCATCGGATCGAGGACAAAGACCTCGCTGTGCGCGATATCGGTCGGCAGCTTGCAGTAGTACTCAACCGGCTGCATGGTGTCCGGATCGCGGTACATACCGATGTGACCGATCTTTGCGTTCGGGATCAGATCGAGCGCACCGTGTGCCATTTCCATACCGGAGCGGAGGATTGCGACGAGGGCAATCTTCTTGCCGGAGATGACTTTGACCTTGGACTGTGCGATCGGGGTCTCAATCTCAACTTCCTTCATCGGGAGATCGCGGGTTGCCTCGTAGCACAGCAGGGAGGACATCTCCTCAACTGCCTCGCGGAACTCCTTTGCACCCGTGTACTTATCACGCATGAGAGACAGCTTGTGTACAATCAGCGGATGATTCATTACATGAACCTGAGCCATGATAGGTATCTCCTTTTCATTCAGAATGTGCCTGTTTTTCCCGTGCCAGACGTTCGCGGACAGCCTGCGGCTGACGCAGATACAGCGGCATGAGCTGGGAGGAGGAAACGGTTTTTCCCTCGCGGTACAGGCGGACGGCTTCCATCGCCGCACCGTAGGCGGCGGGGTAGCGCGCACCGGAAGGAGCGAGCGCGACGTCAAGCTCTTCCGAAGTGATAAACGTATTATAGCACATTTGTGCACCGTCGCCAACCAATAAGACAGATTTTTTGTGAGAAATTAACTGATTCTTTAAATCTTCGAGTAAAATCAGCCGATCCTCGGTCAGACGGACGGGGATTCCGTCCCGAATTTCGAACAGCGCGTTGTACAGCTGTCTGCGGCGGGCGTCCATCACCGGACAGACGAGGCGGTCGGTCAGGGTCACATTCCATGCGTTGCCGCACAGGCTGGAGACCGGGATGCAGGGAAGATTGCGTCCGTCGGCGATTCCCTTTGCGGTGGCGACGCCGATGCGGATGCCGGTGAATGAACCCGGACCGACGGTGACGGCGACCGCGTCGATGTCGTCGAGCGACAGCTGGGACGCCTGCAGAACATGCTCCGTCATCGGGAGCAGGGTCGTGGAGTGCGTCAGCCCGCAGTTCTGAAAGGACTGGGCGAGCAGGGTGTCGTCCTCGGTGACACAGACGGAAGCGGAGACGGATGATGCTTCCAGCGTTAACAGTTTCAAGACAGGATTCCTCCGTGTATGGTAATCATTCGGCTGTTTTCCGTATCCCCGTGGAGGATTTCAACGGTGACACAGTCGTCGGGCAAAGCCTCCGTGATGTTTTCGCTCCACTCGATCAGCAGGACGGCGTCTCCGTCCAGATAATCGTCCCAGCCGATGTCGTACAGCATATCCTCGTCGAGGATGCGGTACATGTCGAAGTGGCAGACGCGGAACTGCGCCGTATCGTATTCGTTGACGATGGCGAAGGTGGGACTGGTCACGCGGCCGGTATAGCCGAGCTGACGGAGGAAGCCGCGGCAGAACGCGGTCTTTCCCGCGCCGAGGTCACCGGTGAAGGCGATGACCAGACCGGGATATGCCTGCGCGGCGACCCGTGCGCCGACCGCTTCGGTCTCTTCGGGGGAGTTGGAGTGAAAAACAGATGGCATAGCAGATTAAAACAGTCCGGTGATGCGACCAGATGCGTCGACATCAATGTTGAAAGCGGCGGGCTGCTTGGGCAGACCCGGCATGGTCATGATGGTACCGGTCTCACAGACGACAAAGCCTGCGCCGGCGCTGACGCGGACCGCGCGGACGGTCACGTCGAAATCCGTCGGACGTCCGAGCTTGGACGGGTCGTCAGACAGGGAATACTGGGTCTTTGCCATGCAGACCGGCAGGTTGCCGTAGCCCAGCTTGGTGATGCTCTCGAGCGACTTGCGCGCCGCCGGCGTATAGGTCACGCCGCTTGCGCCGTAGATCTCGCGGCATACGGTCTCGATCTTGTCCTCGAGCGGGAGATCGTCGCTGTACAGCGTGTGGAAGTCCGCCTTGCCGCTGTCCGCCTCCTCGAGCACCATCTGCGCCAGCTCCATGCCGCCGTCCGCGCCCTTGGCGAATACCTCGGACAGGGCATAGCGCGCGCCGAGCGCCTCGCATTCCTGACGCAGCTGCTCAATCTCGGCATCCGTATCGCTTGCGAAGCGGTTGATTGCGACGACGACCGGAACGCCGAACTTGCCGATGTTCTCAATGTGCTTCTGCAGGTTGACCGAGCCGCGGCGCAGGGCATCCAGATCCTCGTTTCCGAGGTCAGCGCGGGCAGCACCGCCGTTGTACTTGAGTGCGCGGATGGTTGCGACGATGACGACACAGTCCGGACGCAGACCTGCCTTGCGGCACTTGATATCAAAGAACTTCTCCGCGCCGAGATCCGCGCCGAAGCCTGCCTCGGTGACCACATAGTCCGAGAGCTTGAGCGCGAGGCGGGTTGCGGAGATCGAGTTGCAGCCGTGCGCGATGTTGGCGAACGGACCGCCGTGCATCAGGCAGGGGGAGCCGGTCAGGGTCTGAACCAGATTCGGCTTGATGGCGTCCTTGAGCAGGGCGGTCATCGCGCCCTCCGCCTTGAGGTCGCGCGCGAATACCGGCGAGCCGTCGTAGCGGTAGGCGACCAGAATGTCGCCGCAGCGGCGCTTGAGGTCGACGAGATCGGTTGCCAGACACAGGATCGCCATGATCTCGCTCGCAACCGTAATCATAAAGTGATCCTCACGCGGGACACCGTTCATTGCGCCGCCCATGCCGACGACGATGTTGCGCAGCGCGCGGTCGTTCATGTCGACGACGCGGGTGAACAGGACGCGGCGCGGGTCGATGTTCTGCTCGTTGCCCTGCTGGAGATGGTTGTCGATCATCGCGCACAGCAGGTTATTTGCCGCGCCGATGGCGTGCATATCACCGGTGAAGTGCAGGTTGATGTCCTCCATCGGGACGACCTGCGCGTAGCCGCCGCCTGCCGCGCCGCCCTTGATGCCGAATACCGGACCGAGGGACGGCTCACGCAGTGCGATCATGGACTTCTTGCCCATCTTGTCGAGC
>JALFIV010000090.1 GCA_022775385.1 Clostridiales bacterium
CTGACTCGTCAGATCCTCGGAAACCACCGGCGCCTCCGCCTGCGGCGCATCCTCGCGCCAGTCGACGCCGCTCTCGCGCATCAGCTCCGCAAAGCTCGTGCGCTCCTCCGGCTGTTCATCCGCCTCACGCAGGAATGCTTCGAACTCTTCCTGACTGATGGTCTGCTCCGGCTCCTCCGGCATCTCATCCGGCTCGAACTCATCTTCCGGCTTCTCCTGCACGGACGGCTCAGGTTCATACGGCATCGTCATGTCATCGGCAGTCTCCGGGATTTCCTCCGGTGCCGCCGGTTCCGCTTCTTCCGCCGGCTCCTCCGGCTGTTCTTCCGCCGCCGGTTCTGCCGCTTCATTGATCGGCGCGAACCATTTGTTGAGGAAGCTCGGCTTTTTAAACGAGAACGCCGGATCTTCTTCCTCCGCTTCCGGCTCCCAATCGGTTTCCGGCATCGGTTCTGCGGTTTCTTCCGGCTCCGGTTTTTCTTCGGTCACCGGTTTGGTCTCAGCTTCGGGTTCCTGCTCGGCCGCCATCTGGTCCAGCACATCCGTATAGGCCTGTGCATCAAATTCCATCGCCGGTCTGCTTTCGGATGCCGCCTGTGCAATCGAGTCGAAAATCTTCGTCTCGGCATCCTCTTCCGGTTCTTCCGCCGGTTCCTCCGGCTGTTCCGGCTCCGGCGCCGGTTCAAAGACCACCGTCGCCTCCAGCTCCGGTGCCTCCGGTTCCAATTCCTCCCCCGTCTCTTCCGACGGAATCGCAATCGTCTCCTCGGTCAGCTCTGTCGGTTCATTCGGTTCTGCCGGCTGTTCCGGCTTTTGCTCATCCAGACTCTCCGGCGCCAGCCAGCGGTCCCAGAAGCGGCGCTTCGGCTGTTTCTCCTGGAAAACATCCTCCGTTTCGTCCTCTTCTTCGATGTCCTTGTCCTCTACCGCGCCCTCAAACAGACTGGCAAAGAATCCGACGCGCTCCGGTTCTTCTTCGTCCGGGATTTCCTGCGGAATTTCCTCCTCCGGAACAACCCAGCTGTCCCAAAAGCGCTTTTTCCGTCCGCTTTCCGCCGGCTGAGCCGGTTTTTCCTCCGGAAGGTCGTTCTCTTCCTCCGGGAGTTCCTCCGCTTCGTCCGTCTCCTCGACCATCTCATCGGCAAACACTTCCGTCTCTTCGTCATCCGGCTGTTCCGGCGTCTCGTCCGCTTCTTCGGCAAGATCTTCCGCCTCGGCGTCCTCCGGAAGGATGTCCTCAGCCTGCACGGCCGCCGGCTGTGCCGCGTCGAGAGATTCCTCCGCCTCCGCGACTTCCTTCATAATGTCGTCCAGATCGAACTTCGCACCGTCAGACGGCTCCAGATCTCCGATCAGTTCCTTGAACTTTTCCAGATTCAATTCGTCCATATTCAATCCTCCTGCGCTCTCTGTCTCACCGCCTCATACAGCAGCACGGCCGCCGCCGCCGAGGCATTCAGAGAATTGACCTTTCCCTTCATCGGGATGCTGACAATAAAGTCACATTTGTCCCGCACAATCCGGCTCAGACCGTTTCCCTCCGATCCGATGACAATCGCACATGCATCGGCAAAGTCCGCATCATACAGGTTTTTATCCCCGCCGGCATCCGCACCGAACACCCAGACGCCGTTTTCCTTGAGCGTATCGATTGCCGCCGCGAGGTTGGTCACACGCGCCACGCCGATGTGCTCAATCGCACCCGCCGAAGCCTTTGCCGCCGTCGCGGTCAGACCCACCGCACGCCGTTTGGGTATCACCACGCCGTGTGCACCGGCGGTCTCCGCCGACCGGATGACCGCCCCCAGATTGTGTGGGTCGTTCAGTCCGTCACAGACCAGAATGAGCGGCTTCTCTCCGCGGTCGCGCGCCGTCTGCAGGATATCCTCCAGCGAGACGTATTCGTGTGCCGCCGCCTGTGCAATGACGCCCTGATGGACGCCGGTTTCGCTCATGGCATCCAGTTTGCGGCGGTCGCATTCCACGACCACGGCGCCGGATGCCTTTGCCATTGAGACGATGTCCGCCATCCGGCCGGATACATCCGCCGACAGGTAGAGCTTGTCCACGGTCTTTCCCGCGCGGAGCAGCTCCATGACGGCGTTTCGTCCCTCATATAGCATCAATTCTCCGGCATCCTCCCGCGGTCTGCGGCGGTCGGATTTCGGAGGATACGATTTTTTCTTTGGATTCATACCATCAATCCCCATTATTTTATAGATAATTGTAGTATACCATAAAAATTTGCGGCAGAACAGAAAAAGCGGAAACTTTCCCGTATTTCCCTCATCTTTTTGCCTCTCTCTCCGCATCTTCCGCCCGGAGGCGCAGAAAACGCCGACCCTTCCGCATGGGAAAGATCGGCGTACGCTGTTTTGGTTTCCGAATTACTCGAAGAACTTGTCGTGAACCGCACGGAGTGCACGGCCGGAGTCCGCGATGTCGATGACAACCGAGATCTTGATCTCGCTGGTTGCGATCATCAGAATGTTGACATGCGCATCAGACAGCGCCTCGAACATCTTGGCTGCAACACCCGGGTTGGATACCATGCCGGAGCCGACGATGGATACCTTTGCCAGACCATCCTGAGAGGTGACCGAGTCGAAGTGCAGACGGTCCTTGTTCTCCTCCAGAATCTTGACAGCCGCCTCGCGGGATGCGGTTGCAACCGTGAAGCTGATGTCCTGTTTGGTGCCCGGCTGATTCGAGCTGGTCTGCAGAATAATGTCGATATTGATCTTATTCTTTGCGAGCAGAGAGAACACACGGAATGCCTTACCCGGCTCGTCCGGCAGACCACATACAGTAACGCGGGCGGTATCCTTGTCGCAGGCAACGCCGCTGATAATCATCTTTTCCACAGAAGTAACCTCCTTGACTTTGGTTCCTGGATTTCTGGTTAAGCTCGAAACAACTTCGAGGTCTACGTTATATTTCTTTGCCATCTCGACCGAACGGTTATGAAGAACCTGTGCGCCGAGGGTTGCCAGCTCGAGCATCTCGTCGAACGTGATCTCGTCCAGCTTCTTTGCGCCCGGGACAATGCGCGGGTCAGCCGTATATACGCCGTCTACATCAGTGTAGATCTGACAGAGGTCTGCATGCAGTGCTGCGGCAATGGCAACTGCGGTGGTGTCCGAACCGCCGCGGCCGAGCGTGGTGATGCTGTCATGCGAATTGATGCCCTGGAATCCTGCAACGATAACGATGCGGTTTCTGTCCAGCAGGCTCTGGATGCGCTCCGGCTTGACCTTATGGATGCGTGCAGAGCCGTAATTCAGGTCGGTACGGATGCCCGCCTGCCATCCGGTCAGACTGGTTGCGCGGAAGCCGAGCTTCTCAATCGCCATGGCAAGCAGAGCCATCGAGATCTGCTCGCCTGCGCTCAACAGGACGTCCATCTCACGTGCCGGCGGATTGCTGGTGATTTCTCCCGCCTTTTCGATGAAATCATCCGTGGTATCGCCCTGTGCGGAAACGACTACGACAACCTGATTGCCTGCGGCAGCCGTCTTGGTGACAATGTCTGCCACATTGAAAATGCGTTCGGTGTTGGCAACCGAAGTGCCGCCGAATTTTTGCACAATAAGTGCCATGTAGGTAATTCCTCCTCTATCTGTTGCCGGACGCATCCGGCATGTCTGACTGTTCTGTTATTCCTGTGTGACAACCGCGCCCACTTCGTCGCAGTCCAAAAGCATCGGGGTCCAATTCGGAAACCGCTCCGCAAAATACATCTGCGCACGGCTGAAATAGGTTCTGTCCGCCTTGTCGACCACCGCAATGATGGTCGGTCCGGCACCCGAGATAAAGGCACCGAGCGCGCCCAGTCCCTGTGCGCTCTTGACAACTTCTTCTCCCTGCGGGATCAGCTTGAAGCGGTACGGCTGATGCAGGCAGTCGCCGACTGCCACACCGATATTCTTCAGATCACCGGTGACCAGAGAGCCGGCCAGCAGGGCGGCGCGGGAGAGATTGAATACCGCATCGTGGTGCGGAATGGTCTTCGGAATCGCGGCGCGCGCTTTTTCGGTAGAAAGCTCGAAATTCGGGATAAACGCGACAAAATCCACCTTATCCGCGATCGGAACGCGCACGCTCCACACCTTGCCGTACTCCAGCAGGGCGGCACAGAAGCCGCCGAGGATCGCCGGTGTGGAATTATCCGGATGTCCCTCGATGGTCGCCGCCAGATCCAGGATATTCTGCTGATCCAACGGATTGCCCAGCATGGCGTTGGCGCCGATAATGCCGGCAACCGTGCATGCCGAGGACGAACCCAGACCGCGGGTCTGCGGGATGGCACAGTCCTCGACGATTTTCAGACCGTGCAGCGGCTTGCCGCAGATGTCATAGATCTTTTTGGCACACTGATAAATCAGGTTGCTTTCATCCGTCGGAACATCGTCCCCGTGGGTGGAGGAAATGTCGATGGTATCGCTTTCCTCCATATAAAACGTGTTGTACAGGTTGAGCGCAATGCCGATGGAATCGTATCCCGATCCCATATTGGCACTTGTCGCCGGAACTCTTACTTGAATCATGCTGTGCCTCTTACAGTACCCGCATGCAGCCGGCGACATTCTTCAGCTGCTCGCAGGCAGCCCTCATGTCCTTGGTGGATACCTTGCCGGTCAGGCAGGCAACCTCGCCGATCTCGCTCGGGAGCAGGGTGCAGTCCGGGAATGCCGCCTTGAGCTTCTCCGCTGCATCCTTGCCCTTGAGGCGGACATACCAGCCGGACTCGAAGGTGTCGAGCGGACGAACCAGCTTCTTGCTGCCGTCGCCCCAGCCGATGTTGCGGCGCTTCTCATTGTGGCGCGCACAGTCGATCATATCCGCGACAACAGCGGATGCGGTCGCAAGCTTGCCGGCGCCCTGTCCGTAGAACATCGCGTCACCCAGCATATCGCCGGTGATCATGATGGCGTTGAATACATCCTCCACGCTGGCGAGCGGGCTGGACTTGGATACGAAATGCGGTGCGACAAAGGCGTAAATCGAACCGTCATCGTTGAGCACCGTGCGTCCGAGCAGCTTGACAACGCAGTCCGCCTTGTCGGCATATGCCACGTCATTCAGCGTGATCTTGGAGATACCCTCGGTCTCGACATACTCCGGATAGACATGGTCACCGTATGCAATCGAGGACAGGATGCACACCTTGCGGCAGGCGTCCAGACCGTCGATATCCGCCGACGGATTTGCCTCAGCATAGCCCTTTGCCTGTGCCTCGCACAGCGCATCGGCGAACGGGAGACCGGCGCGGATCATACGAGTCAGAATGTAGTTGGTCGTGCCGTTCAGAATGCCGGCAATCTGCGTCATATGATTTGCCGTCAGACACTGGAACATCGGACGGATGATCGGAATGCCGCCGCCGACGGATGCCTCAAACAGATAGTTGACGTTGTGCTCCTTGGCAATCTTGAGCAGCTCAGCGCCGTGGGTCGCAACCAGCTCCTTGTTGGATGTGACGACATGCTTTCCGGCGAGCAGGCAGCGCTTGGTGAACTCGTACGCGGCGCCCTTTCCGCCCATGGTCTCTGCGACAATTGCGACTTCCGGATCGTTCTCAATGACGGAAAAGTCCTTGACGAACTTTTCCTGGAACGGATACTGCGGAAAATCTCTCAGATCCAGAATATACTTGACTTCAATCGGCTGCCTTGCGTTGTTGGAAACGACATCCGCGTTCTTCTCCAAAATCTCATAGACGCCGGAGCCGACGGTGCCAAAACCCATAATTGCAGCTTTCAACATGATGGTTCCTCCTTCGATGGTGAAATGTTCTTCTATTACTTACTCCCGTGCGATGATTTCCAGCCGGGCAACGCCTTCTGCCGCCCGGAGCGCTTCAATCAGTTCTTCTACCGACTGCTTCATCGCCTCTGTCTGTGCGGAAACTGTGACCGCCGCCTGTCCGTTGACCGGAATGGTCTGGTTGATGGTCAGGATATTTGCGCCGAACCGGGCAAACACCCGAAGGATATTGGACAGCAGCCCCGCTTCATCACTCAGCAGAATCTGAAAGGTAACAATGCTGTGAATGGATGCCTCAAAAAACGGTTTGATTCCGTCCTTGTATTTATAGTATGCGCTCCGGCTCAGCCCGACCTGCTGTGTGGCCTCTCCGACCGTGCGGACGGTGCCGCACTGCAGCAGACGGTTGACCTGCGCAACCTTGAGAAATACATCCGGAAGCAGAGAAGCTTCCACAATATAGTATTTTGGATTGTGTTCCATCTCGCCTCTCCCTCTGTCTTTCCTTGAAATACATTTGTTTTCGTGAAGCAGAATTATCATATCATATCCGCCGAAACAATTGCAACCCTTTTTTGCGGTTTTTTTCAAAAACGATGCGTTTTGCAACAAAAATCGACCGCAGCACAGCGCTATATTTCAGGAAACAACAAAGATGTCATCCAGATGTTCCGTTCCTTCCCCAAAAACGGCTTCCGTGCGGCGGAGCTCCCTTTTCAGGCACAGTTCCGGTTACGAATGGATCTCATCGAGATTCTTCCATCCATACCGGACGATAGAGAGGATCATCGAGCATTCACTGATGACCTCATCCAGAATGCCCGCCCACGAGCCAACAAGGATGTCGTAGATGATCCACAGCGGAGAATTGATGAACATTCCCGCCACCCGTATCTTGCGCGCATTGTGCGTATATCCGCCGATGGTCGATGCAATATTTGCCGCAACCGGCAGAAGGGATATCCATCCTGACCATGTGACGGCAAGTGCGAGGACCTGTAATGTGCAAAGAATCGCACAAGCGGTTCTGCTGTGCGCAAATTCCAGTTTGCTTCCCAGACAAAATGATCGGGCAGTATTGAGAATATAGCTAATTCCGCCCGTGACCGCTCCCAACAGCAGCAGATGCATGGTGTAGCACAGATAGGATAAAAATTGTACGCGAAACAAATTTTTATTGCTCTTACATTGATAGGACAGAAAGAACAATGCCGTACCAATCAGCCCGATTACCTGTATCCCCAAATCATCTGTCATCTTCCGTTTCTTCTCCTATTCTTCTCCTATTCAGAGTGTGATCCAATACCGCTGAATGAAACCACTCCTGCTCAGTCCAATATCATCCGGCACTTCTTTTTCCAAAAATTAAAAGTATCGTTATTTTTTGATCTTCGAAACATCTTTCAAATAAAACTCAAGATATCCGCACTCAGGACAAACAGCAGCATATACCTTGCCGAGATTGTCTTTGAATATCCCTTGCTGGGTGATTTTCAATCGTATGCTGCACCTTCTACCTTCACATCGAAGTTTTCTATCATTGCACATTCACATCGAATACACATTCTCATGATTCAAATCCTCCCTCAGCTTCCGTATTCATCACGCCGTTTCTATCAGACTTCATGATATCATGGATTTGATGAACACACAAGAAGGCTCACGGCAATCGTAACTGCTGTGAGCCTTCGCTTTCTGATTGATATTACATTGCATCAGTGCACCGTTACTCGTCGTCCTCGGAATTCGGCTCCATCGGGCGGGTCCGCTCCTCCGAATCCTCCGGCTCGATCGACTGAGTCTCCTCTGCGGCGACGCGCTCCTGCGGCGAGCGGAAGAACAGCTGCTCTCCGGAGGTCTTATCCGGAACCTCCTCGCCGTTGAACAGCTTCTCAAAGCTCTCGCCGTCCATGGTCTCATTGCGGACCAGATACTCGGCGACGCGCTTGAGCTGATCCATGTGCTCCATCAGGATCTCCTCGCACTTGGCATAGGCATCCAGAATGATGCGGCGGATTTCCTCGTCGATCTTTGCCGCCAGCTCCTCCGAAATCGAGTCGGTCTCAACCATGTCGCGTCCGAGGAAGATTTCCTGCTGACCGCTGCTGTAGTTGATCGGACCGATCAGATCGCTCATGCCGTACTTGGTGACCATGCTCTTTGCCACGGTGGTCGCGCGCTCGATGTCATTGGAGGCACCGGTGGAGATGTCGTCCAGTGTGAGCTTTTCCGCAACGCGGCCGCCCAGAAGGACAACCAGATCGTCCAGCATCTCCTGACGGGAGGCATAGAACTTATCCTGCTGCGGCAGGCTCATTGTGAAGCCGCCGGCGCGTCCGCGCGGGACAATCGAGATGGTATGCACCGGATCCTGCGTCGGCAGGCAGCGGGTGGCAATCGCGTGTCCGGCCTCGTGGTAAGCGGTCAGACGGGTCTCCTTCTCAGTCATGACGCGGCTCTTCTTCTCCGTTCCCATGATGACCTTGAGGAAGGAATCCTCGATCTCGTGCATGGAGATGCTGCTGCGGTTGCGGCGTGCGGCGAGCAGTGCCGACTCGTTGAGCAGATTCTCCAGATCCGCGCCGGTAAATCCGGCGGTGGATTTGGCAATCGAATCAAAGTGGACATCGCTTGCGAACGGCTTGCCGCGCGCATGGACTTTGAGGATCTCCTCACGACCCTTCATATCCGGTGCGCCGACATAGACCTGACGGTCAAAGCGTCCCGGACGGAGCAGCGCCGGATCCAGAATGTCCTGACGGTTGGTCGCCGCGACGACGATGACACCTTCGTTGGCGCCGAAGCCGTCCATCTCAACCAGCAGCTGGTTGAGCGTCTGCTCGCGCTCGTCGTGACCGCCGCCCAGTCCGGCGCCTCTGTGGCGTCCGACCGCGTCGATCTCGTCGATGAACACGATGGACGGAGAGTTCTTCTTCGCCTGTTCGAACAGGTCGCGTACGCGCGATGCGCCGACACCGACATACAGCTCGACGAAGTCCGAACCGGAGATCGACAGGAACGGCACACCGGCCTCACCGGCGACCGCACGGGCGATCAGCGTTTTGCCTGTGCCCGGAGGTCCGACCAGCAGGACGCCCTTCGGAATGCGTGCGCCGATCGCGGTAAACTTCTGCGGATTCTTCAGGAATTCAACGATTTCCTGCAGCTCCGCCTTTTCCTCATCCGCACCGGCGACGTCGTTGAATGTCACCTTGCGCTTGTCATCTCCCGCCAGCTTGGCGCGAGCCTTGCCGAACTGCATGGCGCCGCGTCCGCCGCCGTCGCCCTGACGGTTGAACATAAAGAACCAGAACAGGGCGAAAATGCCGATCAGAATGACATACGGGATGATGCTGGTCCACCACGGAATCGGGGTGTTCGTGACATCATACTCCTTAATGATGCCCTTTTCATGCTGACGGCGGATCTGATCGCTCAGATCGTTCCAGAAAATCTCTCCGTCGGCGAGCGTGTAGTTCAGGACGGAATCGTCTTTGAGCGTTGCCTCCAGCTCGTTGTCCTTGATGGTAAAGGAAACAACCTGTTCGTTTTCAAACGCATCGACGACCTGCGAATAGGTCACGGCGGTCTGCGGCTGAGACTGCAGCAGAGAGGTGACCAGAATAATCAGGAACATCAGAATAATCAGGTAAAATCCAAGACCCCTGAGATTGCTGTTGCTTTTCTTCTTCAAAAGATGGGTTCACTCCTTCGTAATCGGATATACACCGACCAACCCCTCATTGTCAGTCGCTGTATACCTCTGGCTTGAGAATGCCGACAAACGGCAGATTGCGGAATCGCTGTGCATAATCCAGACCGTAGCCGACGATGAATTCATCCGGCACCTGGAATCCGCAGTAATCTACATGAACGGGCACCACACGGCGCTCGGGTTTATCCAAAAATGTGCACAGGGAGATGGACGCCGCGCCGCTCTCGCGCAGGGTTTCCATCAGATAGCTCAGTGTGCGTCCGCTGTCGAGGATATCCTCCACGACGATGACATGGCGGCCCTTGATATCTCCGTCAAGACCCTGAATCATTTTGATATTGCCGGACGAAACGGTACCCGAGCCGTAGCTGGACACCGACAGGAAATCCACCTCGCACGGGATATCAATCGCGCGGACAAGATCCGCCATAAAGATAAACGATCCGCGCAGAACGCTGATGATGAGCGGATTTTTTCCCGCATAGTCCTTGGCAATCTGACTGCCCAGTTCCTTGATTTTTTCCGCGATCTGCTCTTCGGTAAACAGAACCTTTTCAATTGACTGCATCATAGTGATTTCTCTCCTTTTCCCACACGAATCGTCCATACTACTGGTTTTTTTGTTTCTGTTTCCATTCCGGCCGCCGCGCCGATTCCGGCCGCCGCCGCAATCTCGCCGTCTGCACACAGAACCGGCAGTCCGTCGCGCTCGGACGGCGCAATGCCGCGCTCGGCATACAGACGCTTGAGCGACCGCGCACCGCGCGCCTCCGGCAGAATCATCCGGTCGGACGGCCGCCACCCGCGCAGCACCAGCGGCTTTTTTTCTATTATATCATAGGAAAGAGGTATCGTGTATAACGAATCTCGGATGGTCTCCGGATGTTCGGTCAGCAAAACGGTATACTTTCCGAATTCGGTCTCACACTCCGGCTCAACAAGGATTTCTCCCGCTTTCCTTCCGGCTTTCTCCGTCTGCAGAGTGTGCTGACGGATCTCCGCACGGTATCCGCCCGGCAGGCTGACCGATCCGCGTCCCCGGCGGCACAGCTCCTCTGCCGCACGCACATGACCGTATGTCAGTTCGCCCTCCGGCACACCTGCGGCACACAGGATTCGTCGTACCGCGCGCGAGCGGATCGCCTCGGGCTGATCGTTCAGCCAGTCGATGGACGGATTGTCCTGTACGAGCGGCTCGAGCGCCTCGTTGTCCTGACGCAGCAGCTGCGCGGTCAGTCCCGCGTGCTTTGCGGCATCCAGTGCGATCGCTTTGAGCGCCGGCACCACCTGATGCCGGATGCGGTTGCGCGTGCATCCGTCCTCCTCGTTGGTGGCGTCCGTGCGCCATTCCTGTCTGCGCGACCGCAGGAACTGTTCGACCTCGTGCCGCTCCACCCGGAGCAGCGGACGGATGATGTTCCCGCGCTTGGGCGGAATGCCCGCAAGACCTGCCGCTCCCGTCCCGCGGATCAGCCGGAACAGCATGGTTTCAAGATTGTCGTCCGCGGTGTGAGCGGTCGCAATGCGGTCTGCATGTAATTCCCGCGCACACGCATCAAAAAACGCATAACGCAGCTCCCGTGCGGCGGTCTCCAGCGACTGACCCGTCCGCCGTGCCGCCTCCGCCGCATCCTCCCGTCCGGATACAAACGGGATGTCATACCGCCGGCACAGTTCCCGGCAGAACGCCTCATCCGCATCCGACTGCGCCCCGCGCAGACAGTGGTTGAGGTGACAGGCGCACACGGAAATCCCCAGTTCCTGCAGGCACAGCAGCAGGCTGACCGAATCCGCGCCGCCCGACAGCGCGCACAGCACGCGGTCCCCCGGAGAGATCAGATGCTCCTCCTGTATGGTAGTCCAAACCGTCCGTTTCATTTATTCGTGAATCCGGTCCGGATTGGAGAACGTCGTGTACTGACCAACCCACTGCAGTTTGAGCGAACCGGTCGAGCCGTGACGGTTTTTCGCAATAATGATTTCCGCAACATTTTTATCCTCGCTCTCGTCATTATAATAGTCGTCGCGATAGATAAATAATACAATATCGGCATCCTGCTCGATCGCGCCGGATTCACGCAGGTCAGACAGCAGCGGATGCTTGTCCTCGCGCTTTTCCACCGCACGCGACAGCTGAGACAAACAGATGACCGGAACATCCAGTTCCTTTGCCATGATCTTCATCGAACGGGAGATATCCGCAATTTCGTTGACGCGGTTCTCCGTCCGCTTGCCCGACTGCATCAGCTGCAGGTAGTCGATGACGATCAGACCGAGATTGTCGCCCAAACGGCGGCATTTCGCCTTGATCTCCGCGACCGTGACCGCCGGATTGTCGTCTACGTAGATATGCGTCTTTGCCAAGCGGTTGGACGCGCGGGCGATCTTGACCCAGTCGTCCGGATCGAGTTCGCCGGTCTTGAGCTTCTGCGAGTCGATGAGCGCCTCCTGCGAGAGCAGACGGGACGCCAGCTGATCCTTGCTCATCTCGAGCTGGAACAATACGACGTCCTTCTCGCTCTTTTTCGCGGCGTTCAGTGCGAGATTGAGCGCAAACGCGGTCTTGCCCATACCGGGGCGCGCCGCGATCAGAATCAGGTCGGATTTGTTCAGACCGGTGAGCTGGCGGTCCAGCTCCGGATAGCCGGTCGGCAGGCCGGGCAGGCCGCTGTCACTGCGGGACAGCTCGTCCAGCCGGCTGTAAACATCCATGATGACGCTCTTGATGTGGCTCAGTCCGCGCACCTCGCGCCCGTGACGCACCGCGTAGATCTTCTGCTCCGCCGCCTCTGCGATATCGCCGGCCTCGCCCGCGCCCTCATATGCCATCGTCTCGATGTCCGAC